>NZ_CAXUGK010000014.1:0-105233 GCF_964250605.1 Bacteroides sp. AR20 | reverse complement strand
AACTAAAATAATAATAACCCCATCGGTCAAGACTTTTTAAGGGGGCATTGTTGAATGTTTTAAGGGGGCAGAATCGCTTGGTTTTAGGGGGCAGCTTACACTGGATTTTCCATGTTCTATCACATCCTTATCATGCCTTAGGTAGTGCTGTCTAATAAATCCCTTTTCTATATAAAATAGGCAATTACAGATATCACCTTCATTTAGAATTATATCACCTTTTTGATATTTCTTAGGCTGAATAATATCTGCAAAAAGGCGAATATTCTCCAACTTAAGTTTGCGATTAGGGCATGTTTCAGCTATAATCTGTTTTGCAATGTCAAATTGAATACTCATAGGCTAAAGTTATTTATATCCAACATTTTGTTTCAATTTTGGGTTCAAGTCTATACTTTTTTGTGGAATAGGAAAAACTGTGGTATACCCATTTTTCTCATCAGCCAGTTGGACTCGCTGATCGTATGATTTGTGATAAACTCCAAAACGCACCATATCTTGTCGTCGCCAGCCTTCCCATACTAACTCCAACAAACGCTCTTTCAATATGTTCTCAAGCGTAGCTTCTCGATATGGCATACCAACACGACCTCGGACTTCGTTCAACTCCAACGAGCCATCCTCACCATTACGTACCTTTGCCTCGGACTTCATCAGGAGAGCATCGGCATAGCGGAATAGCACGATGTCGTTATCCGGTTGTCTACCGTCGGAATGTGAGGTCCTATCAACCTCATATTTTGCCATACGAGCACCAGCTGTCTTGACATAGGAGCTTCCCGTAAGATTCAACTTTAGCTCCAATGGGAAATACTCCAACTGCTGTCCATTGTCCATCATTACAGGCTTTCCATCAACCTCTACGATGCCGGCATAGAAGTTCTTTTCAAAGCGAGCATCTACATCATCTGTGCCGTATCCGTTGGCTAAGACTGTTGAGATATTGGCACTGGTACCATTTTCCGATGAGCCACCCAACGCACCGCCATGGTTGTAGTGTCGTGATCGGAAGAGATACCAGAACTGCGCAGCATAGAGGTTCTTATCCAACGGAATGGTGAATATGTTTTCGTTGGAGTTCTCGTTATGCACAGAGAAATTATAGCTATAATCGTCCTCCAACCGATAACCTACCTCGGCAAGTTTATTGCAATATTTGATACAGGTCTGCCAAGCGTTGAGTTTCTCACCATCGACGGTGAAAAATATCTCTTTACCGTTCCGTGGAACGCCATCAGTCCAATTATCATCACAATATATCTCGGCATTAAGAGCCAACTTAGCCAAAAGGAAATTAGCTACAGGTGTTGTTATACGACCATAGTAGTTACCCATCTTATTACTACGCTCATTTGGCAACAACTCGGCAACCTCCTGCAACTCATTCACGATAAAACGGAAAACCTCGCTACGCTCGCTCTGCACAACTTCATCCTGCGGTTGTTCATAGGATGTTACGATGGGCACTCTGCCATACATATCCATAATGTAGTAGTAGAAAAGTGCTCTCAGAGCTCGCACCTCAGCTTCGTAGGCCACTCTCTGCTCCTCAGATAGGTTATGGCTATACTTATCGATGATATGCAGAGATTTGTTCGATAACACAACAACCTTGTAGAGGTATTTCCAAGTATTGTAGAGTGGTAAATCATTAGGACTCCACTTATGCTGATACATATTCGTCCACAAACCTCCATCGTACCAGTCGCCACCACGAATAGGTATCATGGCTTCGTCTGTAGTAAGTGTGTTATAGTCATAAATCCCACGACAGGTCCCCTGTAAACCCTCACTGTCTGCACTGCCACCAATGTAATTGTAGAGCACAGCCACTGCATTAATATATATGTTGTTGGCATTGTTGTAAATGTCTTCTTCATAAAGTTGATCTCTAGGGTCTTCAGTAAGACAAGAGGTCATCATCGTTGCCAAAGCAACCATCAATATGTTTATATATCTTTTCATAACTGTAAGCGGTTAGAATTGAATACTAAGACCTAACGAATAGGTACGATATAAAGGATAGGTGCGTTTGTCGTCAATGCCCAAAGTGTTGCTTACTACATAACTGTTTATCATTGGAGTAAGACCGCTATAGCCTGTGATTGTTGCAAGGTTGCTAATGCCTGCCGAAAGACGCAATGACTTCACAGCCTTGGATTTCATTGGAATATTGTAGCCTATGGTAATATGTTCAATATTTACATAGTCACCTTTTTCCAACCAATAGTCTGAAACATTCTGATCAATAATATTTTTTTCAGGAGCACCCTTCAATACATTGTAGTCAGGGAATATAGACATATTGGTATAAGCCAAGCCCGTGCCATTGAATATCTTATGACCGAAAGCACCATTTATCTGCATGGCAATATCAAAGGACTTGTAACGGAAACTGATGTTTGATCCAATAGTTACCTTGGGGGTTGCCTGACCTGCTATATACCTGTCTCCGCCATCGCTAAAATCAATCTCGCCATCATCATTCAAATCTTCAATATCGTAACTGTAGCCACCAAGTTCATTTTCTTTAAGCCCTTTGCAGTGAGGTAGATAGAATACCCCCAATGGCTGACCTACAGTCTGATATACTACATTATTGTCTCCACCGTTCTGACCTGCACCATAAAGCGAGCCAATCGGAGTAATATCTGAAGCTGTCATATGCATACCATTATACTCTCCACTAAGCGAAAGTAACTTATTCTTCTGGTAGGACATATTGAAGTTGATATTCATCTCCATATCCTTTCGTTGAATGGGAACTACCGAGATTCCTAGTTCGACACCCTGGTTAGACATCGAGCCGATATTTGCCATCAGTTTATCGAACGCAAAGGTCGGAACGGGAACATCATACTCATAGAGCATATCCGTTGTCTTTGAGTAATATAATTCCGAGGTAAGCATCAACCGATTATCCCATATACCTAAGTCAAAACCGATATTAAATGTTGAACGAGTCTCCCACTTAAGGTCCGGATTCGTGTTGCGTATACTTCCCATTGTTACGGTAGGTGCACCGTTGATGGATACGATACCATTCTCCTTTACGGTATTAAGTGTTGTATAGGATGTTATACCTCCAAGATTTCCTGACCGACCATATCCGGTTCTTAGTTTCAACATTGTTATAAAGTCAGTATCAGAGAGGAAGCCTTCTTTTTTTACATCCCAACCCAGTGATACTGATGGGAAGAATCCGAAAGTATTGTTATCGCTTACCATTGAAGAGCCATCTCCACGGAGTGCTGCCGCAATAGAATATCTATCCTTGTAACTATATGTGACACTACCCATTATTGAAGCAAGTGACGGGTCTTCATAGCTACTGCTCGTACCACCGAAAGGACGCGATGATGTTGCTCCGATGTTATTATAGGAGAAATCATTTGTTGTTATTCCTTTTGCCTGCACCCATAAACCAGTCCTTACCTGTTTAAGATATTCTGCGCCAACAACAGCATCAAGGTGTGAGTCTCCCCAAGCATTGTTATATGAGAGGGACACATTTGTAAAGTAGTCTTCACCCTTGAACTCTCCACGATAAACATTGCCTTGCGCCCACACCCATGTAGGACAAAATTGAGCATTTCCCGTAGATGAATATGAATAAGAGCCGAAAGCCGACAATATCAAATTGTCAAGGATATTAAATTTCAGCCCCAAATGTGTATTGAAATTCCGTTCTTCGGAGTCATTTTTCTCATAGAGGAGTGCTCCGGGGTGGTTGATGTGTGATGCAGCCGAGTTCTTCACCCAGTTGCCATTAACATCAGTTCCTGCTGGATATGTAGGATTCTGTGCAGCTGCCGAGTAAAACAGCATTCGTGTATCGAAAATGTCGTGTATCTTTGACGAGTAGCCATATACACCAAAATCGCCAACTAAGCGACCATCGAAAGCCTTTTGTGTAGCATCAAGTTTTACCACTAAATTTCGGTAATCGTTAACTTTGACAATTGTATTATGATCCATAAAACCGAACGATGCTCGATAGTTTGAGTTTTCCGAACCACCGCTAAAAGCCAAGTGATGCTGATGTATCAAGCCCGTACGAGTAATTACATCGTGAAAATTGGTGTTGTAGCCACCATTATTGTAATCTAATCCAAGTGCCTCTGCTGTAGCTATATACTCCGGGCCGTTGAGCATTTGCAGATGTTTATACATTGACTCGAATCCGTAGTTGCCATCATATGATATTTCGAAACCTCGCCCCGTTCCTTTCTTGGTCTTAATCTCAATTACACCTGAAGCACCACGGGAACCGTACATTGCCGTTTCGGTAGCATTCTTCAAAATAGTGAAACTCTCGATGTCTGCGGGATATATGGTAGATAGCATAGCGATGTCAGATGTCACTCCGTCAATAATTACTAACGGGTCATTGCCACCCATAATGGATGTGGTACCACGCACACGGATACTATTCAGCATAGTGAGCCTGTCAGTCCCATTAGTGGTGACGTTCACACCGGCAGACTGACCACTCAATACATCCAAAGCATTATTCAATGGTCCCTTCTTGATATTCTCGGGCCTGATATGCTCTAATGATTTAGTCGCCGAAATGGTATCTTGTTTCTCTCTGATATTCTGTACTTGTGCATCAATTTTTTGAGCACTACAGATGAAGAACATTATGACAAGACAAAGACTGACTCTTCCCATCTTGATTCGTTAAATCTCTGTAGATTCCCCAGACCAGACAGTTAATAAATCTTATACGCAATGTATTATAAAGAGGGGGATTGGGAATCTGTACTATTTCCCTGCCTGTCCGTCCGCTTAGCCATTGTATATTTTTTTCTGTTATTTCATATCAGTGATGCTGATAATCCAGGCAAGAACAGAGTAAACATCTACCTCTTTTATACATAAATCCTTTCCAAGGACTTTATAAGCGCAACCATTAACTACATTACATTACAAAGGTAACAATAATTTGTCATTTGAAGAAATTTAGAAAAAAGAAAAAGTCATTATGCGTGATATTTTTTATTTAATTACGACATTTATCAAATACAAAAAATCATAGAAGGACAAAAATCTTTAAATGATTTGATTATAAACAAACTTTAAATAGTTAAATTGCAATAATACTATACCATGGTTGTTCTTTACCTTAATGTAATACTACTGTTATATATCTGGTCATTTATCTCCTTTTGTCGGATGCAAAGGTTGCCAAGCCTCTTTTAGAAAACGAAAAGTTCAAGCGGTAAACCATTTGGAGCAGTTTCGTCCTCCGTTGGAGAGTAAACAGCTCCAAAACCTTTTCTTATTCATCGGCTTGGCTGAAAACTGCATCCGGCAACGGAGATAAACGACTGACGAAATAATAGCATAAAACAGCATAGCCCCCCCTTAATAAGGCAATTTTATCAATGCTGTTTTCATTCTTTTCAGAGGACTATTATTTTCGACAGAGAGAAATTTGGCAAGCGGCAGATTTCACTCCCTCAAAAATAATAGATTTGAATTGCTGTCCTCTTGCCTTTATTGGAAATTGTAGTACCTTTGTAGTGGCTTGTGCGAACGAGCCAAGCAATGTGGAAAGATGGGAACATCGAACCATCAATAAAGTACCGAAAAGAGGGAAAATACCCTCTACCACCGCTCTTTGAGTGTTAAGAAATAATAAAAAGGTTAAATCTTCACCTTTTAGAATGTACCCCTAAAGGTTATGCCCATATTTCTGACTTATAACTCACAAAATATTGAGTAATAACTGGTTGCAAATACTTTTTTTGGAAATCAGCGTAAAAGAGCTCGAAGAATCTCCTCTTAAAGAGCATGAACATACATTTTTTGAATTGGTTTATATCCTTTCCGGAACAGGTTTACAATGCATCAATAATAATAAATTTGATTATCATGAGGGACATATGTTTCTAATAACCCCTCAAGATTGCCATTCTTTTGATATTCATACTACTACCAAATTCTTTTTCATTCGTTTTAATGATATATATATATATTCATTCTGGTTTCTTTGGAACTAAAAATATTAAGAACTTAGAATTTATTCTTCAACATGCCAATCATCAACCGGGTTGTATCTTAAAAAACATCACGGATAAACCGCTTATAAAGTCTATAATAGAAGCTCTTATAAGAGAATATGTAAATCAAGATTTGTATAACAAAGAACTGATACAACAATTAATAAATACATTGATAGTCATCGTTACTCGTAACATTGCCAAGTATCTGCCTGAAAAGATTGATGAACGTTCAGAGGAAAAGACATTGGATATTTTGCAATATATCCAAAACAATATATATAATCCCGATAAAATAAAGGCAGACACTATTAGCCAGCATTTTGGCATCTCGCAAAATTATTTGGGGCGCTATTTTAAAAAGCATACAAATGAAACAATGCAACAATACATCATCAAATATAAGTTGAAGTTAGTAGAAAACAGATTATTGCATAGCGAAATGAGAATCAATGAGATTGCTGCTGAATTAGGCTTTACAGATGAAAGCCACTTAAACAAGCTATTCAAAAAATATAAAGGCGTCATACCCTCTGAATTTAGGAAAAGGAATTTATGACAACTATTTTGTTTTCACTGATTTATCCGTAAATTTGCATTGTTAAGATAAAATTCATGCTAAATACAGAAAACATACAATCACTTATTGATAGCGGAGAAGGCTACAATGTAGAATTTAAGGTTCGTGTTCCTTCAAAGGTGCGTGAACTGACAGAGGAAATATGTGCTTTCGCCAATGCAGACGGAGGATATTTGCTTATTGGAGTAGATGATAACGGACAAGTGGTAGATACTAACTTAGAAAACGATAAGCGTTCTGCTATTCAAGGTTCTATCAGCGAAATATCTCCTGCACTCCACTGTGAATTGTATTCCGTAAATATTGTGAATAAAACTGTTTGGGTGATTGATGTTCCGTCCGGCAAGGATAAACCTTATATATTTTCCGGTTCTATCTATGTCCGTGAGGGGGCAAACTCACAGAAACTTCGCACAGCCGAAGAAATGCGCAGCTTCTTTCAGGAGTGTAACAAAATCTTCTTCGACCATATACCCTGCCATTGGTTCAATATCTACACAGATGCAGATGAACAGATGATTAAGGATTTCCGAACAGAAGCAAAACTAAGTCCGTCCACACCCGACAAACAAATATTTGAAAACTTGGAACTGTTTACCGAGAATGGAACGGCAAAGAACGGTGCAGCGATGTTCTTCGGCAAGCAACCTGAACGAAAGTTTCCACATGCTATCACAAGGTGTGTTCTTTTCAAGGGAACGAATAAAGTCTATATTATAGATGATAAAACATTCGGAGGCTCATTGTACCAGCAATATCTACAGGCTATAGCTTGGTTGGAAAGTAAACTGCAAGTAGCCTATAAAATAGAGGGAACAGGACCAAGAGAAGAAATTTGGGAAATACCTCTGACCGTATTTAAAGAAGCCATTATAAACGCTCTGTCACATCGTGATTACTATGAACAAGGTGCAAGCATTATGATAGAAATGTTTGACGACCGGGTAGAGATTTCCAATCCCGGAGGACTTCTGCCTGTTGTGGCTAAAGATTTCGGGCATAAAAGCATGACACGTAATCCACTAATTTTCAGTTTATTTACCCGTATGCACTTAGTAGAAAGAGTTGCATCCGGTATTCCTCGTATGCAGGAAGCCATGAGGGAAGCAAATCTGCCCGAACCGGAATTCCATACAGAGGGGATGTTTACAGCAGTATTCAAACGCCAAATCTCTAACTCTGCCAACTATGACACAGTAAATGGCATAGTAAATGACATAGTAAATGATACTATAAACGAGAATGAACAAGCTATTCTCAATCTACTGGTAACTACTCCCGGCTTAAATGCTTCTGAAATCAGTAAGCATATCAACAAAAGCTTAAGAACGACTATGCGATATATCAAGATTTTACAAGACAAAGACTTAATAGAGTTTAGGGGTGCGCCCAAAACTGGAGGATATTTTACAAAAAATGGATTACAATATTTATAAATTATCTGAATCAAATAACTTTTTATTAATCAAATCAATCATTTCATTAGCAGATATTTTACACCTATCTATACTATCTAATAGTTCTTTTAATTTAGAGCAAACATTTTTCTTTGCCAATATAATATATTGAGTCATTTTAGGTAGCCCTTTAACTGATTTGTAAAATTCGACTAATTGCCCATATGACGAATCCACATTACTCAATAATAAACGAAGTGCTTCTTTATTCTCTTGCCAAGATTCCTCCGGAATAATATTATCAGAAACTTGCAATAATCCTTTAAAAGCCCCTACGATTTCTTCAAAAGAAATAATCCAATTTTGAATTGGTTGTTCAATTTTCATAGCGTATTGATTCATCGCTTTAGCAGAAGTATTAATAACAGCTCTAGCTAATTGAATCTGATTTACAGGCTTTTGTTCATTAATCATATTCAGTTTTTGGGCAGATTCAGAAATTTGTTCACCTATCCAAATAGTTGAAACGGTTATTTCATTTAAAGATTTTACAGCTTCCGCAGACTTAGTATTTAAAATATCCTGAAATTCTAATAATCCTAATTCGGAGACTTCATCTTCAATGGGTTCTATAATGACAGGTAAATTGGACAAATTTACTTGTGTAGTTAAAGGTTTACTATTAACATTCCAATTCTCTATAACTTTATATAAATGAGCACGCAAATCATTTTTAAAATTCTCTGAACTTACATATGTAAAATAATAACAGCCTAATTCTGCTATTTGTTTTTGAAAAGCTCTAACTTTAGAATATTGTTCAATATCTAAAGAATCTAAAGGTACTCCTTCAATATTAAAATACATCATTATATGTACTTTACCGGCTTGTTGGCTACGCTCTAATGCTCTATAAAACTCTTCTTCCGTACCAGATTCATAATTTAGTGTCTTTGAACCAAATCTAGTCCATAATATTCCTAAAAAAATATCATATTCATCACCTATTTGGGAATTAATCACAGCTTGGGGATATTCACCGACAGAAGGATAACTCGATTTTTCCCAACTACATAATTCTATTCTTGCATTTAACTGCGAAGAATATGTATTATTAAAATCGTTAATAACGTTCTCTACAATTAAACGTTCTTCTTTTACATCACTTGGTGATGCCAAGAACAATTTATATAATGATATAGTTTGTGGCATATTTTTTTGCAAAGATAAATTTTTTCTATGCAAAAGCACTAATTTTAGAAAGAAATATTACCTTTGCATTTAGAAATCGTACCCAAGATACAAACTTGTGTTGAACGGTGCAAAGCTGTGAAAACCTTATTCAAGGGACTAACATCGTGATAAAGATATAACTTATTGAGAAATAGTGCCATACAAACCGACTTTCGGTTCTGGTGGCACCACTCAAATAAATACTCCCATTGAAATGATAATATTTCAATGGGAGTATTTATTTACACCCACTCCCCCTATCCCCAGCAACATGCTTTAAGATAGACTTTACTATTATCCCATGAAAAGGTCTGATAATAAAGAAATATGCCCTTCCCAGCCAATTATTGTACTTCACAACAGTAGTAATCCGAAGTTCTTGTTTTCCTTCGTGATATTCCCCGCACCACATGGACACATGGAAATCAAGATGCTTATCCGGCATTCCGAGAATTTCTTCATGCAGATTTTTATCCAAGACCATATCTGTAAATCTAGTTGCTGTATCCAGTCCTAATGGCTTTACAATCGCATTCCTAAAATTCATGAGCCAACCAATCCACTTAGGAAATCGGCTGAAGGCAAGATTGCGAAAATCTTCCGGTGTCAAAGCCTGCCCAGTGACCATCACTTTAGAAAAAGAATCTATATAATCTACAGGAAAATAATTCTTTATTAAGCTGTCTGCCGGTATATCTTTCATCTTATCACATATTGAATTTATTACTCGTTTGCTTTTCATTCACGACGTCCCCAATGACACGGCCTACAAAGGTAGCCACTTAATCCAACCCTACAACATATTCTTAGAAATAATATTATCCCGTAAAAGATAAAGCTCAAAAGAAAATTATCAGTTATCTTTGTTCCATGACTACCAACAAGACAACTCCCAAAGAATTATGGGCAAGACAGCAGATTAGCGGTCCCGATGTGGACTATGATTTGTGGAACAAGAAAAGAATATCCGTGCAAGCGTTCTCACAAATGAGCCAGAGCTGTATTTTTACAGTTGACGTATTTAAAGAGAGATACGATTTTGCATCCGACAGTTTTGCCCATCTTTTCGGATACAATCCCACTTGGATAAAGACAATCAGGCAACAAGGCGATTTACTGGAAGAGAGAATACATCCTGATGACAGAATGCAACTCACGGAATGCCAAATCGAGCATGGACAGTTCATCTACTCACTCCCACCGGAAGAAAGAAATGATTACCGGCAAATATTTCAATTCCGTATGTTGAATGCACGGCAACAGTATATCAATGTAAGCAGCCGGCAACAAGTCATAGAAACAGACCGGAATGGTAAAGCCTGGATAATTATGGGAGTAATGGATATACTTCCCGACCAGACCCCTATCGAAAGAATCAAACGGACGGTGGTGAACAGAAAAACGGGAGAGATGCTTCCAACATGCACTGTTTCTCCCGACAAACAATTATCCAACCGGGAGAAAGAAATATTACGACTCATCCGACAAGGTTTTCTAAGCAAGGAAATCGCTTACCAGCTGGGAGTGAGCATCTATACTGTGAACAATCACCGGAAAAACATCCTAAGCAAGTTAAATGCCAACAATATAATGGAAGCCATCCATATAGTAGAAAATCTTGGTATCTACCTCTAAGATTACGGAAGCCAACCGAGACCATCCGCCAACTGATTTGTTTTGCGCCACTCTTCAAGCTCCTTATAAGTGCCGACACCTCCCGTAAAGACAGCATGATAAATCTCTATACCTGGAATCGTTACACCATCCGGCACATCGAATTTGATTTGCAATATCGTTTTCCTAATTTCAGGAGTAAGGCGCTCCGCAATAGCGGCAGTCACCTTTTCTACAACACCATCATACCTGGAACCTTTCCGGATGTGAATCATATCAAACTTCCAAATATTCTGTTCTCTATCCTTATATAAAGCATGCCACTCCATGCACTCTTCCTCCGTATGGATAAGGTTCCTATATTGTATTTCCTGCAAAGGCAACCGTTCCGCAAGTTCCCGGATGACCGAAAAGCTCTCTCCTACATCCAACCTATCGGTATAAATATGGATATCTATATCCCTACTTTTCACCAACAGCCCAGTACGGAGTGAGCCCACCAAACGAACGGTTGCTCCAATGCGCTCCCATGCTTCAATAATACAGGTATCTTCCAATACTTTCCATGCAGATTGCTGATTCTGCCTTGCAAGCTCATGAATGTCCATTTACCTCCACTTTTTTGAATGTGCAAAGATATAAAACTTCCCAGTATATAGCTATAAATAGCCATTTCCCTTCCCGATACAATACACTAATTTTGCACACTGTCTTATCTTTTAGCAACAACTAATTATGGCATTCAATCAAACAGAGAAACAAGAGAAAGAATATTTAAAGCAAATAATCAGTTTTCTGAAAAAGGTTATCGGTAATACCGACGCATCCGTGAAAGACCACGTCGACACCTTGGCAGAATACAAAGACTATATCTGGTCCAACAAAGACATCGACCCACACGAGATACGCTCCATGCGCGAAAGCATCCTGAACCATTTTGCCTTGGGGGAAAGTGTAATCAACAAGCATAAGCGGCTCACCAAGATACTTGCCATTCCTTACTTCGGACGAATTGATTTTTTGGAAAAGAAAGAAAACAGCAAAGTGATGCCTATCTATATAGGTATCCATACCTTCTATGACCCGGAAAGTCGAGCTACCCTTATCCATGACTGGCGAGCACCCGTTTCGAGCATGTTCTATGACCATGAATTAGGAGAAGCAGTCTATCGGTCTCCATCGGGAGAGATTAAAGGAGTAATTTCCCTAAAACGCCAATACAGAATTCGGGGCGGCAAAATGGAATTTATGATTGAAAGTGCCCTGACCGTCCATGACGACATTCTGCAAAAAGAGTTAAGTTCCAATGCAGATGACAAGATGAAAAATATCGTTGCCACCATCCAACGGGAACAGAACCGGATTATCCGCAACGAAGATATCCGCACGCTTATTATTCAAGGAGTGGCCGGCTCTGGAAAAACATCCATAGCCCTGCACCGCATAGCCTACCTGCTCTATACCTTCAGAGACAGCATCTCATCAAAAGATATTCTGATTATCTCCCCCAACAAAGTGTTTTCCGATTATATCTCCAACGTCCTCCCCGAACTTGGGGAAGAAACCGTGCCCGAAACCAGTATGGAACAAATACTCTCCGGAGTGTTGGAACACAAATATAAGTACCAAACATACTTCGGGCTAGTGAATGAACTGTTAGAAAAGCCATCCTCAAGCCTCATCGACAGAATAGCCTATAAAGCCTCTTTCGGCTTCATTTCAGAGCTTGACAAGTTTATCCTCCACATAGAGAACACCTACTTCAAGGCAGCAGACGTGAAGCTGACCAAATACATCACCATACCTGCCCCGTTTATTGAAGAACAGTACCTACGTTTCAACCGTTATCCCATACGCCGACGATTTGATGCTATGGCTGATTATATGCTGGATATGTTGAAAATACAATACGCCTTTACGGTAACCACCGCCGGCAGAAACCTTTTGAAAAAAGAAATCAGACTAATGTTTGCAGGCAATAACGACATTCAAGTCTACAAAGATTTCTTTAAATGGACAAATAATCCCGGAATGTTCAAAATGCGAAAGGGACATACACTCGAATACTCAGACTTGGCACCGCTGGCATACCTACACTTGGCATTGGAGGGAAACGGGAACCAGCCATTCAGAGTCAAACATCTGTTGATAGATGAGATGCAGGACTATTCGCCCATACAGTACAAGGTAATACAGAAACTCTTTCCATGCCGGAAAACCGTGTTGGGCGATGCAGGACAGTCCGTGAATCCTTATGGCTCATCCACAGCAGAAACTATCCAAAAGTCACTTACTGCAAGTGAAATCATGAAATTGTGTAAGAGTTATCGTTCCACCTTCGAGATTACGGATTTTGCGCAAAAGATTCATCCTAACGCAGAGCTGGAACCGGTTGCCCGGCATGGAGAAAAGCCACAAATCCTGCAGTTCGGCAGTGCCGTAGAAGAACTGTCCGGCATTATGGGGCTAATCTCCACTTACCGGAAATCCGGATATAAGTCTCTTGGCATCATATGCAAGACGGAGCAGCAAGCCAGGAAGATGGCAGACATGCTGAAATCATATGCCAATGATATCAGCTTCCTATCAAGTCAAAGCTCCGCATTTGTGCAAGGCATCGTCATCACCTCTGCCCACATGGCAAAAGGGCTTGAGTTTGACGAAGTCATTATTCCACAGACGGATGAGAGAAATTACCGTTCGGAGATTGACAAGAGTATGCTTTATGTAGCTGTAACCAGAGCTATGCACCGCCTAACCTTGACATTTCACGAGGCAAGACCGGCAACTCACTGATGATGGATTATTAAGGAAATCTATCCCAACAGCCTTGTACAAGATGCGGCAAGTAACAGCGTATCTCATCAATCGACCAATCCCACCATTGCAGCCGCAATAATTTCTTCACCACATCCTCATCAAAACGTTTCCTGATTTCTTTGGCAGGAGTTCCCCCTACAATTGTATAAGGGGGAACATCTTTAGTCACAACAGCACGTGCACCAATAATCGCCCCATCTCCTATATGAACACCAGCCATTATCACCGCTTCATAACCAATCCAAACATCATTACCTATTATAATATCTCCTTTGTCATCCCATGCATCCGTTATGTCCGATTTCTTCAATCCCCACTCTTCGTAAAATAAAGGAAATGTATAAGTAGACAGAGATTTCAACGTATGATTGGCACAGTTGAACAGAAATTTCGTACCGCAAGCAATGGAACAGAATTTACCAATAACCAGCCTCTCCTGATGGATGGGGTAATGATACAGCACATTGTTTTTCTCGAACAACAAAGGGTCAGCTACAAAATCATTATAAATAGTATAGTCACCAACCTCTATTCGAGGATCCTTTACAACAGCATTAAGATATACGGTTTGCTTATCTCCCGTACGCGGATATATTTTAGTCATCATAATTCGATATGTTTCTAATATTGTTTACTTCTTAAATAGAAAACCGATTGCAGTGCCAGCAAAATCACAAAAAGGTATTCTGCCGTTAAGTAAATAGCCAAGGATGCATGAGTGCAAGCGCTTAACCAATAAAGATACCCCAAATACACGACAGTGGTAGTCACTTGGAAAAGAAAAGTAATCCGGGTTTTACCGGTCCCTCCAACTGCGTTGAGATATACATAGCCTGGCAAGGCAAAGGTATAATTCAGCAACGTCACAACAAAAGGGATGAAAGCCTGCTCCGTCAACAGTTCGTTATCTGTATAGATTCCTATTATCAAGCGATTACAGCATACAGCTACCCCTATCAGTGGAAATCCAACAGAATAGCCCAACCTCAGTATCTTACGGCAGATAATGAAAACAGCCCTCCTTTCTCCAGCCCCAATCGCATTACTGACCAGCGAACCCGTAGTGACCGCAAAAGAATTGACTATTACAAAAAAGACAGCAGATACACTTCGCGTAATATTGGAAATGGCTAATTCCGTTTTACCCAAATGTTCCACCGCCACAAAAAACAAGAGCCACGGAGCTACGCTGATAAAGGCATGAAGCATGCTCCATACCGACAAGCTCAGCACATCTACCAACAGCTTTCCGTCATATACCGGTTTCAATCCATATTTCCCTTTATCTATTTTCAGCCATACGTAGAAAAGAAGCATCGCCAAAGAACCCATCTCTGCCAGAGAAGAAGCAATGGCAGCTCCCGATATTCCCAGTCCTCCAACGAATATCAGAATATAATTCAAAGGAATATTAATCACTACTGCAACGGCTGCAGCCCACGATAATGCCCGAGTGCATGTTATTCCCACAAGAAAAGAACGGATAGCCAAAAACGGAAACGAAAACAGCAAACCGAAACTGCGCCAGTCCAGATACTGAATTACAGCCCGATAAATCTCCGGTGAGGAAATCAACCTTCCCAATATGAAAGGAGAACTTGCCTGCATCAGCAGACAAAGCAAAATGGCCAATCCCGATAAAAAGAAGAAACCTTGAAAGAATATCTTCCCAGCCTTACCATAATCACATTCTCCATTCCTTCGGGCAATCATCACCTGCAATCCGATACTAAATCCAAACCCAAGCATGTAGATCGCCAAATAATAAATCCCTGCAATGGCAGATGCTCCCAATTCCACCTCGCCAACGTGACCTAAGAAAACAGCATCGGTTATATTTATCAGCTGCTCCATCAAAATGCTCATCATTACCGGAAAGTTGATAAGCCATATCTGTTTATATGTATAATGCATTGCTCAACAATAAAATAGCACAAAACAACACACTGTACAAGTACAGCATGCTATCCTGCAAATTCATGAATAAAAGGATATACAATCTCTATGGCAAACGGGGCATCGCTTGCCAGATAGCTGAATAGCTTTATCAAGCAGGGCTATTCGTTGAGCGTAGCTATATACAGAGCTTCATAAAAGGTGAATATGTTTGTTCATTCAAGATATAGTGCAAAAGTACAGAAAAAAATGTGCCAAAGTTCAGTTTAGGGCATAAAAAAAGGAGTACCGCTGTACTCCAACCTTTGTTAACCTTAAATCTAATACTATGAAAAACACATTGCAAAGGTACGGACTTTTGGGACATTGACAAACTTTCCAAGAAAAAAAGCATTTTTCATAACACATTTTAATAAGATAAATGCTCGTTTTCACGTCCTTTTTCACTTTTTCTGCTTCAAAATAGAAAAGGAGGTATAGCATCACGTAAAAAAATAAGCAAGTTCTTTCCATTATACTCCCAGTTTGCATTATCTTTGCACTAACACGAAGATAAGCTGCACCTCAGCATAAAAAATGAACGAGTTCATTTTATTCTGCATTCGGTTTGCACTATCTTTGTAATGAGATTAACAAGAACTTATATATGCCAGACTATGATTTAATCGCCATATTAGGGCCTACCGCCTCAGGAAAGACTCCATTTGCAGCCGCCTTGGCCGCCGAACTCCATACGGAAATCATCAGTGCCGATTCACGGCAAATCTACCGGGGGATGGACCTGGGCACCGGCAAAGACCTTGCCGACTATACCGTCGACGGGAAACAGATTCCCTATCACCTCATCGACATAGCCGACCCGGGCTATAAGTACAATGTTTTCGAGTATCAGCGTGATTTCTTGAATGCTTACGAGACTATTAAACAAAAAGGTTGCCTGCCCGTTGTATGTGGAGGAACCGGAATGTATCTCGAATCAGTGCTGAAAGGCTACCGTCTGCTGCCCGTACCCGAGAATCCTGAGTTGCGCACCCGTCTGGCGGACAAATCGCTGGAAGAACTGACCGACATACTGAAAGGTTACAAAAGCCTGCACAATACTACGGATGTGGACACAGCCAAACGTGCCATACGAGCCATCGAAATCGAAGAGTATTATGCCCATACCCCAGTAGACGAACGTTCCTTCCCCCAGATGAACAGTCTCATCATAGGTGTGGACATCGACCGGGAATTGCGTCGGGAGAAAATCACCCGCCGCCTGCACCAGCGCCTGGAAGAAGGAATGATAGACGAAGTGCGACGTCTGATAGAGCAAGGCATCCAACCGGATGACCTCATCTATTACGGACTGGAATACAAGTATCTGACACTTTATGTCATCGGCAAGTTGACCTATGAAGAGATGTTCACGCAACTGGAAACAGCCATCCACCAGTTTGCCAAACGCCAGATGACCTGGTTCCGCCGTATGGAACGGCGTGGATTTACCATCCATTGGATGAATGCCCGGTGGCCGATGGAAGAAAAGATAGCTTTTGTAAAGAAGAAGTTGGAAGGATGATGAAATGATAAAGTGACCGGGTGATTTAAATCGTAAATAGTAAATAGTCAAATTGTAAATAGAATCATGAGTGCAGAACCCGAAAAGTTGGGAGTGATATACAACCCCAAAGCCGGAACACGGAAAGTGCAGAAACGGTGGAAAGAAATCAAAGAATACATGGACAGCAAAGGTGTGCCTTACGACTATGTGCAGTCCGAAGGGTTCGGTTCGGTAGAGCGTCTGGCAGGCATCCTCGCCAACAACGGCTACCGCACCATTGTTGTAGTAGGCGGTGACGGCGCACTGAATGACGTCATTAACGGCATCATGCTTTCCAATGCACCGGACAAGGAGAATATAGCCATCGGCATCATCCCCAATGGTATAGGAAATGACTTTGCCGACTATTGGGAAATGAGTTCGGATTACAAGAAAGCGGTGGATTGCATTATCAACAACCGCCGCCGGAAAATAGACGTGGGTACCTGCTATTATTACGACGGTGAAAAGCATCTGACACGCTACTTTCTCAATGCCATCAACATAGGCCTGGGAGCCCGTATCGTGAAAATCACCGACCAGTGCAAGCGTTTCTGGGGAGTGAAGTTCCTCTCTTACTTCATGGCACTGCTATCCATTATCTTCGAACGGAAGCTGTACCGCATGCATCTCAAGATAAACGGCGAGCATATACGCGGACGCATCATGACTGTCTGCATAGGCAGTGCGTGGGGATACGGACAAGCGCCTAGTGCAGTGCCCTATAACGGCTGGCTGGATGTTTCCGTCATTTACCGTCCCGAATTGCTGCAACTATGGTCGGGATTGTGGATGCTTATCCAAGGGCGGATTCTGAACCATAAGGTAGTGATGCCCTACCGTACGCAAAAAGTAAAAGTGCTGCGTGCGCAAAATGCCTCTGTCGATTTGGACGGACGTATTCTCGACCGTCATTTTCCACTGGACATCAGCGTACTGCATGAAGCAATAACATTGATTATACCCAATTGAAAATACTTAATCAGTAACAACCTATGATTGAATTAAAGAATAATCCTGCCGGAAACTTCTTCCTACTGGCAGGTCCATGTGTCATCGAAGGAGAAGAAATGGCAATGCGCATTGCCGAACGTATCGTGACCATCACAGAAAAACTGCAAATCCCATACGTATTCAAAGGGTCGTACCGTAAAGCCAACCGTTCGCGTCTGGATTCCTTTATGGGTATCGGTGACGAAAAGGCGCTGAAGATACTGCAAAAGGTACACGACACTTTCGGAGTACCTACCGTGACCGACATTCATGCCGCCGAAGAAGCCACCATGGCTGCCGAATATGTGGATATTCTGCAAATTCCCGCCTTCCTCTGCCGGCAGACAGACCTGCTTGTAGCCGCCGCCAAAACCGGAAAAACCATCAACATCAAGAAAGGGCAGTTCCTCTCTCCGCTTGCCATGCGCTTTGCGGCTGATAAAGTAGTGGAAGCAGGCAATAGGAACGTCATGCTGACAGAACGCGGAACTACTTTCGGTTATCAGGATTTAGTCATCGACTATCGCGGCATCCCCGAAATGCAGACCTTCGGTTTCCCCGTCATCCTGGATGTAACCCACTCCCTGCAACAGCCCAACCAGACCAGTGGCGTCACGGGAGGTATGCCGCAACTTATCGAGACCGTAGCCAAAGCCGGTGTTGCCGTAGGTGTAGACGGACTGTTCATCGAAACCCACGAAAATCCCGCCGTAGCCAAGAGTGACGGCGCCAACATGCTGAAACTCGACCTGCTGGAAGACCTGCTGACCAAATTGGTCCGCATCCGGGAAGCAGTCAGATAAATTCCATTTATCCGGAATGGAATCCGAAAAAAACAACAGAAGTTGTGATTTATCCAAGGGCTGTCCGACAGATAGTTCAAGAACAATTTAAATTCATAATAATATGAAACATCTATTACGTGGTTTATGGATTGTAGCGTTAATTCTTTGCTGCAATTTTCAGCAGGTATTTGCACAGCAAATGCCGCCTATCCCGGTCGACAAAAATGTCCGTATCGGAAAGTTGGACAACGGATTGACCTATTATATCCGCAAGAACAGCCAGCCTGCAAACCGGGCCGACTTTTACATTGCCCAAAAGGTAGGCTCCATTCAGGAAGAAGCCGACCAGCGCGGCCTTGCCCACTTCCTGGAACACATGTGTTTCAATGGAACGACCCACTTCCCCGGTGATGCACTGAAGCAATACCTGGAGCGTATCGGGGTGAAATTCGGTGAGAACTTGAACGCCTATACTTCCGTAGACGAAACCGTATACAACATTTCCAATGTGCCGGTCACTACTCCGGGAGCCATCGACTCCTGCCTGCTGATTCTGCACGACTGGAGTAACGATTTGACCCTGGACCCGAAGGAAATAGACAAGGAACGCGGAGTCATCAACGAAGAATGGCGCACCCGTATGAGCGCCATACAACGCTTCCAGGAGAAGATGCTTCCAGTCATGTTCGAAGGAACGAAGTATGCCACTTGTTTCCCTATCGGAACGATGGAGGTCGTTATGAACTTCAAACCGCAAACTTTGAGAGACTACTATGAAAAGTGGTACCGTCCGGACCTTCAGGGTATTGTGGTAGTTGGCGATATAGATGTGGACGCCATCGAAGCCCAAATCAAGAAAATGTTTTCTGATATTCCCGCCCAGCCCAATGCTGCCAAACGCGAGTACTATCCGGTAAACGACAACAAGGAGCCTATTGTATTGGTTTATCAGGACAAGGAACAGTCCAATGTACAAGCCCTCATCTTCAACAAGCACGAAGCCACTCCTGACGAGCAGAAAGGCGACATGGGCTATCTGGTACAGAATTATGCAACCACGCTCATCAACAATATGCTGAATGCGCGTCTGAACGAATTGGTACAGACCGCCAATCCTCCTTATATATATGCCGCCACTTATGACGATGATTTCTTTGTTGCCAAAACCAAAGATGCCTTCACCGGTGTCGTTGTCTGCAAGGAAGATGCCATAGAAAATGGAATAGCCACTCTCCTGCGCGAAACAGAACGCGCCCGCCAATTCGGCTTTACGGAAACGGAATACAACCGTGCCCGTGCCGAATATCTGCGCCAACTGGAATCTGCTTATAACGAGCGTGACAAACGCAAGAATGAAGAGTACGTGGATGAATATGTCCGTCATTTCCTCGATAACGAACCGATTCCGGGCATCGAAAACGAATACGCCATCATCAATCAGATAGCTCCCGCCATTCCGGTTGCCGCACTGAACCAGATGATGCAAGCCCTCGTGACAGACAGTAACCAGGTAGTCGCAATTCTCGGTCCGGATAAGGAAGGATTGAAAATGCCGACAGAAGATGCAATCAAGAAGATTCTGAAAGATATTAAAGCTGAAAAACTGACTGCCTACGTAGACAAGGTGTCGGATGAACCTTTGATGGCCGAAGCCCCGAAAGGCGGAAAGATTGTATCCGAGCAGACAGATGATACATTCGGCACTACAACGCTGACACTCTCCAACGGAGTCAAGGTCATTATCAAGAAGACAGATTTCAAGGCAGACGAAATCCGCATGAAGGGAGTCAGCCTAGGCGGTAGTTCCCTGTTCCCCGACTCGGAAATCATCAACATCAACGGACTGGATGCAGTGAGTGTCGGTGGTCTGGGTAATTTCAGTGCCGTAGACCTGGAAAAAGTTCTGGCCGGCAAGAAAGCTTCCGTCAGCTATGGTATCGGTGACAAGACAGAAACCGTCAATGGCAGCTGTTCACCGAAAGACTTCGAAACAATGATGCAGCTCACTTACTTGACGTTCACCGCTCCACGCCGTGACGACGATGCCTTCGCATCCTACAAGAACCGCAACAAAGCTGCTTTGCAGAATATGGAAATGAATCCCCAGGTGGCGTTCAGTGACTCTGTCTCGGCCGGTATTTACATGCACCATCCCAGAAGAGCCAGAATAAAGGCGGACATGATTGACAAGATGGATTATGACAAGATTCTGTCCATGTATCAAGACCGCTACAAAGATGCCAGCGATTTTACCTTTATCTTTGTAGGAAATGTGAATGTGGAGGAAATGAAACCACTCATCGCCGAGTACCTGGGTTCACTGCCTGCCATCAACCGCAAGGAAACATTCAAGGACAATAAAGTCGACATGCGCCAGGGAGTTTATAAGAATGAGTTCGTAAGGAAGCAGGAAACTGCTAAAGCGTCGAATTTTGTCCTGCTGAACGGTGACTGCAAGTACGACCTGAAAAATAACATCCTGCTGGATATGACCAGCCAGATTCTTGACTTGGTTTATACAGCCAAGGTACGTGAAGACGAAGGTGGCACTTACGGTGTATATGTAGGCGGCCAGTTAAGCAAATATCCGAAAGAAAAGGCCCTTCTGCAAATTATATTCGAAACCGCTCCGGCAAAAAGAGAAAAGTTGATGCAGATTATCTTTACAGAACTCGACAACATCGCCAAAGCAGGTCCGTCGGAAGGAGACCTGAATAAAGTGAAGGAGTTCATGCTGAAAAAACACGCCGAAGACTTGAAGGAAAACAGCTACTGGCTGGGAAGCATTGACGAATACCTGTTCACCGGTATGAATCCGATAAAGGATTACGAACAGATTGTCAACAGCATCACCGTGAAGGACATCCAAAAGTTCACCGACGACTTGTTCAAGCAGAAGAATGAGATTGAGGTATCAATGATCAGTCCTGAAACTCCTGACAAAGAATAAGAGAGCCATACACACAGAAGGCTGCGTTGTTCGATGAAAGGCAGCGCAGCTTTTTTTATACAAACTCTATATATACAAATACTATGAGTCTTTTCTTAGATTTGCGCAAGCACGGAAAACTGGCGGAAAAACGAAATCCGATGTACGAAAAAAGTAAATTTGGAAAATTCTGGATGTACTTCATGTTCGTCTTCTGGGCCGGTTACCTGATATTCTTCGGTACGACCTTTGCATTCGCCTTTGACGGTGGTGCCACAGAAGCCTATCACGTAATGAACTCCGGATTGATATTTGTCCTTGTGCTGGATTTCCTGATACGCCTGCCTTTCCAAAAAACACCCACCCAGGAAGTGAAGCCCTACCTGCTGCTTCCCATCAAACGGAATCGTCTTATAGACTTCCTGCTGATCCGTTCCGGACTGGATGGCTTCAATCTGTTCTGGCTGTTTCTGTTTGTTCCGTTTTCCATCATCACCGTCACCAAATTCTATGGAATCAGTGGTGTGCTGACCTATTGCATTGGCATCTGGCTGCTGATGGTATTCAATAACTACTGGTTCTTGTTGTGCCGCACACTGATGGGTGAGCGCATCTGGTGGCTGGCATTACCGGTAGTAGTATATGGTGGCATTGCCGCCGCACTATTCATTCCGGACAACAGTCCGCTTTTCGACTGTTTTGTCAATCTGGGAGAAGGGTTCATCACCGGTAATATACTGTCATTCATCGGTGTACTGGCTGCCATCGCCCTCATGTGGTTCATCAACCGCACCCTGATGCAGAAACTCATCTACAATGAACTGAACAAAGTGGAAGATACACGGATAAAACATGTATCCGAATACAAATTCCTCGACCGCTACGGCGAAATAGGCGAATACATGAGACTGGAACTCAAGTTATTGCTACGCAACAAGATTTGTAAGCGTTCGCTCTATTCCATCACCGGTGTAGTGATAATGTTCAGTAGTATCATTAGCTTTTCCGATGTGTATGACGGAGGTCTGAGAGATTTCTTCGTCCTTTATAATTACATTATCTTCGGCATCATGTTCCTCAGCACACTGATGGGTTACGAAGGCAATTACATTGACGGACTGATGAGCCGCAAGGAATCTATCTACTCGCTGCTGCGTGCCAAATACATACTGTACAGCATTGCATTGCTCATTCCTACGATTCTGATGATTCCCGGTATGGTTACCGGGAAGGTATCCGTACTCGGTTGCATTGCATGGCTGATATTCATTCCGGGAGCCGTATACTGCTGTCTGTTCCAACTGGCAGTCTACAACAACAAGACTACCGACCTGAATTCAAAGATGACCAGCCGGCAGAATATAGGCACCGGTCTGCAGAATCTGATTTCAGGAGGTGCTTTCGGCATACCTTTACTGCTGCTTTTTGCACTGAATGCCATCTTTGGCAAAGAGGTCACCCCCTGGATACTTATCGGCATCGGCGTGGCATTCATCGCCACTTCCAAATTCTGGCTGATGAATGTATATCACCGACTCATGAAACGCCGCTACAAGAATATGGAAGGCTTCAGGGACAGTAGACAGAAATAGAAATCATTAAACATCAATCACTAACATGATACGCATCAACAATTTACAAAAGAATTTCGGCACAAAAAAAGCCGTAGATATAGAGAACTACACCATCGGGCAAGGCGATATGCTGGGACTGGTAGGCAACAACGGTGCAGGCAAGACCACCCTCTTCCGGCTTATTCTTGACTTACTGCAGGCAGACCGGGGCAATGTAACCATCAATGACATTGACGTCAGCAAAAGCGAGGACTGGAAGAACTTCACGGGAGCCTTTATAGACGACGGTTTCCTGATAGACTACCTCACCCCCGAAGAATACTTCTACTTCATCGGTAAGATGTACGGTCTGAAGAAAGAGGAGGTAGACGAACGCCTGCTTCCCTTCGAACGCTTCATGAACGGCGAAGTGATGGGGCAGAAAAAATTCATACGCAACTATTCTGCCGGAAACAAGCAGAAAATCGGCATCATCTCCGCTATGCTACATCACCCGCAACTGTTGATTCTGGATGAACCGTTCAACTTCCTTGACCCCAGTTCACAGTCTGTAATCAAACACTTGCTGAAAAGATACAATGAAGAGCACGGAGCCACCGTCATCATTTCCAGCCATAACCTGAATCACACAGTAGACGTTTGTCCACGTATTGCATTGTTAGAAAACGGTGTTATTATCCGCGATATACGAAATGAGAACAACTCTGCCGAGCAGGAATTGGAAGCTTACTTCAACGTCGGTGTGGAGGAAGAAGCCGTGGTAGAAGAAACGGTAGTAGAAGCAGCCGTAGAAGAAATAACGGAAAAAGAAGATAAAACGGTAGAAGAAAAAAATTCGGAAGCATGAAAAAATATCTTTCTTATATAGTAGCTCTTACCATCATATTGATAGGCTTAAGTTCCTGCCATACTTCCGCGCCACGCCTGGACTACAAAGCCCTGGCGCAAGCATCCGTCCGTTTGGGAGTGGATATTGAACTGCAGGACAACCACAAGCTGTACATCCATGCCTCCGAATGGATAGGCACCCCCTATCGCGCAGGTGGCGACAGCAAACGTGGAACGGACTGCTCCGGACTGGTATCGCAACTGTATAAGAAAGTTTACCACACCCGTCTGTCGAGAAGCACAGACGGGCAACTGAAAGAGAGCAGTAAAATCTCCCGCCGCAACTTGCGTGAGGGAGATTTGGTGTTCTTCACCAGCCGTGCTTCCCGCAAAAAAGTGGCACACGTAGGCATCTACCTCAAGGACGGCAAGTTTATACATGCCAGCACCAGCCAGGGAGTCATAGTCAGCAACCTCCGGGAAAAATATTACACCCAACACTGGCTCTGCGGAGGAAGAATAAAATAATACTAATTTTTCCCTTCTTGTGATTTTCTTTACTCTGTCCCGACTGATAGTCCAGAAACTATTAAAAGAAGAAAACAATGAAGAAACTTTTAGGCATCCTCTTATTCATCAGCATTGCGCTGAGCGCCAATGCACAACTTTTATGGAAAGTATCCGGTAAAGGATTAGAGAAACCATCCTATATTTTCGGTACTTATCACCTCTCTCCACTCAGTATAAAGGACAGCATTGCCGCCATGCCGCAGGCCATGAGCGAAACCGCCCAAGTCTACGGGGAAGTTGTGATGAGCGAAATGGCGACTCCCGCCTTCATGCAAAGCATGCAACAGCAGATGATGATGCCCAAAGACACCACGCTGCAAAGCCTCTTTACTCCCGAACAATACGAAGAAGTAGGCAAAGCCATCAAGGAAAACATGATGGTGGACATTGCCATGCTGGCACAACTGAAACCGGCTGCCATCAACCAGCAGCTTGTCGTCCTGCTCTACATGAAACACACTCCGGGCTTCAACCCGCAAGAACAGCTTGACACTTACTTCCAGCAGCAGGCCGCACAGCAAGGCAAGAAAATTGGCGGTCTGGAAACAGCCCAGTCACAAATAGACATTCTGTTCAACAGCCAGACGCTGCAACGCCAGGCAAGCCTCCTCTACTGCGCCATCAGCGACATTGAGAAAGGTATCGACCAAAGCAAACGCCTGATTACCGCTTATGAAAAGCAAGACCTGGACGCCATGTTGCAACTGATGGAAGAGCGCGACGGCAATTCATGCGACCCGCTGCCCGGTGAGATGGAAGCCATGCTGGATAACCGCAACAAGGCATGGGTTGAAAAGATGCCTGCCATCATGACGGAAGCCCCCACCCTTTTCGTAGTCGGTGCCGGACACCTGCCCGGAGACAATGGAGTGTTGAACCTTCTGAAACAACAAGGATATACCATAGAAGCCATGAAATAAATCCTCTAACAATTCTCTCTAACAACAACTTTTAATGGCAGACTATACAAAGCGTGACGGTCAAATACCATCACGCTTTGTTTGCATATACACTTTATTCTCCTCATCATATCGTACATCCAAAAAAAATATACTACTTTTGCACCAAAGTCTTGGCAGTTATAGTGATAACGGCCATTTTTGACTTGATTCGATAAGAACGCAAGAAGCGAAAGTTATTATCCCTGCCTATTCGGAATCTGGAAAATTCAATAAACGTCATGGGATGATAGCAACAGTTTCTTCACGTCTATGTTATTATATACTTAGGCGTGGGGACTGTTGTCTATTTATGACGTGGGCATTTTCCAGAGCCTCGAATGCAGATAGGCAATAACAGTCCTCGCGCTTTTTATATAATAACCTTCGTCAACGGGGACAGACGAAATGAAAGATACCGCGTATGCATCTTACATTATTTGGAGAAATACAGTTATTTCTGTTGATTGCCGCTACATCTGCAAGCTTTCTATACTGGATAAATTATAAATACAAAAGTCTGAACAGGCAGATTATCCGGGCAATAGACATTCCGGTATATCTGCTGAACAGACAAGGTTTTGTCGTAAAACTGCTCAATACACCTACCGAAAAGGCGAACAGACTTCCGTTCCAAAACCTGGGAACTCTCAACATCAAAGATTTGGTGACAGACGCCGATGAATGCCGGAAATACATGACGTCGCTGTTACGCGTACTGAATACCCGCACTTCGGACAGCCTGACCCTAAAGATAAGAATAGAAAGTGGTGAGAAACTATATATCGCAGTGCGCATGGTCTACCTCAACAGAAATAATGTCATGGCCTTCATACGCGACATTACGGAAGATGAAGTCCAACGCCGGGAAAACGAAAAATACCGTTTCTTCCTTGAAAGTATTCTGGAGAACCTTCCCATCGCCACGACAGTAAAAGACAAAAACGATGAAGGACGCTACCTGATATGGAACAAAAAAGCGGCAGAGATGATGGAAGTCCCCGCTGAGGATATTGTGGGACACTATGAAGAGGAGTTCAAACCCCTAATGCAAGATAATTTCATCCAAGAGACAGACAAAGAAGTTGAAGAGTCGGAAACTCCCCAGTCCTACATCAAACACTTTGTCAATCCCAAAGGCAGAGAGTATATTCTGTCGTTTCACAAAACGCTGGTGTCCTACAACAAAGGGAAAGAGAGGTGGATTGTCAGTTCTGCACTGGACATCACCGAACTGCTGGCAGCCAAAGAGAAAGCAGAAGAAGCCAACCGCCTGAAATCGGCTTTTCTTGCCAATATGAGCCACGAGATACGCACTCCGCTAAACGCCATTGTCGGCTTCTCCTCCATACTTTCCGATGCAATACAAGACGAAGATACAAAGGAATACATACATATCATCGAAGAAAACACCCAGCTGCTGCTGCAACTGATTAACGATATTCTCGACCTGTCACGCATCGAAGCTGGCATTCTCGAATTCACAGAAGGAGATATGGATGTAAACAAGACGCTTGATGAAATGCAGACGATGGCAAAACTGAAACTTCCGTCCGAAGTCAGTATACGTCTCCTGCCCGGTGCGGATTACTGTATTATTCACACAGTCCCCAAACGGGTAAGACAAGTACTGAACAATTATCTGTCAAACGCCCTCAAGCATACGGAAGAAGGTTTCATCGACATTGGTTATCACCTGCCGCAAGAAGACAGGATTCGCTTCTTTGTCCGTGATACCGGTTGCGGCATTCCTCCTGAAAAGCAAAAGGATGTATTCGAACGCTTTGTCAAGCTAAACAGTTTTAAACAAGGCACGGGTCTCGGACTCTCCATCTGCACCATGATTGCCGAGAAAATGAACGGAAAAGTGGGCGTCAGCTCTATTCCGGGGAAAGGTTCCGAATTCTGGTTCGAAATACCCTATCAACCTACCGGAAGCCAACCTGCATAGAAAAGCCCGCCACTGACATGAACTCTGTCAACGACGGGCAACCTAAACCATCACCGATGCTATCCTGACTCACAATACCTATCGAAGCCTAAATCGCAGTTTTCCACTCTGCACCAGTTCTTCATGAGTGATACGATATCGGGACAGTTTTTTTCCTCCCAGTTCCATTTCACGGATATAAAGCGACTCTGCCGACGGGCGTTCCGTCTCTATCACCAGTTGGTCGCGTCCCCAATACTTAGGGTCGAGCTTTATGGTCACCTTATCAAATACCGGAGTAGACAGCGTATAAGCCGGTTCTCCGGGACAATCCGGATAAAAGCCCATCATATTGAAGATAGCCCAAGCGGACATCGTTCCGGTATCATCATTGCCGGGAATTCCGTCGGGGGCATTCTTGAAATACTTCTGCAAAAGGCGGTGCAGCTCTTTCTGCGTGCGCCACTCCTCACCCTTGAAATAAGAAAAAAGATGGGCGTATGCAATGTCCGGTTCGTTGGCAGGGTCGTACAGTCCTTCGTCGAACACACGCTGAAGCTTGTCTACGAACGGCTTCTTTCCACCCATGAGCCGGGCAAGCCCTTTCACATCGTGGGGAACATAGAAAGTATAGTTCCAGGCACAACCTTCGTGAAATCCAGGGTTCGGCTCAAAGTTCTCTCCCTGCCTCGGGTCGAAAGGAGCATAGAATTCACCGTTAGGCAGGATAGGACGGAAAGTACCGTACTCCTTACAGTAATAATGCTTGTAGCCCAGCGAACGTTCGTGGAACAGACGGGCATCCTCCTTCTTGCCAAGCGCAGCGGCTATGCGCGACAAGGCATTGTCGGCAATATAGTATTCCAGGGCATGCGAAACGGAATTGTCATACTGCTCCCGCAGGGGCACATATCCCAATGACACGTAGTCGTCATTGTCCGGACGGAGCAGATTCTCCGCTCCCGGCAGGGTGGCTCCCTTGCACATGGCCTCGTAGGCCAGTTCTATATCAAAGTCGCGCAGACCTTTCAGCCAGGTGTCGACGATGACGGGAATGGAAGGGTCACCTTCCATGGTCAGCGTCTCACGTCCGTAGAGTTCCCATTTGGGAAGCCAGCCGTGTTCGCGGTACATGTCGAGCATGGAGCGCACCATCTGCAATTGCCGTTCGGGATATACCAGCGTAAGAAGCTGGTGCACATTGCGGTAAGTGTCCCACAAAGAAAAGACGGTATAACGGTCGCCTTGGGTAGTCAAAATCTTATCACTCTCCATAGCGGGATATTCCCCGTTCACATCTTGCAGGATATTGGGATGTATCAGCGTATGATAGAGTGCCGTATAAAAAACGGTTTTCTGCTCTTCCGTACCTCCTTCCACAAGGATGCGCGAGAGGTCATCGTTCCAGCGGCGACGGGCTTCTTCCAGCACTTGACCGAAGTTCTTTCCCTGCTGCTCGGTATCCAGATTGAGGCGGGCATTCTCCATGCTCACAAAAGAGACTCCCATCTGTACTTCCACCTGCTCGCCTTCTTCGGTATCGAATGTAAGATAGGCGCCGATATCATCTCCCGCCAGTTCCTTCTGGTAGCGGGTGTAAAGTTTGTAGCGTCCGTTATCGGGGTCCCATTCGGCCTCTACACCGGTCATGGGGCGCTGCTTCTTCCAGTAGCCCGAAGCGGCGGGCTGCTTGTTGACACGCATCACAAAGTAGATGGGAAAAACGGCTTGTGGGTTGTAGCAGAAAGTACCCAGCAGCTTCATACCTTCAAACTCGCATTTACCCGTCTGGCGCAGAAAAGCTCCCGATTCATTGGTCAGGCCTTCGCCCAGGTTCAGCAGCACATGGCTCTGCCCGGCAGGAAAGGTGAAACGCGCCACACCCGTGCGAGGAGTTGCCGTCACTTCCGTCTTCACATTGTAGCGGGTCAAGAAGTTGCTGTAATATCCGGGGGATGCCTGCTCGTCCTTATAGCGGCTTCCATATTCCTTATAATCTACGGACAGCTCTCCCGTAGTGGGCATCAGCAGCAGAGAACCCAATTCCGGACAGCCCACACCGCTCAAATTGACATGCGAGTATCCGGTGAAGAAACAATTGTGATACTCATAGGGAGTAGACCACCAGCGGGCATCTTTATCGTATTTGTTGTCCTCCGAACCCATCACGTTGAAGGGCACTACGGACATCATTCCATTGGGACAGACGGCTCCCGGATTCGTGGTACCGAAGTTAGTGGTACCGACAAAAGGATTCACATAGTCCGCAGGATGCTTCTCCGCAGCCATAGATGCCGTGAGCATTCCAAAGGAGATGATACAGAAAGTAATCAGTCGTTTCATAATATAGTAAGGATTTGTTCTTTATTAGTTAGTGAGCACGCTACCCATGCCGGTGTCATTGCATGCACTCTGCAAAGTTATTGCAAACGGTCTGCAGTGACACTGCAAACTACTTTGCAGTAGCGCTGCATCAGCTTTGCAGTGGCGCTGCAACGGCTTTGCAGTAGCACTGCAAAAAGCATGCAGTATCTTTGCAGTGATATTACACTAAGTATAAGGCAGTTACGGCAGGCGCTTTTCAGCAATACCGAGCGCCTGCCAACTGCTTGGTACTTACAAAATACTTGTGCGCTTCGTGAACTCCAGAATCTCGCGGATATACCCAAAGGCAAGCCCCACTACCGTATCGGCTGCACCGTAGTATACAGCTACACGTTCTCCATCTTGCAACGCTGCGCAAGGGAACACCACGTTGGGAACATCACCTTGCAACTCATAAGGAGCAGCAGGCGCAAGCAGATACTCACGGGTGCGGTAGAGCAACTTGGCAGGATTGTCCTTATCCAGAATAGCTGCTCCCATGGAGTAACGGAAACCGTTACAAGTGGTTATCACGCCATGATAGAACATCAGCCAACCCTCGTCCGTGAGGAACGGTACCGAACCTGCCCCTATCTTGGTACACTGCCAGGCACTTTCGGGGAAAGGCGTAGGAGCCATCACATGGCGGTGTTCGCCCCAGAATTTCATGTCAGGGCTGAAGCTAATGTAGATGTCGCCAAAAGGAGTATGTCCGCTATCGCTGGGACGGCTCAAGAGCGCATATTTGCCATCGAACTTCTGAGGCAACAACACACCGTTGCGGTTGAAAGGCAAGAAAGCATTCTCGCACTGGAAGAACTCCTTGAAATCGAAAGTATAGCCGATGCCGATGGTGGGACCGTAGTAGCCGTTGCACCACGTAATCCAGTAGCGGTCCTCAATCCATGTCACGCGCGGATCGTATTTATATTCGGACTCTATCATGTCCGTATTCCCGGCCTTGAACTTGATTGGCTCATGCTCTATTTCCCAGTGGATGCCGTCCTTGCTGAAACCGGCAAAGATATTCATCTGCACCGCCCGGTTGTCACAACGGAACACACCGGCAAATCCGTCGCCAAAAGGCACCACTGCACTATTGAAGATACTGTTGGACGTCGGAATATGGTAACGTCCGATAACGGGATTCTGCGAATAACGCCACATCACGTCCGCACAATCTGCCGGACGCTCTTCCCAAGGGATTGAAGTAAATTTATTGTTCATAATATTTTGGATTTTTATCTTTGCACCACAGATTACACAGATGGGCACAGATTATATTCTTTTATTCAATAGTTTTTTATGCAACAAGTCTCATTCATGCTGCAAAGCTTACTTCACCTCATCGTCATGCGTAAAGGGAATGAAGTATGTTATCAGCAACGACGGTACGGCGGCCAACAGCACGTAAGTGAAGAACTTCTCGTACCCCAACAAATCACTAAAGAAACCACTCATCATCCCCGGAAGCATCACTCCCAAATTCATGATGCCGGAAGCAAAGGCGTAGTGTGACATCTGATGCTTGCCGGGAGCAATCTGCTGCATCATGAACAACGTCAGCCCCACGAAGCCGAAGCCGTAACCGAAATACTCCGCCACGATGCCCGCACCTATCAGATAAAGGTTCTCCGGTTGATAAATGGCGAGTAGCGTGTAGGCCACGAACGGAAAGTTGAACACGATGCAGAGCGAAAACAGCGTCTTCTTCAGCCCGCGCTTCGACACGTAGATGCCTGCCAACAAGGATCCCAGCACAAAAGCCGCTGAACCGAAGACACCGTTCAACGTACCGATTTCAGTAAGCGAAAGCCCCAATCCCCCCACCTCACGCGAGGAGCGCAAGAAGAGCGGTGCAATCTTCATCACAAGCCCTTCAGCAAAGCGGTAGAGGATAATGAAGCAAATGTAATAGAAGATGTGGCGCTTTGTGAAGAAATTCCTTATCACCGCCCACAGTTCCCGCATCACCTCCGCGCCCGAACGCTTGGCGTCCTGCCGCTTCTGCGTGCACGGCAACATCCGTGAATGATACCCCCCCAACAGCAACAGCAACACGGCAATGACGATAAAGATAATCATCCACGCTTCCTTATAAGCAGACATGTTCTCCTGCATAGAACGGCCTTCCATCGCCCCGAAACTCTGGGCCAGCATACCCGCCATCGCCACCAGTCCCCCGTTCGCCACCAATTTGGCGATGTTGTAGAAAGCCCCCTGCACACCGATGTACTTGGCTTGGTCGGCAGGTGACAGTTCCGCCATATACACGCCATCGCAGGCTATATCGTGCGTGGCTCCGCTGAAAGCGATGACTGCCATTGTCGAAATACTAATGGCAAAAAAGTAATCGAACTTCAACGAAAAAGCCACCAGTCCGAACAGCAATCCGCTCAACAACTGGGTGATAACCACAAAGAACTTCTTTGTGCGGTACATCTCCAGGAACGGACTCCAAAGGAACTTCAACGTCCAGGGCATCATGATGATAGAAGTCCAGAAGGCAATCTGCGTGTCGGATATGCCCAAATCCTTGAACATGAACGTAGAGACCAGGTTGACTGCAATGAAAGGCAGCCCCATGGCAAAATAAACGGAAGGCACCCAGGAAACCGGGTTACGGTAATTATTGTGATTCATAACTAATCGCACGTTATCAATTGTTTGTCTTTACCGGCTTGTCGCCCATTATCAACTCCAAAGTGCCACCGTCCGTTATGTCCTGATGCGTAAAGAACGGGCGTACCAATTCCTCGCCGTTCAACAACATCTTCTGAACATACTTGTTCGTACAACTGTTGTCCGTGGCCACCACCGTGAATTTCTTTCCATCCTTAAGGTTCACTGTCGCCTTGTCGAACAACGGGCGACCGATGGAATAGAGCGGACGGCCTGGGCAAACTTGGTAGAAGCCCATGGCATTCAGTACATACCATGCCGACATCTGCCCACAGTCTTCATTACCCGAAAGCCCGTTCGGATTGTTGAAATAAAGCGTCTGCAGTACCTCGTCCACCAACTCCTGCGTGCGCCAGGGTTGGCCCACATAGTTGTAGAAGTGAATGATATGGTGACTCGGCTCATTACCATGGGCATACTGCCCTATCAGGCCGGAAATGTCGGCAGACACTAGTTCACCTTCCAGTGAAGAATCGGCCACGAACAGCGAGTCCAACTTACCGATAAAAGCTTCACGGCCTCCCATCAGTTCCACCAGTCCCTCCACATCGTGAGGAACAAACCAGGTCCATTGCCAGGCAGTCCCCTCACAATAGTCATCACTGCGATGGTTGGAAGAGCGGGGATTGAACGGCGTACGCCAATTGCCTTTGCTATCCAGTCCACGCATAAAACGGGTAACTGGATCGAAATAGTTCTGATAGCCCTTGCTGAAATCAGCATACTTCCGTTGGTTCAGCGTGTCGCCCAACTCACCGGCCAGCACAGAGATGCACCAGTCATCGTAGGCATACTCCAAGGCCTTAGCTACTGCTTCATTATCCTTGTCGCAAGGCACGTAACCGACCTTGTTCTTCCAATATTTGGCCTGCGGCATCAAATGAGGCAATACCAAAGGATGGGTGATAATACCAGTAGTGTCATACTCCGCCACACGCAGGCAAGCACGGTATGCCTTCTGTACATCAAAGTCGCGATAGCCCTTCATATAGGCATCTGCCACAAGGGAGGCAGCATGATAGCCTATCATCGTGCCCGTATAGTTGCCCGCCAATTCCCACATGGGAAATACACCGCCTTCGCGCTCCTTCTGGATGAGCGAGCGGATGAAGGCTTGGTTCAAATCCGGATTGATAATCGTCATCAACGGGTGGTAGGCACGGAACGTGTCCCACAAAGAGAAAATGGTATAGACGGGCTCTTCCACGCTACCCTGATGCACTTTCAAATCCATGCCAAAATAACGCCCGTCGGCATCGGTAAACAGATTGGGCTGCATACCCGTATGATAAAGCGCCGTATAGAACATGGTACGCTGGTCTTCATCCTCCGTCTCGATATCTATCTTGGCAAGGTATTCATTCCATGATTGGCGGGCTGCCCGACGCACTCCGTCAAAATCCCATCCGGGTATCTCCGCTTCCACATTCCGGCGGGCACCGTCCATATCCACAGCTGAAACACCCACCTTCACCATCACCTGCTCATCCTTCTCCGTCTGGAATTGCAATAGCACCTTGGCGGTGGGCAGCAGCGGTTCCCCTTCGTCCAATGCCATGGAATCGGTCACCATTGTATAAGTAAACGGTTTGGAGAACTTGGCATAGAAGTTTATGTATTGATCGAAAGCCCAGTAAACGGTTTTCTTATGTCCGCGGATTTCTGTATCACTGATGACTTCCAGCTTCATCTCTTCATTCTTCTGACGCTGGAGGCTGTAGTCAAGGTCAAGGATAAATCCTGCTTTCCCAGACTTGGGAAACGTGTAGCGATGAATGGCGGCGCGCTTGGTAGAGGTCAACTCGGCTTGTACGCCATAACGGTCGAGGAATACGGAATAATATCCCGGTTCTGCCTTCTCCCGCCCGTGCGAGAAAGGCGAGGCGTATGCCATTTGCTGGCTCTTCTTCCCCATCGCATGATAGTCCTGACGGCCCACGGTGGGCATCAGCAGCACATCGCCATAATCACCGCAACCCGTTCCACTGAGGTGCGTGTGCGAGAATCCGTTAATGGTGGAATCGGCATAGTAATAACCGGAACAAGCATCCCACTGAAAGATGCGCGTGTCGGGGCTCGGCTGAATCATCCCGTTGGGTACCACTGCGCCCGGATAGGTATGTCCGTGCCCACCCGTACCGATAAACGGATTTACGTAAGATGCATAGTCTTCCCCTGAAGAAGCCGGAGTACAGTTGCATACCGCCATGCCCAACCACAAGAGACATCCGGCTTGCCATGCAATAGATTTCATGTTTTTCATCCTAAATTTAAGTTTATTGAGACACATTCTTTTGCCTTTTATTGGTTAATAAAACAATTCACTCGGCAAAAACACTAATACTGCAGATTATTTTTTAATTTTAATTAGCAGAATAGAAGGATAAAGAATAAAGACATGTCGGTAAAAGAAAGAATGCAAGTTCTTGTAATTGGTAGTTGCAAGAACTTGCATTCATATCCAAACCGGAATCCTGCTATTTAATAGTTATCGGTTCATCCAATTCCACGATGCCGAGGGCTTTATCGCCTCCATTCACCAATCCGTCCATTCCATGACCGGAAGCATCTTTCACTTTCCACGTCTCTCCGTCTTGGAACTGGTCGGTTCCGTTCAACTTATAATAAGCAGCAAGGCCTTCCGATTTCGGGTCAACCGTAATCATGTTTTCCTTGATTTGACTCTCCGTGCGCGACACATTCCAAAGTCTGACTTCGCTCATGCGACCATAGAACGGACGTTCGCCCCACATGAATCCGGCCACCTTACCGATAAAGAAGTCGCCCTTACCGAAATCGAAGCTCGGAATATCCCAAACCGCTTCGGAAGCTTTTTCTCCATTGATGAAGATGGCAGTCTTGCCGGTAGACTGATTGTAAGTGAACGCCACGTGATACCATTTCCCGGTTCCCAAAGCCTGAGAAACGCTGTATTCCGATTTGCCTGCAATCTGCAAATGGTCTTTCTCCAGCAAAGGTGCATCACCGATACGGAAAATCAGAGTTCCCTCGCATCCCATAACAGTATTATTGTTTCCAAAGAAATCAATATAAATCAATGCTTCGTAAGTAACGGATGTGAATTGGGTACCGGGAAGCAAAGGTATCCTCACATAATTGTTATACACACGAGCCACCTTCATAATCCGCACGGGCTTGTGGAGGATAAAATAAACCACATCTCCCCCTTGGGAAACCGGTAGAGAAGCAGACCGTACACGCACCGGAAGCAGATAAGACTTACCTTCTTCCACCTTATCCAACTTAGAAAATTTCACCGATACCGATCCGGCATACACCTCTCCGGAAGGAACAGTGGCAACAGCATTTCCCAAATCTACGGCAGTAGCATCGAACATCTCATATTCCGTTCCATACTTTTTGTTATAAGCCTCAATTACAGAAGTATCGGCCACTTCATAAGACACCTCTACCTGCGAAGCACACAAGGATGACACACGTGCCCGCAACTCATGGGTCATCGCTTCGCCCTCTTCCACCTCTATCCGGTACTCCCTTTCTTCAAAATAGACCTTAGGTTCCAGCAAATCACTTTCGCTATCATTGCAACTGACCGACAGCATGGCTATGAAGCAAAACACCATATATTTCAACAAATATTTATTCATATCTTTCATATTCTAAAATTTGATTCACTACTTATTTTTTCCTTTGCTTTCTTTCCATTCGTTGAACACACGCTGATTAATCTGTATGGCTTGACGCATCCATTTATAATCGGGTGCATTGTCATAGTCATTATCAAAGCGATAAGCTCCCACACCGCCTTTATACCCTTCTTCCGGCATCCAGGCGGCCTGTTTCAACAATTGCCCTCCATTGGAAGCAAACGATTCGAAGTTCTCCGTGACAATGAGTTTCTCATTGATATTGGCAGGCGAATGCAAATAAGGAGAAGCTTGCCCATACGCCTGAGCTATCCAGTAATCCACATAATCTTCTATCTCAGGCAAGAAATCATTGATATGCCCGTCGATGCATAGCAGTTTATGCCCTTTGTTCTCCGGGTCGCTCTTAGGACCGATGTATTTGCCCAACTCTTTCACCACGAAACCGATGTTATGGCTGCCGATAGTACCGTCGGAATCATTGAAACCGTTACCCGGTTCCCAGTCGATATCATATCCGTCCCACTCGCCGGTCACCAACGAGTCACAGATGGCTTTGGCAAATTTGGAAAGAGCCCGTTCCAGCTCTTCCTTGTTGTTCAAGTCATGCGAAGTAAACCCCCAGAAGTCCCAGCGAGCAAACTTTCTTTCTTCTGTCAGCTTAGCTTCGCTCCAACCCTCTTCTATGGCTTTTTTTTCCACTTCATCGTATACCGAAGTAGGGGTGCGCCCTTTGCCCAAGTGTGAAAGCAGGCAGACTTCCAATAACCTGATGCCTTTCACTTTTTGCACAAACTCCTTGTCTTTCTTCTGCGCCTCAGTGATTTCATAACGTCCTGGGGCACCGCTCCACATAGATATGATATCCATACTATCGGGCACAGAAGTGAGATACCCCCTCCGCATGGCTCCCGTCGGCGCCCAGTTGGAAAACCAGCCGAACGCAACGGGGCGGCCATAATTCTTGGCGGTTTCTTTATACGCGCGCAAGTCGGCATAGTACGCTTCGCTCTCCACGTCATCTTTGGTATTGTTACCACCGATATGATCTATCTCAATGCTCTCAATATCCGTGCAGGCAGTAGCCATCAAACCAAGCAACGGAACAATATATAATAGTTTCTTCAATTTTTTCATATTTTTCTTATTTCTAACGTAAGACATTGTTTATCACTTGCAATCCCACCACAGACGGGTAGAAGATTTGTCTTCACCACCCTTCCCATTATTGAGCAACTTCAGGATGGCCTGATAGTTGGCCTCGTCCTCCGTTGTCTGATGGAAACTGGTCGGATAAATCATTCGGCGCACTCCTTTTTCAATGGTGGCTCCTTGGAACGAACCTCTGTTTGCCATCACCGGATTCAAGTCGGGATAGCCAGTTCTTCTCCACTCCGTCCAAGCCTCTTGACCGTTGGGAAAGAGCGCAAGCCACTTCTGGATAATAATCTTCTCCAATTTTTCTTCCCGGCTGCCTTCAAACTTGACTGTAACGGCACGAGGGGCGGAAAAACTGCAAGAGTAAGAACCACCGAACTCATGCTTGATTGGTACATTGCCGGAGTTCATGTAATCATCGACCGAAGCTGTCACCCCGTTTTCCTGGAACGACATCCCAATACCTTGCTTGTAGAGCTCGTCGGCATTACCGAATTCACCTCCCCACACCAAAGCAGCTTCAGCACGTAAGAAATAGACTTCGGAAGCACGCATCCAATAGGTCGGAGTGTCACCTTTGATATTCGGCTTTGAGAATGTCGTATAGACATCGTTCTGCCCGTAAAGATGCCCGGCAGGAATGGCTTGATATTTCTTGCCATCGAATGCCAACTGTCCCAAAGTACATTTGTCATCCACCGGTTTGAAGTAAGCGCTCAGACGTGGGTCTTCGTAACCCATCAGGTAAGAGAACATGGACGACCCCATGCGCGATTCATTGTACTGCTCGGCCAACCACTCGATGTTGTTGCGGAAAGTGATGCCCGCACCCGAACTCATCTGCGCCTCTTCGTCTTTGGAGGTCATCACTCCGATGGAGTGTTTCACGGCCAAAGCCGCATACCGCTTTGCCAGTTCGGCATCGGCAAAACGTACGCGCATCGCCAGACGAAGCATCAGCGAATTGGCATACTTCACCCATTTCCTAGAGTCACCCGCATAAACCGCATCATAATCTCCCATAATGGTCACCCCGGCATCCGCTTTCTTGGTCAAAACCTCCACAGCATCGGCCAAGTCTTTGAACATGGCAGCATATATGTCCTTCTCCAAGTCGAAAGGAATGTTCATCGTAGCATCGGCTGCATGTGAATAAGGCATCGGCCCGAAACTCTCCAACGCCTTGTGCCAAGCCGAAATCTTCAATACTTGTGCCAAGGCAAAGACTTCGGGAGTGTCGTTCTTTTCAGAAGCGGCTTTCAATTTTTTCCACGGGTCGAGTGCATTGGTATAAGAACGTGCATAAGTACCCTTAATCCATCCGTCAATCAAATAATAACTGGTATTGTTGTTACCACCGTTCCAAGAGTTGTTTTGTGAGAAGAATCCACTCCAGCAGTCGGCAGACAGATGATAGTCGGTCTGGTACATGTTGATGATGTCCGTATCGTCGGCTTGTGTCCCTACCGGGAAGACGGTCTGCTCCATCGTTGTCACCAATCCTCCGACGGCAACACCGTCCATGGCTTCTTCCTTCTCGTTCATTTCAGCCCAATTGGTATTGATTTCCTCGTAATCGCAGGATGCCAACAATGCTAGGGCATATATTCCCGCTAAAAGCTTATATTGATTTATCTTTTTCATATTAAAAGTCGGTCTGTTATAATTTGAATTTAATACCAAAGCCAAAGCTACGCACACTTGGCTGCATAAAGTAATCGTTGCCTTGTCCGTAGGTGGCGGTAGAGGGAGTCAGTTCGGGGTCGAACGGAGCCTCGCAGTACAACATCCAGGGATTGTTGGCAATGAAGGAAACCGTCACGTCCTTCAGTACGTTGCCAAACCAGCGGTTGGGCATGGTGTAGCTGAGTGTCAACTCCTGCAAACGGATGTTGGTAGCGCTGTAGACATAGTAGCCGGAGGTCTCGTAACCTCCTGTACCAATCATCTGGTAGTAGGTCTTTGCATCTACCCTGCCCTGTCCCGGCAATAATGCACCGCCATTGTCACGTGCCTCGGCCGAACGCTTCGACACGCCGAAACGGTCGAGCAATGCTTCGGTAGAGGAGGTAACCACACCTCCGAAACGTCCGTTGAGCAGGAAGCTGAGTCCGAGTCCTTTGTACGACAAGGAGTTGTTCCATCCCATATTGAAGTCGGGGGAAGTCTTGCCCAAATAGACGGGCTTACCGCTATTATCCAGTTCAAACGTACCGTCACTCTTTATCTCTACATAACCCTGATGATCTTTCTTCAAGAAGGTATTGGCGTAAATGTCGTGAATGCTGCCACCTTTCCTCAAAATGATACGTCCGCCATCTTTCACAACTTCAGAAATCTGGATGGGATCGTCCAACAAATCAGTATGGTAACCATCCACCATTTCTTTAATTCTGTTGACGTTACGCGAAAATGTCAATGTGGAGGAGAATGCCAGTCCGTTCTTCAGCTTGTCATTGTAACCCAAAGAGGCTTCCCATCCGCGGTTCTCCACATTACCGGCCTGCAAGTAAATCTGCTTGTAACCGGTAAATTCAGGCAAGTTACCCAAGAAAGTCTGGTTCTTGGTATTGGAATGGTAGTAAGTGACTTCTGCACTCAACTTGTTCCACAAACGCAAACTTAAACCGAATTCATACGAACGGGTACGCTCTGCCTTGAAGTCGGTAAACGGATAGATATAGGTAGGCTTCACCGTACCGCCGTCAATGGGAGTTGTCACCGTACCGGGAGTCAGACCGGAACGGGAAATTGGAGCGCCCACTTCGGTAAAGGAACCACGTACCTTCAAGTAAGAAATGAACCGGGGCAAATCTACCATTTCGGAAATGATGGCCGACAAACCTACGGAAGGATAGAAGAAGGACTCTTCGTCGGTGTTCACCAGACGGGAGTTCCAGTCGTTACGTCCGGTCAGCGTCAAGTAAAGCATACTCTTCCAGCCTAATTCCACATTGGCAAAGACGGCATGGTTGCGCACGCGGCTATCACCGCCCTTTTCGGAGACACGTCCATTGGCCGGGTCGATGTTGACTGCCACGAATTTATTGGGCACCAGGCTCAATGTTCCTTTATATCCTCTCTCCAATAGCCAATAGTTAGAATAGCTCCAGCCCAAGTTAGCAGCAATGCTGAAGTCCCGGATATGCTTGTTGACATTCAGCATGAAGTCGGCGTATTCTTGGCGGTCGTTATAGTTGCTGTAGCCATAATGTCCTTTCTTTCCCTCGGCAAACTTCTGGTCGGAAGTGGCGTAAATCTTGCGTTCGAAGAGCACATGCGTATCGTCCATGCGGAAGCGTGCGGCGGCGTTCAGCCAGTCGGTAATCTTGTAGGTCAGCCCCACGTTGAACATGTAGCGGCTCTTCTCGTTGGTAGCCACATTGCGGTAGGCAGTCCAGTAAGGGTTCTGCGAAGCGTAGGTAGGTTCGGACACCGGCCAGTATTGTACGGGAAACTTACGGCTGTCATCATAACGCTCAAAAGTCTTGATGTCTTCAAAGTTTTCTCCCCGCGGGAAGAGGTAGGCAGCCATCACCGGATTCCAGTACTGTCCTTGCGACACCATGTTGCGGTCTTTCTGCTTCACATACGACGCGCCCAGGTCGAGTTGCAGTTTATCCTTGAAGAAGGTGGCAGTGTTGCGGATAGTGAAGTTCAGACGGTCGTAAGAGTTATTGGGCACAATACCGGCCGAGTTGGTGGATGATACGGACGCGAACGTCTGGTTCTGCTTGGTGCCCGTGGTCAATGTCAACGAGTTGATGAAGTTGGTTCCGGTATTGAAGAAGTCGTCCTTCGGATCGTAGGCAGAAGGGGTAGCCAGCTTTTCTCCCCAGCTTTCGTACATGTCCTTTTTATTGCCGTAGGTGCTCTGGAACTCCGGTGTCATGTAGGCTTTGCTAAACTCCGTGGAAGAAGAGAACTGGACGGAAAGTTTTCCTTCCTTGCCCTTTTTGGTAGTAATCAGAATCACCCCGTTGGCGGCGCTGCTACCGTACAAGGCGGCTGCCGAAGGGCCGCTCAACACGGAGAGGCTTTCGATGTCTTCGGGGTTGAAGTCAGCAATACCTTCCGTTCCGGCCTTGCCCTCACCCATGATACCGCTGTCCGTATTCCCCATATTGGTGTTGAACAAAGGGATACCGTCCACCACGTAGAGTGCATTGTTGTCGCCCTCGATGGACTTGGCTCCACGCATCACCACGCGGGTAGCTCCTCCCACGCCGCTAGCACTCTTGTTGATGCTTACACCGGCAATCTTTCCGCTCAGCGAGTTCACGAAGTTAGCATCCTTCACACGGACCAGCTCGTCTTGTTTCACCTGCTGCACGTTGTAGCTCAACGCTTTCTCGGCACGCTTGATACCCAGGGCAGTGACCACTACCTCGTTCAGCTTCTGCGAATCTTCTTCCAACAGCACATTCAGGATTCGATCGTCTATTATCTTGATTTCCTTAGTAGTATATCCCACATAAGAGATTTCGAGAACGTCCCCCTTGTTTACCGCCAAGTTGAACTTGCCGTCCAAATCAGTAATGGTACCGGCAATGGTATTCTTCACCTTCACGTTGACGCCAATCAGCGGTTCGCCGGTAGCATCCTTGACCACGCCGTCCACCTTGATTTTGGGTTCTTGTTGCTTTATCTGTTTCGTGGACAAGATTATCTGATTGTCTACCAATGTATAAGTGACATTTGTTCCACGAAACATGTCATCCAGGATCTCTGTTATCTTTCCCGACCGGCTGTTTACCGAAACAATGCGGTCTGCCTGAATCGTCTTGTTATTATAGAGGAACACATAGTCGGAGTTCTCCTCTATCTTATTCAATACATTTTCTATGGAAACACTCGACATAGAAAAGGAGCCTCGCGTCCGCTGGGCGTACCCGTTACTGGCAGGAAGCTGTAATACAACAGCAAAAAGTAGTATTAGACTTATCCTCATAGGTAAAGGAAGTTTTAATTTTAAGGTATATTTAAGGCATACTGCACTAAATGAATGATTATTTTTCATACATTTGCGGTTAACTAAAGTTTATTACTAAATGAACTAAGGTTTGATTCACGGCTTCTTGTCTGCTAAACCAAAATCCGTGAGTTTTTTAATGAGTAGGGAAGAAAGCTGTGGGGACAGTTTTCTTCCTTTTTTGTTTTTGCTCTTCTTATGCTATATCATAGGCTCTTTATGGTTTTAAGGGTTACTAATATAAGTTTACTATAATCCTAGCCTTCGTAAGGGTATCGTCTGCCTGCTGCGCAGCATCTTCCACCCTCCACTTCAAGGCTGCCGACTTTGCCAGATAATCCAAAATCTGCTGCAAGGTCTCTTTGTGGAAAGTCGCCCGGTACTTGTATTCCTTTCCCAACCTATTGTCAAACTCAATATCCACATTGAAATGCCTTGAAAGCCTTTTGAATATCTCTTCCAACGTCGCATTCCTGAAAATCAGCTTTCCGTCTTTCCAAGCCACCTTCTCGTAGACATCCACTTTATTTTTAATCCATTTCCGACTGTTCCGATTGTAAAGCAACTGCTCTCCGGGTAACAATTCCATTGTCTCCTGATTGGGGGTTATCACATTTACCTTACCTTTCTCCAACACCGTACCAATAAGTTCTTCATCCTCGTAGGCAGCCACGTTGAACTTCGTTCCGTATACATATACACTCAATCCATCTGGTGTGTTCACATAAAAAGGACGTTTCTTGTCGGCCTGCACTTCAAAATACGCTTCCCCTTTCAGTTCCACGCTCCGATTGTCTTTCCTGAAAACTATGGGATAACGCAAGGTACTTCCCGCATTGAGCCACGCCACCGAATGGTCAGGAAGCTCATAACGGATGACCGAACCTTTGGCAGCCGTGACTTCGGCGTAGCAGTCTACCGCTTCCGGTCCACTGAAATATAAGTAGCCCAACGTCAGCGAAATCATCAGCAAAGGTAACGTCAAGAATGCGGCATAGCGCATCAAGCTATCATACATCTGCCTACCCCGCTTTTTCCTTATCAACTGCTGTGTCCGTTCAAAAGCTTTGGCCACATCAATTGATTCCATTTCCCGGATATCATCTCCCAATGCTTGTGCTTTCCGAAACAATAAATCCGAATCTAATTTTTCCATAATCTCTAAACCTTATAACCTATTTATAATTGCAATTACATAGATAATACAATCGGGAAATCAAAAAGGGACAGCTAAAACAAAGTTTTTTCAATTGGGTCCTTAATAACAAAATACTACTTGCCTATTGCCACAGCTTTGTTCTTTTAAATTTCAAAAAGAACCTTTTATTTGACTTTCTTATTGTATATTTGCCTTCGAAATACTGTAGATATATTATGAAACTATCTCTTAATGAACAAAGCAAGAAACAAGTATTCAAGCAGCTCTACGAGGAGTACTATGCTCCCTTCTGCTTGTATGCCAAGCGTTTTGTTGACAATAAAGAGACTCGCGAAGACATTGTTTCCGAAGTATTCGCCTCCCTATGGAACAACATGGACAACTTCGAGATAGACCCGAAAACGATATTGGGTTACCTCAAGATGTGCGTGAGGAACAATTGCCTGAACTACCTGAAGCATCAGGAATATGAATGGAATTATGCGGAAGTCGTCAAAAAGAAAACCCCTGTCTACGAAACGGAACCGGACAGTGTATATACCTTAGACGAAATGTACCGGATGCTGTACGGTACCCTGAACAAGCTTCCCGAGAGCTACCGCATTGTCTTCATCGAGAGCTTCTTCAAGGGAAAAACGCATACAGAAATAGCGGAAGAGCTGAACCTTAGTGTGAAGTCAGTCAACCGCTATAAACAAAAAACATTGGAATTTCTGCGCAACGAGCTAAAAGAATACATGCCGTTGCTGCTGCTATTCATTCCCCGGTAGGACTCCACCTTATTAAAGGTATTGCTCATCAGGGAATCTTGTGAGCATAATAATCCATTTACTCTTCCGGCTTCAGCGGTTCGCTGCCCATAGTCAGTTCCAGTGTACCGCCGTCCACTATATCCTGATGCGTGAAGAATGGAGTCTCCAGCTTATTGCCGTTCAGCACAATGCTCTGCACATACTTGTTATCGCGGCTATTGTTGTGGGCTATCACCTTGAACGACTTGCCGTCTTTCAGATGAACGGTCGCCTCGTTGAACAGCGGGCGTCCGATGGAATATACCGACTTGCCGGGGCATACCTGATAGAAGCCCATCGCATTCAGAATGTACCATGCAGACATCTGTCCGCAGTCTTCATTGCCCGAAAGTCCGTCGGGGTTGTTGAAGTAAAGCGTATGCAGCACCTCATCCACAATCTCCTGCGTACGCCAGGGCTGGCCTACGTAGTTGTAGAGATGGGCAATGTGATGGCTCGGCTCATTGCCGTGAGCATACTGGCCTATCAGACCGGAAATATCCACCGAAGTCGATTCACCTTCCAGCTTGGAATCGGCAGTGAACAGAGAATCCAACTTGCCGATGAAAGCGTCGCGTCCTCCCATCAGTTCTACCAATCCGTCTACATCGTGGGGAACGAACCAAGTCCACTGCCAGGCAGTGCCTTCGCAATAGTCATCGTTACGGTGATTGGATGCGCGGGGGTTGAAAGGCGTACGCCAGTTGCCCTCACTGTCCAGTCCACGCATGAAACGGGTACTCGGATCGAAATAAACTTTATATCCCTCGGCAAAGGCAGCATACTTGTCGCGGTTGACTTCGTCGTCCAAGGCACCTGCCAGTACAGAGATGCACCAGTCATCGTAAGCATACTCCAGCGCTTTTGCCACGGACTCATTGTCTTTGTCGCAAGGCACGTAGCCAATCTTGTTCTTCCAGTACTTGGCCTGCGGCATCAGATGCGGCACAACCAAAGGATGCGTGATAATGCCCATCGTATCGTATTCTGCCGTACGGAGGCAAGCCTTATAGGCCTCCTGCACGTCGAAGTTACGGTATCCCTTTACATACGAATCCGCTATGAGGGAAGCTGCATGATAACCAATCATGGTACCCGTATAGTTTCCGGCCAGTTCCCACATAGGCAGGACGCCGCCCTCGCGGGACTTCTGGATGAGCGAACGGATGAAAGCCTCGTTCAGTTCAGGATCAATAATCGTCATCAGCGGATGATAGGCACGGAAAGTGTCCCATAAAGAGAAAATGGTGTAGACAGGCTCGTCCACCCTGCCTTGATGGGGCTTCAAGTCCATACCAAAGTAACGTCCGTCGGCATCGGTAAATAAGTTGGGCTGCATGCCCGTGTGGTAAAGTGCCGTGTAGAACATGGTACGCTGGTCGTTGTCCTTCGTATCGATGTCAATCTTGGAGAGATAAGTGTTCCACTGCTGGCGGGCAGCACGGCGCACACCGTCAAAATCCCATCCGGAGATTTCGGCTTCCACATTCTTGCGGGCACCGTCCATATCCACGGCAGACACACCTACCTTTACCAATACCTCCTCATTGGGCTCCGTCTGGAATTGCAGTAAAGCTTTAGCTGTAGGCAGAAGCGGACCGCCTTCGTCCAATGCCATGGAGTCCGTGACCAGCGTATAGGTAAATGGTTTGGAGAACTTGGCGTAGAAGTTGATATACTGGTCGAAAGCCCAATATACAGTCTTCTTGCGTCCACGGATTTCAGTATCGCTGATTACTTCCAGCTCCATCTGTTCATTCTTCTGGCGCTGAATGCTATAATCCAAGTCGAGGATAAAGCCTGCATCTTCCGCTTTCGGGAAGGTATAGCGATGAATCGCCGCACGTTTGGTAGAGGTCAGTTCGGCTTTCACCCCGTAGCGGTCCAAAAATACGGAATAATATCCCGGTTCGGCTGTTTCATTCTCGTGGGAAAAGGCAGAGGCGTACGCCATCTGCTGGCTCTTCGAGCCCATAGAGTGGTAATCCTGCCGCCCTACAGTGGGCATCAGCAACACATCCCCGTAATCGGCACAACCCGTACCGCTGACGTGAGTATGTGAAAATCCGTTGATAGTAGTATCTGCATAGTAATATCCGGAGCAGGCATCCCACTCGTAGATACGCGTGTCGGGGCTGGGCTGAATCATTCCGTTGGGAACTACCGCTCCGGGATAGGTATGCCCATGTCCGCCCGTACCGATGAACGGATTGACGTAAGACGCATAGTCCGGTGCCGTCTGGGTACAGCTGCAAACCGCCCCCAGCAGAAAAAGTCCGCCCAACAGTATGGAACTAGATTTCATGTTTTTCTTCATATTGTTTATTGTATAAGTAAGTGTATAGCTTCATAATAGAATCTTGTTATATGAGAATGCTTGAGGAGGGCCGCCCCATTACTTTGAGCAAAGCCCTCCTTTGTTTCATGTATGAAAAGGTTCAAGCATCCATTTTTCCGAAACCTCAGTTTACGGAAAACATGGCATCAGCGTACCTTCTTCATCGTATAGTTCTCACTCACGAAGTAAGGAACATCGGGGAAGATGTCGTTCTCAATCTCACCGCCTACATACTTATAAGGGTTGATAGCCCATCTGTTGCCCAAACCATAGATACGCATATCACCGTTAGGAGCAATATCGCCATCCATGGAATAATTATCATACTTAGGATATGCTTTCCACTGGAAGGCATTACTATAAGTACCGAAATGCATCTTGTAGGTAGCAGGGTCTTCAGCATCGCCCTCATGAATGGTTTGCGGATAGATGAGCAGTGCACCGTTATAGTAATCGCAATGCATCGGATACTTACCGGTAATTTCGGGGAAAGTACCCCAGTTGTAAACCACATATCCGGTACCTTCTTCATCTTTCTCTATAATTACATTCTTCTCAAAATCCTGACTGCCTTTCCAATCCCACCAGCGAGGATTGCCTTCTTCATCCACATAGGTAAAGAGGGAGTTACTGGAAGTTACTTTCCATTCACCGACCAAATCTTCATAGCCCATCATCTTTCCTTGATAAGCTTCACCAGTACGGTTCCAGTACTTACCGCTCCACTCCACTTCATCATCAAAAAGTACTTTACTTATTTCCGAAAGCAGCGTATAATACTGATACATCAGCGGTTTGGGATTGTAGAACATCTGAATGCCATAACCTTCATCTTTCACTTTTTGGAATTTGCTCTTGTCAAATCCATTCCAACCTCCGTTCAACTCATCATTAATCTTCCAAGGCAGCGGAGCATACTTGGATTTGGGCAGGTTCTCAAAATGAGACGCTTCACGGCCAAAAGCTCCATTAGGATTCTGATTCTGGTAATAACCATAGGTCATATAGTCCACAATATCACCAACTTTCACACCTTCTACCTCGCCATCGGGAGAATCAAGCGAACCATATTCATACACACCGATCAGTTTATCTCCAAATACCTGGCGGCACTCATAAACCAAACGTGCGAAGTTGGCACGTGAACGTTTTTCGAAGCCGGGACTGGGGTTGGAGTTGTTGTAACTGGTGTACTCATCATCAAAGTCAATGCCATCCAAACCATAGATATCCAAATAAGCCTTCAGTTCCTTGGCAAAGTCTTTGGCGGCAGCTTCAGAAAGGTTACCCATACCGGCCTCATCATGGTTGCCAAGAATAGTCATAGCCACCTTAATGCCCTTAGCCTGCAAAGGACGGATGAACTTATCCGCATTTCTCAGCAAGAAAGAAACCTGGTCATTGCAAAAAACATGTACGCGACCGGTCTTGCTATCCACATTGATATTGGCAGCAAAAATGCTGACTACATCAAAGAAAGGCTTTCCGTCGCTCTTCATGGTATATTCACCCATATTCAAGATGTTCTCGTCATTTACTTCCACAAAGCAATGTGTAAGTATATCACCCTTACTGATACTCTCAGGAATAGCAGCCAAAGGCTTTACCAAGTAAATATATTCCTGATTGTTTGTAGAAACTTCCACACCGTTATTGGCAGATGCAGAAACGGCAACAGCATAAGTCTGTCCGATTGTGCCTCCGGCATTGATATTCAGTTCCACAGAAGCCGACTTCTGTTCGCCCGCCTTGATAGTGGCAGTTCCACCGTTCGCCAGGCTCAGCTTATCGGCGGGATACATTTTATAGCTTGTTCCATTCTTCTTATTGTAAGCCTCCAAAACGTCTTCGTCCACTTTGAAGGTCACCGTAACATCCTGCTCTGCAGCTTTGCTCAGTTCAAAATAGAGATGTCCGGTAGCAACCTTGTCGCCAAAAACAGAAATCGGAGTAAGTTCACGTGCACCGGCGGCAGACTTTACATAGCCATACACGCCATCCACAGTATCCAGCTTGTCACTGTTGCCGGTGTTGATGACAACATCATCTTCACAACCGGTGAAGCATATTCCTGCACATGCAAAAGCCATTGCCAGCAAGCCTGATTTTACATGATTCATATATTTCATAATCAATATCTTTTTATTTGAATTAAGGTATAACTAAATTATTTAGCGGGCAGTTCCACAGCAGTCCAAGTCAATGATTCCACTGCAGTAGCATTGTTCTCATTTCCGCTATAATCGTGAATGGCAGTACCGGCGCCCTCATCGAACTTCCAGTAAGAAACCAGTCCGTCAGCATCCGGCTCTACCTGGTAGAAGTGGTCCTTTGCATTGATTTCTGCTGATGTCAACACCTTGTTCCAGATACGCACCTCTGAGATATTACCTTCCAACCAACGGTCACGATTGTATGAATGGCCAATCCAGAATCCGTTACCTTCATCGGTCATGGTCTGGCCCCAGTTCACGACTCCGCAGTCCAAAGTAGTCTCCAGCATATTCTTACCATTGATGTAGATTATAACTGTTTTTGCATCCGCATCGTAGGTCACAGCGATATGTGTCCATTCGTTTGTCGGAATAACCAGACTCTCATCGGTCACATTGCCGCTACTTGTAGCCACCTGCAACTGGTTTTGAGGAATTCCGGCATCACCGATGCGGAGCAGGAACTTACCTTCGATACCCATAATGGAAGTCAGCATCTTGTCGAACTTGCTTACGCGAATCAACGCTTCTACCGTCAGTTTATTCATATTATTGGCAACATCCGGATTGGTCCAAGTTACGTAAACCAGATTCTTGGTAATATCAGGAACCGTATTAATCAATGCGGCACCCTTCAGCACGTAGTACATGGTACCGGAGCTCTTCAAGACTCCGATGCTTGCCTGGTCTACCGTAACCGGCAATACATATACCTTCTCACGGTCCAGCTCCGTCAAGTTCTTGAAGCTGACAGTGATGTCGTCTGAAATGACAGCACCGGCCAAAATGGTAGCCTGCGGAGTTTCTACCGTATAATAGTTTTCCGGCAGAGCCTCGGCTGTGTCATAATAGGTAGCGTTATAAGTAGCTACCAGTGAAGGGTCCGCCTTCAAGGCAATAGTTATATCCTGCGATTCAGGACGGGCCATTGAAATCCGGAATGAACCTTCCGTATCGGAAACAGTGTTTTTCAACAACACAGTACTGGTCATCGCCGAGCCGTTGATATACACCTGATTATCGAAATTCTCAACGTCATTATCATTACAAGCAGCAAATACACCTGCCAATAATGCCATCGATACTAAATATATACTTTTCAGTTTCATGATATTCTTTTATTTTTTAGGAGCAGGATTCATAATATTGATAGCTTCTCTCACGTATTGATAGGTATTGGTAGCATTGTAATAATCATTCTGCATGTTCTCAATAGCCAGACCAGCTTTTGTAAACTCTGCAGACGGTTCTGTCACCCAATAAGCAGCTTCCGACAGAGCTCTCAAAGCATTGTAATATCCGGTAGTCTTATCTGTTGTATCCAGAGAGACGGTAGATGCCGATACAATGAAGCGGTCAGCCGGAACACCGTCTGCCATCAAGGCCTGAAGCGCTTCTATCCCCAGTTGGGCAACATCCGTGACATCATTTGTAATCAAGATGATATGGTCACAAGAAGAGAGCACAGACTGGCCTATCAGGTTGGCAGGATACCCCTGGAACACCAGTTGCTTACCTGAATTGGCACTCTTCCAGTTGGATATCACACCGAAGAAAGTATCCTGATTTGCCTTTGCTTCAGCCTTGTCGGCTTCGGACATGTAGATAGGATTGCTACCACGATACTCGGCTACAATACCGTCGAAAGGTGCTTCAAGAGCTATCAGTCTGTTCAGCTCAGCCGACAGATAAGCCGAGAATGCAGATGTTTCTGTTCCTTCTTTCACCTTGTCGGTATGTTCCTTCAAGATATTGTCATAGCTGATGGAATAGAATACTTTCGTTCCCTTCTCATGTACATTTGCAATATCTTCCAATTCGAATTCCACCAAATCGGGAGTAGTTGCGATAATTACGTCCAGGCTGTCGGGAACATCCGACATGTGCTGCCCACGGCTGAAAGGAACTTTCTCACTATTATCAAACCAGCCGTATACAATCTTATGGTCAGAATTCTTGTATTCCTGCAAGTTCTTCAGATACTTGGCATACAGTTCGGGAGACTGTTCGTCGATTCCGGGTTCTTTCAGTTTAATACTCTCTGAATCCGTCCAGTCGGAGCAGGCAGACAATGCCAATACGGAAAAAGCTGCCAGCGCGATTCCTTTGAATGATTTCTTATATAATTTCATAATTATTCAGCATTTATTGTTATTATTTGCGTGCCCACCATACGTCAGTAGCCATGTTGTCCGGTCCACCCAGATAGCTGTTTACTGCCTCTTGCACGTTTTCAGTATTACTTGTATATTCTTCAGAAGGATAAGGCATACGGCGTGCACCTTTCTCGCTATCAACAATTCCACCACTCAAGTTACCTTCACTGGTTGCAGGCAACAGTTTGGGATAGCCTGTACGGCGATAGTCAGCCCAAGCTTCGTTACCTAACGGCCAATTCGCAATCCACTTCTGGGTAATGATACGTTCCTGTTTTTCTTCCTTGGATGCCCCTTCATTCCACTTGACAGTAATGGCTGAAAGGTTCTTTTCATAAGTATTAAGACCGGCGGGATCTTTGTAAAGAGCAGGTACACTGCTTTTATCAGCCAGATAGCTGTCTACACCGGTAGCTCCCCACTGTTCGAAAGAGAGACGGACACCTTGTTCATAAAAATCAGCAGCGGTTCCTTTCATGTTGAAACCATAGATTGCAGTGGCTTCAGCACGCAAAAAAGCAACTTCTGCCGCATTCATCCAAAGCACGGGATCAGAAGAGGAAATCTTCACACGTGAATAATTGATGAAATACTCCTTCATCTTACTGAGGTTGATACCGCGACGTAATCCTACATAAGTCTCTCCAGGCCATTTTGATTCCTCAAAATAGCTGGCACGACGATTGTCGTTGTAACCGTTCATGTAGCAGATGATGTCGGCAGCAGGATGGGTATCACCACCTGAAGCTTCTTCATTGTAACGTACTGCCACAAACAACGGATTGCTAATTGTACCGAAATACTTCCATGTAGCATTGTCTGCATTTGTTTCAATCAGACCCAACTCGTGATTCACTGCACTTTCAGCCATTTCTTTAGCCTTAGCAGGGCTTACATTGGCAATACGGATAGCCAAACGCAGTTTCAATGAATTGGCAAACTTCACCCACTTCTGTACATTACCACTGTACACGAAATCTGCAGAAGCAACCAACGCCGCATTTCTGTTTTCAGTCAGCACCTCGATGGATTCGTCCAGTTCCTTGAAGAATGCGTTATATACTTCTTCCTGCGTATCATAAGGAATGGTAATCTTGCCATCCTGACCGATTTTAGAATAAGGAATAGGACCATACGCATCAGTCACGCGACTCATGGCAGCAACCTTTATGATTTGAGCAATGGCATAAGGAACCGGATTATTGGTATTCTCCGATACTTGTTTCACTGTGCTCAAGTTACCGTAAAGTGTTGAAATGATACGGTCACTTATCAAGAACACACGCGTCCAGTCATTTGTAGCATTAAAATTGGATATTGTATTGGACCAGCCGGCATTTGAATCGGCAAAATAACCTCCCAACGGTCCACCCAACAAACAATCAGTAAACTGTGCCGTATTGACATCTGATGAGATAACCGTACTTGCCAAGTTACTCATGGCAGAACCCAGTGCATAATCATCCGGAGTCAAATCACCCGGTTGATAAGGATTGGAGTTGATATCCATATAATTGCCGGTACAGGACATAAAGCCCATAACCAACGGAGCAACAATCAATTTATTTATAATATTTTTCTTTTTCATATCGTTTGGTATTAAAATTTAAAGCTCAAGCTAAAGCCGATGTTACGCAAAGCCGGCATCATGAAATAGTCTATTCCCTGATAAAAGTTATCGGTAGAAGCTACACTTTCGGGATCGAAAGGAGCCTTGCTGTAAATCATCCACAAGTTGCGGCCTACCAACGAAACCTTGATATCGCACACATCATTCAACAACTTTCTGGGGATGGTGTAACCCAAAGATACTTCCTGCAGACGAACATTGGTAGCAGAATAAGTGTAGTATTGGGGAACAGACGTGCCGCTACCTACTACACCGTACCATGTTTCGGGGGTTACCTTATCTCTACCATTCACCAACACGTAACCTAAATCACGTGCATCGGCAGAAGCCTCGGACACACCGTAATAGTCCAACATAGCTTGTGTACGTGAGTAAACCACACCACCCAAACGGGCTGAAATCAAGAAACCTGCTGTGAAATTCTTCCAAATGAAGTTATTACGCCAAGCCAAATTACCTTTAGGAAGTACGCTTCCCAACTTGATGTATTTATCCGGGTCCGTTATGGCTTCCGTAGCAACCGTTCCATTTTGGTCCACAAAAATCTGTCCATTGGCATCACGTTTCATATCTCGCAGTGAGTAAAGGTCACCCATGCTCCCACCTTCTTTCAGCAAGAAGCGGGCATCACCTAAGCCACCCATATTCAACGTGCTCAAAGAGAACAGCTCACCGGTAACGGGATTGATGGCATTGTCTGCCAAAGTCAGGATTTTATTCTTGTTACTGGAGAAGGTTATACCGGTATCCCATGTAAAATCTTTCCAGGTATTCTTGTAATTCAGCGACAACTCAATACCGGAGTTACGTACGGCACCAGTCTGGATATACATAGCCGACCAACCGCTGACAGGCAACTGCGGGTTGAATGTCTGGTTCATAGTCTTGGCATTGTAATATGTCACGTCCAATTCAAAGTTCTTGAGGAAACGCATGTTCAAACCGATTTCCCAAGAATTGGTACGTTCAGGTTTCAAATTGTACAACGGATATTGGGTCGTGATACTCCACTGGCCGGAACTTGAATTCCATTCATAGTGGGGATTAGCCAAATATCTGGAGAAAGCACTACCAACAGATGCCCATGAACCACGAACCTTTATAAAAGAAAGATAATCTTTGTTCAAGTTAGGCATTAACTCAGACAGTACAACAGAACCACCGACTGAAGGATAGAAGAATGATTTGCTGTTGGAGTTGGGACCTGCCAGCTGTGAAGGCCAGTCGTTACGTCCGGTCAGCGTCAAGAAGTAAGTGTTCTTGTAACCAAGCTCAGCCGAAGCGAAGAGAGACTGGGTCTGTTCACGCCATCCTTCCTGCAAACGCTGTGTCTTGCTGGCACTCAGGTTCTGGATGGCAAAGTAGTTGGTCAAACCTACCGGTTCGCCGCTGAAGGCATCGCCACCATCAGCAATCGGACCACGTGTTTTCATTGCATCCGAACGTATATCGGAGAATGAACCACCGACGTTGGCCTGGAGTGACCAATCTTCACCGAAATATTTGTTGATACTCACCAGGAAGTCTGCATACAACTGTTTGTCCTGCGTCTTGGTAATACCATAAAGACCTCGTGAAGAGCTCTCGGTGAGCTGTGTATTGGTAGAAGCATAGAACTTTTCTGTATAATCATTGTTGGAGTTATCCAAACGTACACGTCCTGAAACAGTCAGCCAGTCCAGAATCTTATAGCTCAAACCGGCATTCAGCATATAGCGGTCCTTCTTGTTCTGGCGCAGATTGCGGTAGTTAATCCAATAAGGATTCTGCATTACCATACCTTCGTCACCTACCGGCCAGTATTGCGTATAAATTTTACGGGCAGCGTCATAGCGCTCATACATGCTGATATCAGACCAGTCGTTGCTGCGCGGGAACAAATAAGCACCCACCAACGGGTTGTTGTAAGTACCCTGGTTCGTCATGTTCTGGTCATTCTGCAGAATATAGCTTGCACCGAAATCCAGAGTCATCTTGTCGTCCAGGAAAGTAGTGGTGTTACGTACCGTAAAGTTGTAACGGTTGTATTTGTTGTTGGGAACAATACCCTTGGAGTTTACAGCAGCAGCCGATGCATACGTCTGGTTTTTCTCTGTACCGGTTGACAAAGAAATGCTCTCTGTTCCTACAATACCCGTCTGGAAATAATCATCTCTCGGGCTGTAATTGTAGTTATTGGCTGCAGACAAAGGCGCTCCCCAGCTCATGGCTCCTGAAGTGCTCATCACACCACCGGTTCCCGTACCGTAACGGTTTTGGAAGCTCGGCATCACAAACGGATTGGTGAATTCAGTATTACTGCTGACAGTAAGGCTCACCTTACCTTCTTTACCTTTCTTTGTAGTAATGACAATGGCACCGTTGGCAGCTTCCGAACCATACAAGGCAGCAGCGGCGGCACCAGTCAGGACTGACATTGACTCGATGTCTTCCGGGTTGATATCGGCAATCGGTTCTGAAGATCCCTGGGAGTCGAACTCCTTACCTCCGGCAGTACCACGGCCAGAGAAAATAGGCACACCGTCAATTACATAAAGTGCATTGGAAGACTGCATGATAGATTTCGTACCACGCATCACTACCTTTGATACACCACCTACACCGGATGAAGAAGCATTGATGTTCACACCCGCTACCTTACCACTCAATGAGTTCACAAAGTTGGCATCTTTATTGGAAGTAATGGCATCTGTATTCACCTGCTGTACATTGTAGGACAATGCCTTTTCCGAACGCTTGATACCGAGTGCAGTAACCACAACTTCTTCAAGCTGTTGGGTATCTCCGGCCATCATTACATTAATCGGCGCATTACCTTTCACGGGGATTTCCTGCGTAGTATAACCGATATAAGAGAATACAATCACCGGATTCGCCTCCGTAGTGGTCAGCGTAAAGTTACCGTCGAGGTCGGTAATACACCCGTTGCTGGTACCTTTTATCAATACATTCACACCAATCAGAGGTCCCATGTCATCTGACACGACTCCGGTAATCGTCCGTTCTTTCCCTTGTTGGTTGCCCTCTTGAGGAGCAGCAGACTTTTCAGAAAGATAAACGATGTTATCCTCCACTTTATAGGAAATGTCTTTCCCTTTGAGAATAACATTCAAAGCATCTTCTATAGACGCATTGTTCACTTTGACGTTTTCTACCGGCAACGCAGCCAGTTTGTCGTCATAAAAAAATTGATACTTGGATTGAGACTTGATTTGTTCAATGACTGTCCCCAATGTGCCGCGAGACACATTCAGGTTTAACTGGGCAAAGCCCCACTGGATAGAAACTGCCATGAACAACAAAACTAATAAAGCCCGCATGAACGTCGAACTCCGAAAAGCATAATTGTCTTTCATAAACACAATTTATAGGTTATACAATAAATTACTTCGAGAGATTCATTCTCTCGCATTCCTATATAAAACAACAGACAATGAAAATACACTTACTGAAAAAGTATCTTTTTTATCATTAATCCTAAAAAAAAGAGTTACCCCGAAAATAAGTTGATATATCATTTTGCTCAATATTACTAACGAAGTAAATAATTATTTCCACCTGATTCAAGAAAAACACCTATAATACAGATAGTAAATAACAAAATGATATATCAACTTATTTTCGAGGCAACCCTTTTCTTACTATATTATTACTATTCTTTACTTCTTCAGTTCATTCGAGAAAGAATAAGGATAATCTTCCGGCTGCGTACCTCTCTTCATATTAGGCTGGCTGCCCATATCAAACCTCAAGGTACCGCCATTCAGCAAATCGCCATGCGTCAGATAATTCCTGGAATAATCCACGCCGTTCACCTTGAGAGACTCAATATACATGTTCTCCGGTGAGTTATCCGGAGCGTCAATTGTCAGGGACTTACCGTTCTCGAAATGGAGGGTAGCCTTACGGAACAGAGGGGCGCCCAGTACATACTCGTCCGTACCAGGGCAAACCGGATAGAAACCAAGTGCAGAGAAGACATACCACGCCGAAGTCTGACCGTTGTCCTCGTCACCGCAGTAACCGTCGGGACCGGCAGTGTACATGCGGTTCATAACCTGACGAAGCCAATATTGGGCCTTCCAAGGCTCCCCAGCATAATTATAAAGGTAAATCATGTGCTGGATGGGCTGGTTGCCATGGGCATAGTTACCCATATTCATCACTGTCATCTCACGGATTTCATGGATTACCTGGCCGTAGTAGCTGTCATCGAACAAGGGCGGGACAATAAATACAGAGTCAAGCATCTCTACGAAAGACTCTTTTCCACCCATCAGGTCTATCAGACCTTGAGGGTCGTGGAATACAGACCAGGAATAGTGCCAGCTGTTACCTTCAGTAAAGGCGTCACCCCACTTCAAAGGAGAGAAAGGAGACTGGAACTGGCCGTCTTGATTACGACCACGCATCAGCTTGCTTTCCTTATCAAATACATTCCTATAGTTCATGGCACGTTCCGCAAAGAGTTTCTGCTCCTTCTTCGGACGGTTCAGTTCTTTTGCCATGCGGTAGATGCACCAGTCATTATAAGCATACTCCAAAGTACGGGCAGTGTTCTCGTTGATTTTCACATCGTAGGGAACATAACCAAGCTTGTTGTAATACTCATAGCCGAGGCGACCCGTGGAAGAAACCTCGGGATGGACATTCTTTGTACCGTTGATGAGACCTTCGTACAGTGTCTGCACGTCCTCCACCTTCACGCCTTTTAGATAGGCATCTGCCAGCACGGAAGCAGAGTTGTTGCCAATCATACAGCCACGGTGACCCGGACTTGCCCATTCGGGAAAGAAACCGCTTTCCTTATAGGTGTTGACAAGGCCTTCCTGAATCTGCCTGTTCACCGACGGATACATCAGGTTGAGGAATGGGAAAAGACAGCGGAAAGTGTCCCAGAAACCGGTATCCGTATACATATAGCCGGGCAACACTTGCCCATTGTAGGGACTGTAATGAATCGGATTTCCCGCCTCATCCAGTTCATAGAATGCACGCGGGAACAACAAGGAACGATACAAACATGAGTAGAAAGTACGGTACTGGTCAAGGGTTCCGCCTTCCACATCAATACGGCCCAGCACCTTGTTCCAGGCATCCTGGCCTTTCTGAACCAATGTTTCCAAATTGTCATTGCCAAGCTCCTTCAAGTTACGGTCAGCCTGCTCAAAACCGATGAAAGAGGAGGCTACACGGGCATGTACCACTTCACCCTTGCGGGTTTTGAAACCGATAACAGCACCGGCGTGTCCGGCTTCCTGCTCAACCTTATTCTCGCTCAAGACGCCATCGGCTACAGAAGCCTTATAAGTAAAAGGCTTGTCGAACTCTATCACGAAATAGTTCTTGAAGTTCTCGGGAACACCGCCGCTGTTACGGGTAGTATAACCGATAATACGATTCTGTTCCGGAAGTATCTTCACATAAGAGCCCTTGTCAAAGGCATCGACAACAATGTATGAATGATCATTTTCAGGGAAAGTGAAACGGAACAATACGGCACGGTCGGTAGGGGTGAACTCGGTAACCACATCGTGTTCGGCAAGATATACCTTATAATAATGAGGAAGTGCCACTTCGCCCTTGTGGGAGAACCAGCTTGCACGCTTCTCTTCATCAAACTCGGGTTTGCCAACCACCGGCATAATGGAGAACTGCCCGTAGTCGTTAATCCAAGGACTGGGCTGGTGTGTCTGCTTGAAACCACGGATCTTGTTCGCTGTATAGACGTATTGCCAGCCGTCACCCATCTTACCCGTCTGAGGAGTCCAGAAGTTCATACCCCAGGGACGTGCGATCGCAGGATAGGTATTACCGGTGGAAAGCTCGAAAGTAGACTGCGTGCCGACAAGAGGACTGACATACTGGGTAAAGTCTTTGGCATGCAGCCATAAAGCACTGCTCACAAAAAAAAACAATAGGATTAATTTTCGCATAATATTAGAAAGTTGTTAGTATTAAATAAATTCTTCTCGTCATATCTCGAATTTGTGCGGCCTTCCTACTTCATTGAGGAGAGGAAAACACTGTTCCCCACAATTTTATACTCCAATGGAATGGCATTCTTTATCAGATTCAGCACAGCCCCTACACTCTCTTTTTTCTTCAGTGTACCCGAGTAAGTCTTGCTTACATCTATGTTCGGTGCCAGAATTACCCTCACCCCATACGAATTCTCCAATGTACGCGCAATGGTGTATAGGTCAGCCTTCTCAAAGACAAACTCATTATTGTGCCAGTTTTCGATTCCCGTATCCACCTGCTTCACCACCAGACGCCTAGTCATTCCGTTCAGCTCGGCTTTCTGTCCGGGGGCAAGGATAATCATACCCTCGCCATGATTACCTTTCACCTCTACTTCGCCTTTCAAAAGGGTAGCTACTGCAGACATCTTAGCCTTGTCAGACTTGAGGTTGAAAACAGTTCCCAATACTCTGACCTGCATGGCCTCACTCTGTACGACAAACGGTTTTTCCAGATTCCTCATCACCTCAAAATATCCTTCTCCTTCCAGATAAACCTTTCTTCCCTTCCCTGCAAACTCATGTGGATATTTCAGGGTAGTGTTTTTATTCAGCCAGACTTTGGTTCCATCCGGCAGTTTCAGTTCCTTAATCTTATCATGAGTGGTGACAGCCAGTAATGTTTCCGGCTGGCTATAAGTCTGATAAAAAAGATAGCCGAAAGTTCCCAAAAGGAAGAGGCCCACAAATACGGCCGCATACCGCATCCACCCAACCATCCTCCGTACCTTGTATTGTTTCGTCTTCTCTTGTTCCAGCCTTTTAAACAATCGCTTTTCGGCCTTTTCTATGTCTTGTGTATTCGAAGTATCCCCCAGTCTCCCCAAGTGGTAAATCTCCTCCAGCCTGAACAATTCGCGTGCATTCTCACCCGACCCTTCCAGCCAGGCGTTCACCTCACGAAGTTCATCTTCCGTACATTCACCCATAAGGAACTTGGCCAATATCTCCTCATTCAACTTATTCATTCTTTCCTTCATTATGATAATAAAACAACGCTGCTCGCAAAAACACTTACTTTCCCGATGAAAAACAGAGCCAACATCAGGTTCAGATACCCCAGTTTATCGCGCAGCAACTTCAAAGCTTTGTACATGTGAGCCTCCACCGTACGCAATGACACTCCCATCGTATCAGCTATCTCCTTATTTTTCATATCATGCAGATAGCTGAGTTTGAATACCATCCGGCACTTGTCCGGCAATTCATTGATGGCATCGGACAGCTTCCTCCTGAGTTCGGCATCCTCTATCCGTTTCACCACATCATTGCTGTCAGGTTGATAGAACTCAACCCTCTTTTTATGGATTTCGAGCATGACAGCCTCATAGCCACTCACAATGTCCCGATGCTTCAGAACGTTCAAGGCACGGGTATACACCGCCCTATACAGAAAAGCCTGAATCTGCTCTCCCACCTTCATGGTATCTTTCCGCTTCCACAGCTCCACGAAAACATCCTGTACCACATCTTCCGCATCTTCTTCCCCCACAATGCGTGTGGCATAGAACAGCAGGTTGGTATAATACCTGCGGAAAAGGGATTTATATGTCAAGTCGAAATGTTCATTCATATGTTAGCCGGTTATCGGGGACTGTACCATGCCTGACCTGGCTTATCCCCCATTTCAAATTCGAAAACACTTCCATCCATTATCTGTTCATGCGTAATATAACTTTTGTCATAGTTCTTACCGTTGAGTTTGACAGATTGAATGTAGCAATTTTCCTTGCTCACCGCCGGCGCCAGTACCGTAAAGGTCTTTCCACCGGGCAGGTGCATCTTCATTTCCGGATATAGGGGGGTACCGATTTCATATTTTCCACCAACCGGGTCTACCGGATAAAAGCCCATCGCACTGAACACATACCAGGCGGACATCTGTCCGCAATCCTCGTTGCCGCACAAACCGGCAGGAGTGTTCTGGTAGAGTTCACGCATCACCCGGGCTGCATATTTCTGGGTTTTCCAAGGTTGATCCACAGCATTGAACAGATAGATGACGTGATGGCTAGGCTCATTTCCATGCGCATACTGGCCAATCATCCCGGTGCTGAAAATAGGCAACTCATCATCTGCAGAAGGATTGTAAGTAAACATACTGTCCAGCTTCTGGGCAAACCGTTCCTTACCTCCGGTCAAAACTATCAAACCGTCAATATCCTGCTGCACAGACCAGAAGTATTGCCAGCCGTTGCTCTCGCAGATGTGCGGAGTATAGTCGTCCGGCGAGAAGTTCCGGATAAACTCTCCCTTGTCATCACGGGGCTGCATGAAAGAACTTACCGGATTGTAGACATTCCGGTAATTACGGGAACGCTTATAAAACTCGTCCGCAACCTCCTTATCGCCCAGCTTCTCTGCCATACGGGCTATACAATAGTCATCATATGCATATTCCAGTGTTTTAGAAAGTGACCAGTTTTCCGAATTATACTGATCCGTCACATTATAAGGAACATAGCCATATTTCTTATATAACCCAATGCCACGATAGGAATCGATATTGGCAGTAGCTACACAAGCCTCCAAGGCCTTTTTCGCATCGAAGTCCCCAATACCTTTCAGATAGGCATCTACAATAACCGGCACAGAGTGGTAACCTATCATCATATCTGTCTCGCCCCCCTGAAAATTCCATACGGGAAGGCGGCCGTTCTGTTCGAAGAAGGCGAGGAAGGACTTCACCATATCATTCACCCGTTCCGGCTCAATAAAAGTATAGAGAGGATGAGCCGCACGGTAAGTGTCCCACAAGGAGAAAGTACTGTAATTTGTCCAGCCCTCTACCCGGTGCACTTGCTTGTCGGGACCGTAATAGGCGCCGTCCACATCACTGTAAATGGTAGGAGCAATCATCGAATGATATAAAGCTGTATAGAACTTGACTTTCTCATCGCGGTCATCGCATTTTATTTCTATCCGGGACAATTGTTCGTTCCAATCATCCTGCACAGCAGCCAGGTATTTGTCGAAATCATCATCAGGTACTTCTGCTGCCAGATTACGTGCCGCCCCTTCCATACTTACACCGGAGATGGCAGTACTGACAAGAATCTGTTCTCCTTCCTTAGTCTGAAAGTCGAATCGTGCAATGACAGATGTCCCTATCCGCTTGCCTTCTTTCTCTATGGCAGCTGTATCGAGCTGCATCGCAGCAAACGGTTTGGAGAAACGTGTACGGAAGTAGAGGCGCTGGTCGCGTGCCCAACCGTCAGAGTAACGGTAACCTTGCACCGTTACCGAATCGACGGCTTCTATGTGAGAATCATTGGTAAAATCCCAATTCATGGCTTTCCGCAAATTCAGGAAAACGGCAGCATCGGCTTTTGGGAAAGTATACCGCTGAATGCCACAACGCTCGGTGGCCGTCAACTCTACATTTATATTATAATCTTTCAGACGCACCTGATAATATCCAGCGCTTGCCGACTCTTCCGAATGAGAGAACAAAGAGTGAATGCCGAGCGGAGCTTCCGCCTCCTTATAAGGCAATGTCACCGGCATAAAAGAGATGTCATACAAGTCACCAGCGCCGGTTCCGGAGAGATGGGTATGGCTGAAGCCTGCAATGGTACTGTCCGGATAAAAATATCCGGAAATACGGTCCCAGCCCGGCAGTCCGTTGTCAGGACTGAGCTGCACCATGCCAAACGGCGCCTGGGCACCCGGATAGGTGTTTCCAGTAAAATCTGTACCGATAAAGGGATTCACAAACTCTGTATAAGACACACTCTTCACATCCGACACCTGCGAGGTGCATGCCAGAAAGGATGAAAAGACCACAAACAAACAACAAGATTTTATCAAATTCATAACATTATAGGGTTAACGTGTATAGTATAACAACCTAACCGGATAAAACACTTACACATCTTGTCACTTTTCTACAGAATTCATGCAAACAAAAGTAATACAAAATTCCGATTAATCCTCTTTTTTATTTTGTAAAAATATACTTTACACTATCTTTGTCACAAAAAGTCACAATGAATTACACGACCTATCTTTTCGACTTTGATTATACGCTTGCTGATTCTTCCCGCGGAATCGTCACTTGTTTCCACAACGTACTGACCCGTCACGGATATACAGAGGTGACGGATGACGACATCAAACGTACTATCGGCAAGACTCTGGAAGACTCTTTTTCCATCCTCACCGGCGTGACAGATGCCGGACAACTGGCAGGATTCAAGGCAGAATACCGAAAAGAGGCCGATACGCATATGACTGTCAACACGGTGCTTTTCCTGGAAACCAAGTCCGTACTGACTGCACTGAAGGACTCCGGCGCCCGCATCGGAATCATCTCGACCAAATACCGATTCCGCATCAAGGAACTCCTCGACCAGCATTTTCCTGAAGATTTTATGGACATCATCGTGGGTGGTGAAGACGTGAAAGCCGCCAAGCCATCTCCCGAAGGGCTACTCCTTGCCATTAAGCGGCTACATGTCAGCAAAGCCGAGACCCTCTATATAGGCGACAGCACGGTAGATGCGGAAACAGCCCAAGCGGCCGGAGTAGACTTTGCTGGAGTCACCCACGGAGTAACCACTGCCAAAGAATTGGAGAAGTACCCACACCGGAAAATAATGAACACCTTGGAAGAACTGCTGGCAGTTCAGGAGGAGCATCCTTCCATATTCAAGATTGAAAATCCCATCCGGCCGGAAAATGCGCATGCCACTTCTCCCCGGAAACAGAAAAGGATAAGCGTCTGGCAAATCCTCCTTCTAGTGACACTCTTCTGGCTGGCTATTGAAGAGCTGGACATGACCGACGACAGCAACTTCTTCCCGGTTGTTTTCATACTGACATTGTGGGGTATCCTCCAAAAAAGAAGGATACTACCCAACAAAGCAAGAACTTTCATCGACTCATGGTGGCACCCCTGCGCAGTACGCTTACGCGCATTTCACATCAAGCTGATACAAGGGAGAAAAACTCCTCCCGCTGGCAACGAAACCTGCACCTGTCTGAATTGTGGCACCACCTATACCGGCAACTACTGTAACCGTTGCGGACAAAGCCGTAACACTCCACGCTATCGGTTGAGTAACGCGCTTAAAAACATTGCCGGAGGCTTCTTCAATATAGATAATGGCTTTGGACGTACCCTTCTGGAACTCCTCTACCGTCCGGGGTACATGATTAGAGACTTCATCGGTGGTAAGCGTGTAGAGTATTTTCACCCGTTCCAGACACTCTTCATTCTTGCAGCCCTTTATATCATGGCTGTGCAACTGGTAGACCCGGAAGCCCTAAGCAAAAAAGAAAAGACGGAAAAGACAGAGCAGACAGACAAAGAAGAAATCATTGCCGCTAAAGAGAAGCTTACCAAAAAGATGGAGAAAACCTATAGCAAAGAGGAAAAGCGAGCCCTCGCCATCACTATAAAAAGCCTGGAGAAAAGCTTGAACAAACTGGAAGAGAAGAACGACTCCACTTCTGCCACACAGGTGTCCGAACAGAACAGCGATGATGGCGACCTCATCGATGAATTTGTAAACGACACCTCGGAAGTGGGAGACAGACTGGAAAAAGTCTTACAGAACTCTCCTTTCCTAATGAAAGTATGGAATCTGATGAAGAGCTGGGGACACGGAAACAAGGCATTCCGCATCATTGCCACACTGCCTTTGTTTGCACTTGCCACCCAACTTGCCTTCCGACGCCGGAAATATAAGTTAAACTACAATACCACGGAGCATGTGTTCATACAAGCCTACATAGCTTGCCAGATACTCCTGCTGAGCATCATCGTGCTGCCTTTCAACGGGTACGCAAAGGTAGACGATTTGTATGAGCTGCCTTTATGGCTTATTTTCGTCCTATTCTGTTGGGATTACAAACAATTGTACCGCTGCACCTGGTGGAGAAGCTTTTGGCGCACTATCCTCATGCTGACTTACAGTCTTGTGCTACTCGTCATATTCGCGTGTCTTGTAATGGCGCTGATGCTGGCCGGTATCTATGTTCTGAAATTCATTTTGTAACAGAAACCATCCCTACACGGACTGTTTCTCCTTGATGAAACAGTTTTTCTCCAATAATCTAAAAGTACAATCTGCATTAAAAGAACAAAAAAGCAAAAGAACATTTGTCCATTTAGAATAAAAAGAGTACTTTTGTGCCCGATTATTCCGCACCGGGTTCGACCAAGTGCTTTCTAAGTGATTAGAGACCACCCGACGGAGCTAACTTATACATTATATATAAGAAATGTACGCAATTGTAGAAATCAACGGTCAGCAATTCAAAGCAGAAGCTGGCAAAAAGCTGTTTGTACACCACATCCAGAATGCAGAAAACGGTGCAACAGTAGAGTTTGACAAGGTTCTTTTGGTAGACAAAGACGGCAACATCACCGTAGGTGCTCCCACAGTAGAGGGTGCAAAGGTTGTTTGCCAGGTCGTATCAAACATGGTAAAAGGCGATAAAGTTCTTGTTTTCCACAAGAAAAGAAGAAAAGGTTATCGTAAGTTGAACGGTCACCGTCAACAATTCACAGAGTTAACAATTACAGAAGTAGTAGCTTAATCAATTAAAACAGTAAGAAGAAATGGCACATAAAAAAGGTGTCGGTAGTTCTAAGAACGGCCGCGAATCACAGAGCAAGAGATTAGGCGTTAAGATATTTGGTGGCGAAGCTTGCAAAGCAGGTAACATCATCGTTCGTCAAAGAGGTACTGAATTCCACCCGGGTAATAACATCGGTATGGGAAAAGACCACACTCTTTTCGCTTTAGTAGACGGAACTGTACAATTCAAAGTGGGCAAGGAAGACAGACGTTCAGTTTCTGTTATCCCTGCAGAAAACGCAGAAGCATAAGTTTCCGAACAAGAAATAAGGAAAAGGGATGCAATCCGAATGGATTGCATCCCTTTCTTTCATGTCAAAAGCAACACTTTATTTGTTTTTTCCATATCTTTGCACTCACAAAACCGAATAACATAAAAACAAGTATAAGATATGCTTACCATCAAACAAATTACAGAAAATACCGACGCGGTTCTCCGTGGACTGGAAAAGAAGCACTTCAAGAATGCGAAAGAAACCATTGCACAAGTGCTGGACTTCAATGACAAAAGAAAAGCCAATCAAACCATCTTAGATAAAAACTTGGCAGAAGCCAACTCACTCTCCAAATCCATCGGACAACTGATGAAGGAGGGTAAGAAAGAAGAAGCAGAAGCCGCCAAAAGCCGCGTGGCCGAGCTGAAAGAAGTCAACAAAGACTTGCAAGCCAATATGGAGCAGGCTGCCAACGATTTGCAGACTTTACTTTACACCATCCCCAACGTTCCCTATGACAGTGTGCCCGAAGGCGTCGGTGCCGACGACAATGTGGTAGAGAAGATGGGCGGCATGGAAACCGAATTGCCCAAAGATGCCCTGCCCCACTGGGAACTGGCCAAGAAATATGACTTGATAGACTTTGACCTGGGCGTTAAGATTACCGGTGCCGGATTCCCCGTATACAAAGGCAAAGGTGCACAACTGCAACGCGCGCTCATCAACTTCTTCCTGGACGAGGCACGCAAATCCGGCTATACAGAAGTAATGCCGCCGACAGTGGTGAACGCCGCTTCTGGCTATGGCACGGGGCAACTTCCCGATAAAGAAGGACAAATGTACCATTGCGAAGTGGACGACTTATATCTGATTCCTACAGCCGAAGTTCCGGTAACAAACATCTACCGCGATGTGATTCTGGACGAAAAACAGTTGCCCATCAAGAATTGCGCCTATACTCAATGTTTCCGTCGCGAAGCCGGCTCATACGGAAAAGATGTACGTGGTCTGAACCGTCTGCACGAATTCTCCAAAGTAGAACTGGTGCGCATCGACAAGCCGGAACACTCCAAACAGTCTCATCAGGAAATGCTGGACCATGTAGAAGGTTTGCTTCAAAAACTGGAACTCCCCTACCGCATCCTGCGCCTTTGCGGTGGCGATATGAGCTTCACGGCTGCCCTCTGTTTTGACTTTGAGGTGTATTCCGAAGCACAGAAACGCTGGCTGGAAGTAAGTTCCGTCTCTAATTTTGACACTTATCAAGCCAACCGTCTGAAATGCCGCTACCGTACGGCAGAAAAGAAAACAGAGCTTTGCCATACGCTGAACGGTTCCGCACTCGCTCTGCCACGCATCGTTGCCGCCTTACTGGAAAACAACCAGACTCCAGAAGGAATCCGCATACCAAAGGCATTGGTTCCGTATACGGGATTTGAAATAATAGACTAAGGCCATAATAGTCACGTGCAGCAATACGCCTTTGACACTTTCTTTCGGGCACGAATTACATGAATTTCACAGTTGCGGTTAGCAAAAAACGTGAAATCCATGTAATTCGTGCCCAGAGTTTTATCATGACAAGCTTCTCCTGCGCAACTACAAAGTATTCTTCAAAATACGTGCAAACACCTCCTCGCGGAAATTACGTGCCACCGGAACAGTATGCCTCCCAACTATAATCCGATTGCCATCTATCATCTCAATCTTTTCCAAATTTATCAGATATGATTTATGGACTTGCTGAAATACTCCACCAGGAAGAGCCTCTATCATACGCTTCATGGTAGAACGTACAAGTAGCTTTGTGCTTTCCGTATAAATACAGACATAATTTTCCAGCCCCTCCACCACCAGAATATCCTTAAACAACACCTTATGCATCTGACGGTCTGAACGGACAAATATAAAATTATTAGCTTCATCCGGCCATTTCTCCTGCTGCAAAAGACCATGTACTTTATTCACCGCTTTCAGGAACCGGTCAAACGAAATCGGTTTCAACAGATAGTCCGTAACATCAAGTTCATAACCTTTCAATGCATACTGCTCATAAGCGGAAGTGATAATCACATGAGGCGGATGGGCAAGAGATGCCAAGAGTTCAAGCCCCGAAAGATAAGGCATTTCAATATCCAGAAACAACAAGTCCGGCTGCTCAGTCTGCAAAAGAGTGTTCAACTGCATAGTATCTTCACATACACCCATTAAAGAAAGGAAATCCACCTTTTCCACATAGCGTTGCAATCCTTCACATGCAGTAGGCTCGTCATCGGTTATTACACATTTTACCTGTTTCATCCTATAATTCTATCACAAGTTTTACTCTAAACAAAGTATCTCCTCTATTTATGTCCAGCGTATGACGCTCCGGATATAGCAGCTCCAGCCTGCGCCTCAGATTTTCTATGCCGATTCCATGTTTTCCTTTCTGGTGCACTAATGGTTCCGGTATAGAATTTTCAATACTAAAACACAACTTGCCTTCTTTCAGACACATATCCATAGCTATAAAATAGTTCCCTCCCACATATTTGAAAGCATTCTCCACCAACGGTACAAACAACAATGGATAAATCTCAACCTGCGCCTCCATTTCATCGAAATGCACCTGCAACTGCAGCCGCTTCGTAGCACGAAGTTTACATAGGCTGATGTATTGTTTCAGATATTCCACTTCCACACGGACTTGCACTTTCTCCCCATCATTGTATAATTGGTAACGAAGCAAATCGGACAATTGCTCAAGAGTATGCCGCGGAGCCTCATTATTCTCATCTATCTGAAAATAAACCGTATTGAGTACATTAAAAAGAAAGTGTGGATGATATTGCGCTTTAAGGAATTTCAGTTCTGTCTGGAGCTGGTCATTTTTTATCTTCTCCAACTGCAGGCGTTGAGCTTCATTTTCCTTCTGTATCATCTGATTACGCAAGAATATATAAAAGAAGCCGCCAAGCAACATACTGACTATGGCCGGAACAGGCACATCGTATAAATCAAGACTTACCCCCATCAAAAAGCGGATGACCCACATCGTCAGAAGACACCAGACGGGAACCGTCAGGACAACTACCCCGTATTCCTGCCACCATACCAACTTCCGCTTCCGGCACAAACGAAGCCAATACTTCAATAGAAAAAAGATAGGATAAGACATGAAGAGTACCACAAGCATATCCTTCAGCATGAAATTCCACTCATTACTTTCCCAATAGTATTCATGTTTCGGAATATCATTCGCCACACGAATACACAGAAAAAGAATCACGGCAAATAATGCCGGCACCAGCCACTTGTTCCACAGTCTGCCCATAACAGTTACAAATTTACTCTTTTTGTTTCATCTATTTCTTTTTTCCTTCTGCTTTCTTTTGTCTCGCTGCCTTTTTGAAAACGCCAGGCGAAAGCAATACCCAGCACACGTTTGTTGTGCCGTTCGTCAACAAACGCCTGCACACCGGGAGATTGAATATCTACTTTTTGATAATTGGTGTTGAATACATCCTTGGCAAACAAGGTAACGGTGCATCTGTTACGGAACATCTTCTTTTGGATGCCGACATTCACTTCCAGCGCCGGATGTACTGTGGCTTGTCCGTAGGCCATTCGTCCATTATAATTTGCCGAAAGTTCGGCCGACCATACGGAAGTGAAAGCAAACTGGTTCATGCAGCCGAATATCGGGGTAAACATACGGTTTTTCATTTTCTGCCCTTGCTCCGTCCAACCATAATTATTATAAATACCGATAGCGGTCAGATTCACCTTCCAAAAAGAAACAGGTGAGAGGTTGGCGGCATGTACACGCATACCCGTCTGTACATAGGAAGACAGATTCTGGGGCATTACATAGATACGCCGCCCCTCCTGTTCGCGATAGCTCTTCATGATAGCATCATCTGTATGCGAGAAAAAGAGCACTGTCTGAAACCAGTCACGATACACATACCCCAACTCTATATTATCAGAGAAAGAAGGATGCAGCTTCGTATTTCCCCCTTCATGGGTATAGTCATCAAATATATAGGTAAAAGGATTCAAATCACCATAATTGGGGCGGGTAATACGCCTGCCATACGAAAGCTGAAACAGATGTTCCGAAGTCAAACCGTATTGCAAAGCAATAGTAGGAAACAAATGGAAGTAATTCGTTGTAAACGAAGAGTCTTTCTGTTGTGTATTTCCTCCAAAATCCCCGTGTACATGGGTATGTTCCAACCTTAGACCCGCTGAGATTTTCAAGCGGTCTTTCTCATAGCCGACTTGTAGATAAGAGGCATTGATATTCTCATCATATACGAATCGGGAACCAAGTGCCCCGTCCGGCAGCCAGCCGGAAACCGACGGACGCATATAACCTGCCGTATTGTCTATCGTAACAAATGAGGTTTTGACTCCGGCCTGTAACTTCCAAACCTCACTCAATGGATAAACCGCATCTATCTGTCCGACATATAAGTCGGTATTTCCCTTCATATCCCCTTTCAATGTATCGGGCTTAAAACTATCCATCAACTGGTTTCCAACACGGTAGTAATGGAAATAATCAAAAGAAGCGCTGAGTTCTCCCCCTTCTCTTTTCAGCTTGTGCACCATACTGGTTCCGGCAGAAACATTATTCCGGTTTTGCTCCGCATGGCTGTAAGTATTTCCCGCAACTCCGGTTTCTCGGATTTCCGTAAACATGCCTGCATTTTCCCTTTGCCGGGAAAAGTTTCCACCCAATGAGACTCCCCAAACTGTCCGCTCATTGAGATAATAATCACATCCGGTACGAAAATAGTGCGAATAATTCCTACGCTTCCGGTAAGAGTCCTGCATCATCCTTCCTCCATCCCGTTCGAACGCACGGTCGATAAACAAGTCTATGACATCCTTCCCCTGATAATACGAATAGTTCAAATAAAGATTGAACTTATTCTCCCGGATATTCATGGAGGCACCTCCATAACCGCTACCCGTCCGTCCAAGACTGCCATTGCCGTTCAAGGCCAGATTCACACCGCGCAGTCTGATTTTTCTTGTACGGATATCAATCAACCCGGAGCTTCCCGCCGCATCGTGGCGTGCGGAAGGCTGGGTTATCAAGTCTATCTTATCAGCATTAGTTGCAGGAGTAGATTTCAACAGACTCATCAATTCATCTCCCGAAAGATAAGTAGGCTTGCCATCCATCAGAATCGTCGCACCGCTTTGTCCGTTCAGCAAGATATTACCATTGGAATCTATCACGACTCCCGGCAGGGAAGCAAGAACATCATAAAGACTTCCCGTACTTTGAGTGACTGACGCATCCATCCGGTAACTTGTTTTACCGGCAGATATTTCTACCAACGGGAGTTTAGCAGTTACCATAATTTCTTCCAAACGCTGGTCGGCAATCGTATCCTGCTGCGACCAAACCACCAAAGGCATACTCAATAAAATTGCCCCTAAAAAAACATTTCGATACATACTCTTCCTCATTTTTTATTTCAAAAGTAGGCAGGCTGTAGAAAGTGAACAAATTATAGTGACAAAGGAATGTTATCCAGTGACAACATGCAGTTTTACCCTATTCTTCTTTTGATATTACCAAATAACCCCTATCTTTGCAAAATCTATCAATCTGACAGTAATTGCGTAATTACACCAACAAAATTATTAGATAATGAATAAAATCATTAGCAAAGAACACTTTTCTGAAAAGGTCTTTAAGTTAGTCATTGAAGCACCATTGATTGCCAAATCACGTAAGGCAGGGCACTTTGTCATTGTACGTGTGGGCGAAAAAGGCGAACGTATGCCGCTTACCATTGCGGAAGCCGACCCGGTAAAGGGAACCATCACACTGGTGGTTCAGGAAGTCGGGCTCTCCTCTACCCGTCTTTGCGAACTGAACGAAGGCGATTATATTACGGATGTTGTCGGCCCGTTGGGACAAGCTACGCACATTGACAACTTCGGTACTGTGGTCTGTGCCGGAGGTGGTGTAGGCGTAGCTCCCATGCTCCCTATCGTGCAAGCGCTGAAAGCTGCCGGCAACCGCGTCATCACCGTACTGGCAGGACGTACCAAAGAACTGATCATCCTTGAAAAGGAGATGCGCGAAAGCTCCGACGAAGTCATTATCATGACCGACGACGGTTCCTACGGACGAAAAGGTCTGGTGACGGAAGGCGTAGAAGAAGTCATCAAGCGCGAGAAGGTGAACAAGTGTTTCGCCATCGGCCCCGCCATCATGATGAAATTTGTTTGTTTGCTGACAAAGAAATACGAAATCCCCACGGATGTATCCCTGAATACGATTATGGTTGACGGTACCGGCATGTGTGGCGCCTGCCGAATCACCATCGGAGGAAAGACCAAATTTGTATGTGTGGACGGCCCTGAGTTCGACGGACATCAAGTGGACTTCGACGAGATGCTGAAGCGTATGGGCGCTTTTAAAAACATCGAACGCGAGGAGATGCACAAGCTGGAAGAACCTCAGACCTGCCAAGCTACCGGTGAAAACATGGAAGATGAGAAAAGCCGTAATGCTGCATGGCGTCAGGAGTTACGCAAATCCATGAAAGCCAAAGAACGGACTGCCATTCCACGCGTGGAGATGAACGAGCTCGATGCAGAATACCGCTCGCACAGCCGCAAGGAGGAAGTCAACCAAGGGTTAACGAAAGAACAAGCGCTGACAGAGGCCAAACGTTGCTTGGACTGCGCCAACCCCGGATGTACGGAAGGTTGTCCGGTAGGTATCGACATCCCCCGCTTCATCAAGAACATTGAGCGCGGTGAATTCCTCGAAGCAGCCAAGACACTGAAAGAAACCAGTGCACTGCCTGCCGTCTGCGGTCGCGTCTGCCCGCAGGAGAAACAGTGCGAATCCAAATGTATCCATCTGAAAATGAACGAAAAGCCGGTAGCCATCGGCTATCTGGAACGTTTTGCCGCTGACTACGAACGGGAGAGCGGACAAATCTCCATACCTGAAATCAAGGAAAAGAACGGTATCAAAGTAGCTGTCATCGGTTCGGGTCCCGCCGGTCTGTCATTTGCCGGAGATATGGCGAAGTATGGCTATGACGTGACTGTTTTCGAAGCACTGCACGAGATTGGTGGTGTATTGAAATATGGCATTCCTGAGTTCCGCCTGCCCAACAAAGTGGTGGATGTGGAAATTGACAACCTTGCCAAAATGGGAGTAGAATTCGTCAAGGACTGTATCATCGGCAAGACGCTCAGCGTGGAACAACTGGAAGAGGAAGGCTTCAAAGGCATATTCGTAGCTTCCGGTGCAGGACTGCCCAACTTTATGAACATCCCCGGCGAGAACTCCATCAATATCCTCTCGTCCAATGAATACCTGACCCGTGTCAACCTGATGGATGCGGCAAGTGAAGATTCCGATACACCGGTTCCCTTCGGCAAATGTGTAGCCGTGATAGGCGGCGGTAATACTGCCATGGACTCCGTGCGTACTGCACGCCGCCTCGGTGCAGCGCGCGCCCTAATTATCTACCGTCGTTCGGAAGAAGAAATGCCGGCACGTATCGAGGAGGTGAAACATGCCAAGGAAGAAGGTGTAGAATTCCTGACCCTCCACAACCCAATCGAATACATTGCCGACGAACAAGGAAAAGTGAAACAAGTGGTGCTTCAGAAAATGGAACTGGGTGAGCCGGATGCCAGCGGACGCCGCAGTCCCGTACCCATCCCCGGAGCCACGGAAACCATCGACATTGACCTTGCCATCGTCAGCGTAGGTGTATCTCCCAACCCGATTGTCCCAAGCTCCATCAAGGGACTGGAATTGGGCCGGAAAGGAACGATTGCCGTCAACGATAACATGCAGTCGTCCATCCCGACCATCTTTGCCGGAGGAGACATTGTCCGCGGAGGTGCTACCGTAATCCTTGCCATGGGAGACGGACGAAAGGCAGCAGCAGCGATGAACGAACAGCTAAAAAAATAAGAATCTGTCATGAAAGGTGGAGACATACGAACTCCACCTTTTTTATTCTACTACAACCTCTTCCTCTACTTTCCCCTTCTAGCATACAATTTAAATATTTCAAGAATATGAAACGTATTTATCTATCCCTCCTTCCCTGTCTGGCTTCCCTATTGGCAAGCGCCCAAGAGCCCCTAAACGGGGATTCCCTTGCCTCAGACTTTCGGTATCTGGTAAAAGAACTGGCAGCAACCCATCCCGACCCTTACAGCGGCTTCGGAGGAAAAGTATTCTTCTACGAACAAGCTTTCCATCTGGAGAACGAGTTACGCCGGACTCCCGGTACGAAACAGACCTTTTTTGATAAGGTAAGCATTTTCCTATCCAATCTGCAAGACGGACATACCTACCTTTTACCTCCCACAGCCAATCAACAAGCAAATCAGCGTTACCTGGCACTGGAAGTACGCACCATCCCCGACGGCATTATACTTCAAGGAATCCCTGAAACGTACAAAGACTTGTTAGGTAGCCGTATCACAACCATCAACGGAGATTCTTTAGAAGAGGTACTGGCCCGCACTGCCGCTATCCAAGCCAGTGAAAACCTATATGACCGTTATGCCAATCTATGCAGGTCCATGCCTACGGAACATTTCTTGAGACAGCTTTTCCCTGAAATGAAAGACAACCTTCACCTCTCACTTCTTACTCCCGACGGCAAATCAAGAGGATTAACCCTTCCCTTATTGTCAAGGCAGGAAGTGCAAAACACACCCATGCAACACAATAACAGTTGGAAAGCTTATACAGACAAACAACTGGCCTATCAGTTCATAGACAACGACAAGCAAATAATGCTCATCAATATCAACAGTATCATGGCACGGGATAATTTTGAGTATATGCAAAAACAAGGGCTGAAAGATTTATACCGGCAAATAGGATTCTATTATCGGGATATCCTGAAACAAGATATGCCCGCCGATACCCTGCAAGCCATTCGGCAACTCCCGTCCCTTTCCGAAGTTTTCGCCCATATGCTGAAAGAGATGAAGAAGGAAGCCTCCTCCACCCTCATCATAGATTTGCGCAACAATAGCGGCGGCTGGACTCCAATTGTCCTACCCACACTTTACCAACTGTTCGGCGACCACTTCCTGCAAACGGATATGGATATAGAATTCTATCGTATCATCTCTCCCCTCTACATGCAAAAACTACAGACAAACTTACAGGATTTCAACCAAGCATACGGAACAGACTATGCCTACGGTGACTACACTTTCAGTACGGACGAAGCAGACACCACAAACATAGAACAGCGACGGACCGACTTCATTGAGAACTGTATGTCCAGTGTGCCGGAAGAATTGAGAAAGCAACAAGGAAAGGCGCTCTATACTCCGGAACACATTTACGTCATTACCAACGAACATACCTTCAGTGCAGCTTTCCACTACACTTTCTATCTGTGGAAAATGGGTGCTACCCTTGTAGGAATACCCAGCGGACAAGCCCCCAATACCTACATGGAACAAACCTTATTCCGGCTACCCTATACCGGTATGCAAGGCTCTATCTCCAACTCCATACAAATATGCTTTCCGGGCAAAGACCGGTGTGCCCACACACTTTATCCAGACTTGATGCCCACCTATCAGGATTACCAAAGATATAATTTCGATGTCCAAACTGAGATTCTGTATTTACTCGACAAGATTAAATCGGCTCCTCATTCTCATACGAACCCTGCGGGAAAGAATCAGAAGTAAAAACAAAGCCCCGTTTACAGATAAATTGCAAACGGGGCTCTATTTCCATATTTCAATAAAAAGACTACTTCACCACCTTGTTCGTTGCCGGGTCGGGGAAAATCACCGTCGGCTTGAACGACTTGGCTTCTTCAAAGTCCATCAGCGCGTAGGACATGATAATAACGATGTCATCAGGTTGCACCTTGCGAGCTGCCGCACCGTTCAGGCAAATTTTGCCAGAGCCACGCTCGCCCTTAATAATGTAGGTTTCAAAACGTTCACCGTTATTATTGTCGGCGATATACACCTTCTCGCCGGCAATCATGTTGGCGGCATCCATCAAATCTTCATCAATCGTAATGCTTCCCATATAATTCAGGTTCGCTTCCGTGACGCGGGCACAATGGATTTTCGACTTCAACACTTCAATCATCATATCTTTATAAATTACGAATTACTAATTATAAATTACAAATTACAAGGCAACAGGCTCTTTGTACTTGATATTATCAATCAGACGTACTTCCCCACAGAATACTGTGATGCAGCCCACAGCATAAGAAGTTTCCTCCCAATCGGCAATCTTCTGTAAGGTACTGCCATCTACCAGTTCAAAGTATTCCAAACGCAATCCGGGGGCGGCTGCGATGGTGTCTTCCACAAACTTCTGTGTCTCAGCTACCGTATGTGAAGCTCCAAAGGTACGACTTTCAAATAAAGTCTGCGAAATTTTCAGTGCATTTTTACGTTCTTCGGCAGATAAACGGGCATTGCGACTGCTCAGAGCCAACCCGTCTTCCTCACGCACAATCGGACACCCTACAATTTCCAAAGGATACTTCATCTGGCAGACCATCTCGCGAATAATTGCCAGCTGCTGGAAATCTTTCTCGCCGAAGTAGGCACGATCCGGCTGCACAGCATCAAACAGTTTGCTCACAATCTGGCAGACACCGTTAAAATGTCCCGGACGGAATGCCCCTTCCATCACTGTGTCCAGCGGCGCATAGCTGAAACGGCGGGTATCCGGTTCCGGATACATCTCTTCCACTGAAGGTGCAAAGACAAATGCCGCTCCACACTCCTCCAGCAAACGGCAATCAGCCTCCGGCGTACGGGGATATTTCACTAAATCATTCTTGTCATTAAACTGGGTCGGATTTACAAAAACGCTTACTACGGCAGCGTCGTTTTCTGCCACACAACGTTTCACCAATGAGGCATGACCGGCATGCAAGGCACCCATCGTTGGCACCAGACCTACCTTCTTTCCTTGGGCTCTCAAAGCCGAAAGTCCGGCCTGCAAGTCCTTGATAGTATGTACTATTTCCATTTTAATTGGTTATATAATAACTTGGTTGTTCGCAAAAGCGGTGCAAAATAAACCATTATTTAGCATATAAAGAAGAAATATCGCAAATTAATGCAAAACTCAGTACACTTTCCGGCAATTCCAGAAGCAGCTGTCTCACTGAATAACAAGCAGTTAACAATTCATAAGGAATTATAGACGGGCTCCGTTTGCTTTATTGCCCGATTTTTTTTATATCTTTGCAGAATAATTGAGAACATTGTTATTATGACAAAGGCGAACAAGGTTTTATTTATAACCCAAGAAATTACCCCTTACGTTTCAGAATCCGAAATGTCCCTCGTAGGCAGAAACCTACCTCAGGCTATTCAAGAAAAAGGCAGAGAAATCAGAACGTTTATGCCCAAATGGGGAAATATCAACGAACGCAGAAACCAGCTGCATGAGGTGATACGACTCTCCGGCATGAACCTCATCATTGACGATACCGATCACCCGCTCATCATCAAGGTTGCCTCTATCCAGTCTGCACGTATGCAAGTATACTTCATCGACAACGATGACTACTTCCAGAACCGCTTGCAGGTAACAGACGAAAATGGTGAAGAGTATGAAGACAATGATGCCCGTGCCATCTTCTATGCCCGCGGCGTACTGGAAACGGTGAAGAAACTGCGTTGGTGTCCCGACATCATCCACTGCCACGGCTGGATGACCGCTTTAGCGCCTCTGTACATCAAAAAAGTCTATAAAGACGAACCTTCCTTCAGAGATGCCAAGGTCATATTTTCCCTTTATGAAGATGACTTCAAACAACCTTTCCACGCAGACTTCTCTAACAAGCTATTGTTGAAAGGCATCGCCAAGAAAGATATTGCAGGATTGAAGGAACCCATTGACTACACAGCACTTTGCAAACTGGCTGCTGACTTCTCCGACGGCATTATCCAGCAAAGCGAACACGTCAATGAGGAAGTACTGAACTATGCCCGCGAATCCGGAAAACCGGTATTGGAATATCAATCTCCCGAGAACTTTGCTGAAGCCTGCAATGACTTCTACGACAAGGTATGGGAAACAGAACAAAAATAAAATCGATTTAGACAGTTAAAACTATGAAAGTAAGATACCTGGGAACATTGCTTTTGGCAGTCCTGACTTTCTTTGGATGCGATGACAACACCGGAACATTAGGTCTGGGTATGTTGCCCGATTCTGACGGCATGTCAGCGCATACTTCTACTTTTAATGTAACAACACGTTCATTTGCCGTTGATTCTGTATTTGCCAAAACGAGTACCGGCTATATAGGCAAGTTTTCCGACCCGGAATTCGGTTATTACGAAACAAGTTTCCTTACGGAGCTGAACTGTACGGAAAACTTCTCCCTTCCGGAAGTGTATAAAGTGACCGAACGGGACAGTGAAGGAAATCCAATCAAGGCAACTGGTACAATGACTGCCGACTCGGTAGTTTCAGTGCAACTTGCAGTCTATTATTCCAGTTGGTTCGGCGACTCCCTGAATGCATGCCGGATGAGTATCTATGAATTGGACAAGAAGCTGGACAAAAATCGCTATACCAATATCAATCCGGAAGAGTACTACAACAAGTACGACCCCAAGTCCCTGCTCGGACGTAAGGCTTATTCAGCTTTCGATACGTCTGTTCCGGACTCTGTGAGATTTGAAAAGGACAATAACGGTTATTACACTTTCTATCCCAATGTGACGTTCCCATTGGACAAGAAAACTTTCGGCGAAGACAGAATATTGAAGGTTTATCGCGAGCATCCCGAATACTTTAAAGACGCCGCAACTTTCATAGACAAGATTTTCAAAGGAGTATATGTAAAGAGCGATTACGGAGATGGAACCATCCTCTATGTGGATTATGTGGCTTTAAATATGCAATTCCGTTTCCACCACGTAAATGATACTACCGGTGTAGCACTGAAGAAAAAAGATGGTACAGACTCTTTGTTCTATAGCATGCAGACTGTATTTGCCTCTACCAAAGAGGTTATCCAGGCAAACCAGTTCATGAATTCTGATTTGATAAAGGAAAAGGCTGCCGAACCCCAACACACTTATATCAAATCTCCTGCCGGTATCTTCACCGAAGCTATCATGCCATACGATTCAATATACAACAAACTGACCAATGACACCCTGAATGCCGTGAAGCTGACTTTCACGAATTACAATATAAACAGTGACTACGAATATAGCATGAGTGCTCCCAATGACGTGCTGTTGATACGTAAACAGGACTTGAAGAGCTTCTTTGAAGAGAACAAAGTCAGGGATAATATTACCTCATTTACAACCACCCACAATGCATTTGCTACTAATCAATATGTATTCAGCAACATAGCCCGTTTGGTTACCACTTGCATCAACGAAAAACAAGCTGCCAAGAAAGCCGCCAAAGACAAAGCCGGCAGTTCTTGGAATGAGACAGAGTGGGAAAAAACTTGGAACAAAGAAAATGAAGACTGGGATAAGGTATTGCTGATTCCGGTTTCCATTACCTATGACAGCAGTACAAGCAGCAGCGGCAACAAAACCATAACCGGTATCCAAAACGACCTCAAGCCGGGATATGCCAAACTAAAAGGCGGCCCGAAAGAGAATGCAAAAGGCGAAGTGGAATCTCCGCTGAAAATAGAAGTTACATACACCAGTTTCAACAAGTAACTGACAGATATTCCATAAAAAAGCCTTCCGCTCATTGTAGAGCGGAAGGCTTTTTTGATTAATGGGATAAGCTGCCGATATTATTCAGCAGCCTTTTTAGTTGTTTTCTTTGCGGCAGGCTTTTTGGCAGGAGCCTTGGCCTTTGCCGGTTTTTCTGCGGCAGATTTAGCTGTAGCCTTGCTCTCTTTCTTTTCTGCAGCCTTTATCTTCTCCAACTTGGCCTGTGCTTTCTCCAATTCCTTATGCAGTTCCTCTATCTCGGCACCTTGGTTCTGGATAGTGGTCAGCAATGCATTCAGTTCTTCGTTATCTATATCCACCGGATAGAGAGAATCGACACGTTTGATAAAGTCACCAAGAATATTCATATAATTGGTAAAAGCATCAAAAGGAGATTCATAAATGCCACGGTTCAAGCCAACACCGCTTTGCTTGGTAGTCATGAAACGGAAGTTGTTACTTGCCTGCAGATAATCCCAGTCCTGCTTGATACGGCGGTCATCGCAAAGATGGACACGTTCGGCAACACTATACAACTTGTTGAATGCTTCACGCTGCATCACGTTACCCAGCCAGCAGCTGGTATCTCTTTCTTCGTCCACCCAAGACATCGGATATGGAACGTCCAACTGGGAAACAGATTTCAGTTTGGTAACGATTTCCGTCGGTGTGGAGAAAGTAATCCCCTTTTCTTTGGCACAGTATGGAAGTGCCTTCAGGAATTCCAGAATATTGGAAGACAACGGCTGTGCCATGCCCAGAGCAGAGAGCTCCATAAAGATGTTGATGACCTGCTCTTCCTGCGGTAAAGCATCAATCCAGTTGATGTACTTGTCGGCAAACAAAGGATACTCGTTCCACTCGGAGTTGGAGAAGCGCAGGCTGATGTCGTCAGACAGCTTAAAGTCACGCAACAGCAACTTCAAGTTAGGATTCATGGAGCAATGGTATACATAGTGCGGACTCTTCCAACCCAAAACATGCTTGGCTCCTTCCGTCAGCATGCCCTTGAATCCCAAAGCTGCCACCATCGCACCAATCTCGTCATTATAAATCAGACTGGAATTACGGAACACCTTCGGTGCCTTACCGAACATTTGCTTCATCTTAGCGCTCTGACGCATCACCTCTTCCTTGAAGCAATCCTCGTTGGCCAGAGAAGAAAGGCCATGGGAATAAGGCTCGGCAAGGAACTCACAGCAACCGGTATCATTCAGCTGGTGCAACAAGTCGATGACAGCCGGTGCATATATTTCCAACTGCTCCAGCGCAACCCCCGAGATGGAGAAAGCCACTTTAAACGCACCTCCGGAATTCTTCACCATTTCAATCAAGGTGTTCAATGCCGGGATATAAGAGCGTTCGGCTACATCATTGATACTGGTTTCATTGGCATAATCATCGTAGTAATAATGATCGGTACCTATATCAAAGAAACGGTAACGTTTCAGATGAATGATTTGATGTATTTCAAAATAAAGACAGATAGTTCTCATTTCTATTATTGTTTTTGTTATTTACCATAGTTTCTTAACACATCCTCGTAGAGGGCGCGGATTCTCAAGCCTACTTTTTCCCACGTGATTCCATCCACTTCTTTCCTGCCTTCCTCCTGCAGATATTGGAAGAGAGCGGGATTAGTGCAGAGGGAATAAATGGCATCGGCCATTGCATGAATGTCCCAATAATCGGTCTTAATGACCTTATCAAGAATTTCACCGCATCCCGACTGCTTGGAAATGATGGAAGGAGTCCCACACTGCATGGCTTCCAGCGGAGCGATACCGAAAGGCTCGGAAACGGAAGGCATAACGAATACATCACTGTTCTTGTAAACCTCATATACCTGCTTTCCCTTCATGAAGCCCGGGAAGTGGAACCGGTCGGCGATGCCCCGCTCGGCTGCCAGATTAATCATGGCATCCATCATATCTCCCGAACCGGCCATAACAAAGCGGATGTTGCGGGCACGCTGCAATACCAGCGAAGCTGCTTCCACAAAGTATTCCGGTCCCTTCTGCATGGTGATACGGCCCAGGAATGTCACAATCTTCTCTTTGGAATGGTCGGGACGTGGAATGTCCTGGTATTCCTGCGAGAGAGGATAGACGGCATTGTGCATAGCAAACACCTTCTTGGGGTTCTGATGGTACTGCTCAATAACCGTGCGGCGGGTCAGTTCGGACACGCACATGATGCAGTCGGCATAATCCATACCGTTCTTCTCCATAGAATAGACGGTAGGATTGACTTTTCCGCGCGAACGGTCAAAGTCAGTAGCATGGACATGGATACAGAGCGGCTTTCCGCTCACCATCTTGGCATGCACTCCGGCGGGATACGTCAGCCAGTCGTGGGCATGAATAATATCAAATTCCTGCTGGCGAGCCACTACTCCGGCAATCACCGAGAAGTTGTTTATCTCTTCGTGCAGGTTGCCGGGATAACCGCCGGCAAAGTCCATGCAGCCTATGTCATTGACGTGCATATAAGAGAAATCCGAATAGATATGGTCACGAAAAGAATAATAATCTTCCGGCGTCATGTTGCGCGTCAGCCTCGACTTCAAATAATTGTAATCGACATCACGCCACACGATAGGCACCTGGTTCATGCCCACTATCTTCAAGAAGTCCTCTTCTTCGCCCGTCGGCTTGGGCATGCAGAAAGTAGTTTCCACATCACCCTGCAAACTTAATCCCTTAGTTATTCCATAAGAAGCAACCGCAAGACCACCATATATTTTGGGAGGAAATTCCCATCCAAACATTAAAACTTTCATCTTCGTTCCTCCTATTATAAATTATACTTAGACAATAACTTCAAGATACGCAGGATTTCCGCCGTATTCATGGCAAATGACACCGCCCCTCTTCCAACAAACGGAGGATTACCATCGAAGAGTTCGGGCAATGCGCCAATACAGTGGGAAGTCATTTCATCTTCCATACCGATGAGGTATCTCTCTACAAACGACACGCCACTCACTTTATAGATACGCAGATATGCTTCCATGTAGAAACCCATCAGCCACGGCCATGCCGTACCCTGATGATAGGCATAATCTCTTTGAATCTGAGGACCTACATAATTCGGATTGTATCCGCCACTCTTGGGGCTCAGTGTACGCAAGCCCTTCGGAGTCAACAGTTCTTTCGTCACAATATCAAGCACCTGTTTCTTCTGGGCCCTATCCAACGGAGAATAGTCAAAGGCAACGGTAAATATCATGTTGGGACGTACGCTCCAGTCCATCATATAACCATCCACATAGTCGAACAGATAGCCATACTCATTGCGGAAGACGTCTACGAAAGACTTTCCGGTGATTTCTGCCTGAGCGTCCAGTGTATCGGCAAGAATTTCATTGCCCCCCTCCCGAACCATATCGGCTACAAAACGCAGGGCATTGTACCACAGTGCATTCACTTCTACAATGTAGCCCGTACGTGGAATAACCGGGCGGCCATTGGCGGTAGAGTTCATCCAGGTAACCGCTTTCTCGGTGCCATTGGTATACAACAGTCCGTTTTCGTGCAGGAAGAGATTGTCATGCCTGCGTTCATGGATATAGTCAACAATCTCCTCAAGGAGATTACCGTACATCTGCCGGCAATTTTCACGCGAAGTCTCCTTGGCATACTGCTGTAAAGCCCAGACAGCCCACAGCAGCACATCCGGATGCTCCATCTCGTATATCTTATAGGAGGAAGGTTCTCCATTGATAAACTCACGGATAGCCTTTTCGGCTGTTTTCATCACGTCTTCAAATTCATCTTGCTCGCCTAAGGCCAAAGTAAGACCCGGCAGGGAGATGAACAAGTCACGGGCGCGACACTTGAACCAAGGATAGCCTGCAAGCACATAATGCTCCTCCCCCTGCTTGTTGTGAAACTGGTGCGCCGAGTTTTTCAGACAGTGGTAAAAACTGTCACGCGGAGTGCGGTCGGCCACCTCGGACTCAAAAGTCTGCTTCAGCTTGCGGGGAGAAATCTCGGAGATACCGGCGGAGAAGACAACGCTTTCCCCTTTCTTTATATCCACTTCAAAATATCCCGGCACATAAAGGTCTTCGTTGAAGTCATATCCGCGTTCCTGTTCTTTGGGATACTCGATACCACGATACCAGTCAGGCTGGAAGTGGAACTCATTCTTTTTGTTGAGCTGCATGAACAACTCCGGATAACCGGGATACATGCAGGTTTTAATGCCATTCTCTACCAACTGGTAGTCGCGGCTTGCCTGCGCATTTTCGTGCGTGTACTCGCGCACACTGCGGAATGCCAGGAAAGGGCGGAAACGAAGTGTGGTTGCCGAATGGGCATCGACCAAGGTATAACGAATCAGAATCCGATTTTCATGGTGTACGAAAATCTTTTCCTTACGAAGGATGACGCCTCCTACACGATAGGTAGTTGTGGGGATATTTTCACAGTCAAACTCTCGGATATACTTGTGCCCGTTAGGACTGAAGTGGTTTCCTTGATACTTATGCAACCCCAGGTTGAACTCCGCACCGTGCTGAATTACAGTTTCATCCAAAGAAGACAGCAGCACATGGTTTTCATCATCGAGGTTGGGGACCGGTATCACCAACAGACCGTGATATTTGCGTGTGTTACAATCTACAATTGTTGTACAATGATAGGCTCCCGACCTATTCGTCCGCAATATCTCCCTTGGCAAAGATTCTTGCAGATTAATCATCAGGGTCTTGTCAAATCGTAAATAACTCATAGTTGTGCATTATTTAAAGGTTAATTATTTCGGTATATGCGCTACAAGCCATGTAGCGATGCCCAAAAATACGAATTAAAGCTTATAGGCAAAATAAAAAGTCAGTTTTTTTTCGGTTTTCGTCAAATATTCCGTAGTATTGTACAAAAATAGCAATCACTGTACGAAATATGAAGCATGATATACGCAGAATGGCATTGGCGGCGGTTATACCCCTATTCCTGCTATTCATTTTATACATTTTAAAGTTTTTGGAGACAGGCATGGATTGGAACTTCACACGACTGGGAGTATATCCGATGGAACAGCGGGGCGTGTTCGGAATTTTCGCACATCCACTGGTACACAGCAGTTTCAAGCATCTGTTCGCCAATACGATTCCACTCTTTTTCCTGATGTGGTGTCTGTTCTATTTCTACCGGCATATAGCCCCCTACATCTTCTTTGCCATTTGGATAGGATGCGGTGCGCTTACCTTTCTTATAGGGAAACCGGGATGGCATATCGGAGCCAGCGGCATCATATACGGACTGGCTTTTTTTCTGTTCTTCAGCGGCATTCTGCGCAAACATGTACCGCTTATCGCCATTTCACTGTTGATAACGTTCCTATATGGCGGCCTGGTATGGAATATGTTCCCACAATTTGCCAAAGCCACCACTTCCTGGGAAGGACACCTTAGCGGAGCCATAGCAGGCACGCTATGCGCCATAGGCTTTATGGAATACGGTCCCCAACGGCCCGATCCGTTTGCCGGAGAGGAAGACGAAGAGGAAGACGAAGAGGAAGACGAAGATGAGGAAAACAATGAGGATGAGGACGATAAGAAGGAAGAGGAGAAGGATGAGGATTCGTCTACAAGGATTGAATAGCACGTTTAAGAAACAATAAAAAAAACAAAAAGAGGGGCAAAGAGTTTACAGTACACCTTGATAATATCTACTTTTGTTTCAAAACAAGAAGAAAAAGCATTATGAATACAATGTTTGATACATTACTGCAACTGCCACTCTTTCAAGGACTCGCACAAGAAGACTTTACCAATATCCTGGGGAAAGTCAAGCTGAGCTTTACAAAGCATAAAGCCGGCGAAGTTATCGTGAAAGCCGGTGACACATGCAGTCAACTGATATTCGTATTGAAAGGTGAAATCTCCTCATGTACTTCATCTGCGAATACATCATACAGCTCCACGGAATATTTTCAGGCACCTTATGTCATCGAGCCACAATCTCTGTTCGGGATGAGCACCTCCTACGTCTCGGCCTATACCGCCCAAACCGAGACCCACACAGTGAGCATCAGCAAGGCTTTCGTCATGAGCGAATTGTTCAAATATGACATATTCCGCCTAAATTACATGAATATCATCAGCAACCGCGCCCAAAGCCTAAACAGCCGTCTTTGGGCAGAAAGCACCGACAACCTTGAGAAACGTATCGGCAACTTTATCCTGACACATATCGAACGTCCGTCAGGCAGGAAAATACTGAAAATAAAAATGGAAGAATTGGCTCAGGTGGTCAATGATACCCGTATGGGAGTATCAAGAGCGTTGAACAGCATGCAGGAGAAAGGCCTGCTCGAACTGCACAGAGGCGAGATGATGATTCCCGACGCAGAAAAGCTCTTATAGGCCACCTGAACCGAGATTTCCTACAACACCTTGTCTATCGCTTTCTTTATCAAGGCTTCCATCACTTTATACCCTTCTAGAGTGGGGTGTACCCCATCCCGGGTATACGAGGAGTTCAGAGCCTTATTGTCGCCTTCCACCATCTCACTGTAATAGTCGACATAAGGAATCTTGTTTTCCTGGGCATACTTCCGGATTCTGGCATTCAGCTGCATTATCTTTTGCGGAGCATCCTTCACCGAAGGGTTCCAGCCAAAGGCAGCTGCAGGCAACACAGACGTCAAAATCACTTTTATCTTATTGCCCCGTGCCAGCTCTACCATAGACACTATATTTCCAAAAGTGTATTCTTCATTATAAGCGCCTGCATTTTCTGCAATGTCATTGGTACCTGCATTTATCACGACCAGCGCCGGAGCAAGCTTGATGACATCTTCGCGAAAACGGAGCAGGAAATGGGAAGAAGTCTGTCCGCCTATACCACGGCCCACATAACCGTTGTCTTCAAAGAAAGCGGCATCGTTTGCCACCCATCCTTCCGTGATGGAGTTGCCCATAAAAACCACCCGGTCCTTCTGTTTTCCCTTCCGTACCAGTTCCTTGTTTGCCTCTGCATAGCGTTTCAAATTTCCCCAATCCTGCTTCTGTGCGTCAGAGGCTACCCAAGGTATGCACAAAAAGACAGCAATCATACATAAAAGTTTCATTGTTCTATTCTTTGTTGTTTTGTTATAAAAAAAACAGCCCCACCGTTTTTAAGGTGAGGCTATCATTATCATTGGTCAATCTCACTCCCACTCGATAGTCGCATTGGGTTTCGGAGACATATCATAACAAACGCGATTGACGGTTTTCACTTCCTTGAGAATACGGTCGGTAATCTTCATTAGGATGGGCCAGTCCACCGGCTCAATGGTAGCGGTCATGGCATCCACTGTGTTGACGGCACGGATAATGACGGGCCAGTCGAACGAACGTGCATTGTCGCGTACACCCACAGATTTGAAATCGGGCACCACAGTGAAATACTGCCATACCTTCTTATCCAGGCCTGCCAGTTGGAATTCCTCACGCAGAATGGCATCCGACTCGCGTACAGCCTCCAAGCGGTCGCGGGTAATGGCTCCCAGACAACGTACTCCCAATCCGGGACCGGGGAACGGCTGACGGTAAACCATCTCGTACGGCAATCCAAGCTCTACACCGCATGCACGTACTTCGTCCTTGAACAGCTGGCGCAACGGCTCCACCAATTCAAACTGCAAATCCTCGGGCAGACCGCCTACGTTGTGATGAGACTTCACCATCTTGGCTGTTTTTGTGCCACTCTCTACAATATCGGGATAGATGGTACCTTGTCCCAGGAAGTCGATACCGTCCAGCTTGCGGGCTTCTTCCTCAAAGACACGGATAAACTCTCCGCCGATAATCTTGCGCTTTTCTTCCGGGTCAGCCACGTTTTCCAGCTTGGAGAGGAAACGGTCTGTAGCATCCACGTATATCAAGTTAGCTTTCAGCTCCTTGCCAAAGATTTCCACCACGGCTTCCGATTCGCCCTTACGCATCAGTCCGTGGTTCACGTGTACGCAAACCAGCTTGTCTCCGATGGCTTTCAGCAGCAAAGCGGCCACCACGGAGCTATCCACACCACCGGACAGTGCCAGCAGCACCTTACGGTCGCCCACCTGACGACGTATCAACTCCACCTGGTCGTTGACGAAATTCGTCATGTTCCAGTTCGCCTCAGCCTTGCAAGTATCGAATACGAAAGATTTCACAGCCTCCTTGATGGCTTCCACATCATCCGTAAACTGCGGCAGCTTCACTTCGCACAGCGCCTTGTCGTGTCCGGCAGCCATTACGGGGAATCCCGCTTCGTAAATCTCGGGCAACACGTCGATGGACACCCCGTCAACCACATTGTTGGGGCCGCCGTTGATGATGATGCCTTTCACATTCGGCAAGGCCTTCAGTTCGGCGGCAGTAATGTCGTGCGGGTAGATTTCGCTATATACTCCCAACGCACGAATCGCCCGGGCAAGCACTGTGTTCTCATGGCTTCCCAAATCCAGAATCACAATCATATCCTGCTTCATTCTTCTATATTGTTTTTAAGTTAATAATTTCAGTCGGTCTTATTCCCATTCTATTGTGCTGGGTGGTTTTGAAGAGATGTCATAGGTCACGCGGTTCACACCTTTCACCTTATTTATAATGTCGTTGGACACCTTACCCAGGAATTCGTAGGGCAGATGCGCCCAGTCGGCTGTCATGGCATCGGTGGAAGTAACGGCACGCAAGGCCACTGCACGTTCATAGGTGCGTTCGTCACCCATCACGCCCACACTCTGTACGGGCAGAAGAATGACGCCCGCCTGCCAGACCTGATGGTAGAGCGATGTCTCGTTGCCGTCGGCATCCTGCACTTTCCAGTCACGCAAGCCCTGAATGAAAATATCGTCGGCTTCCTGCAAAGTATGCACCTTCTCCGGTGTTATATCCCCCAGGATGCGGACAGCCAGTCCCGGACCGGGGAAAGGATGACGGGTAATCAAATGTTCGGGCATTCCCAATTCGCGTCCCACGCGGCGTACTTCGTCCTTGAACAGCCACTGCAACGGTTCGCACAGACGGAGGTTCATCTCCTCGGGCAGACCGCCCACGTTGTGATGGCTCTTGATGGTCTTGCCCGTAATGTTCAGGCTCTCGATGCGGTCGGGATAAATGGTGCCTTGCGCCAACCAGCGGGCATCGGTTATCTTGTGCGCTTCGGCATCGAAGACCTCGATAAAATCGCGGCCGATGATTTTACGCTTTTGCTCAGGCTCGGTCACTCCCTCCAAATCCTTGAAGAACTTCTCGCTGGCATCCACGCCAATCACGTTCAGTCCCAGGCATTCGTAGTCGTGCATCACATTCTTGAACTCATTCTTGCGAAGCAGTCCGTGGTCCACAAAGATACAGGTCAAGTTCTTGCCAATGGCACGATGCAGCAACACGGCGGCTACCGAAGAATCCACACCGCCACTCAGTCCCAGGATAACTCGGTCGTTGCCAAGCTGCTCCTTCAGTTCGGCCACAGTAGTATCTACAAACGATGCGGCGCTCCAGCTCTGGCTGCAACCGCATACGTCCACCACGAAGTTGCGCAGCATCTGCGTACCGTCCTCGCTATGAAATACTTCCGGATGGAACTGCACTCCCCACATCTCCTCGCCGGACACCTGGTAAGCAGCAATCGCTACCTTGTCCGTAGAAGCTATAATCTTGAAGTTGTCGGGAATGGCTGTAATCGTGTCTCCATGGCTCATCCATACTTGGGTATTCTTCCTTACCCCTTTGAAAAGGACATTCTCCGAATCGAAAGAACCGAGATGGGCACGTCCGTACTCGCGGGTTCCTGCCGGCTCCACCCGTCCACCGTTGCTGTAGGAGATAAACTGCGCACCGTAGCAGATACCCAGAATGGGGTATTTCCCACGAATCCCGCTCAAATCTACCTTGAATGCACTCTTATCATAAACAGAAAAGGGGCTACCCGAAAGGATAACTCCTTTTACACTCTCATCTCCGTATGGAAATTTGTTGTAAGGTACAATCTCGCAATAGACATTCAATTCGCGCAGCCGGCGGCCGATGAGCTGCGTGGTTTGCGAACCGAAATCAAGAATAATAATCTTCTCTTGCATATAAATCCGTATAGACTTTAATAAATGATTTGCAAAAGTAGAAAAAGTAAAGGAATTATCAGGGATAATGTGACAGAAAAACGTTTTTTTACTAAAAACAGCTTTAATTTCAGGCTAGAACTATCCACAAGGATACTAAAAGCTATTCTTACTACAACCGTGCTGTTTTCTTACCACAGCTATGCAACTTGCTTACCACAGCAATGTTATTTTCTTACCACGGCTGTGGTAAGATTACTGCTTAGTATAAAAAGGGACAGTTTCCGGCGGTACCGGGGAGAGTTAAATGCATTAGGGAATGTATCAAAAGCCATGAACGCTTTCATCATGTTATAATATTAGGCGCGGAATTCTAAGACCTACGCAAGTTTCCTGTGCAAAAACTTGTGTAGGTCTTAGAATTCCGCGCCTAAAAAAAGCGTCAAGAGGGTTTTGACATCCCTATGAAGTTCCGCTTCGATATTACTTTTCTTTCAGCAAATCACGGATTTCGGTCAGCAGCACCTCTTCCTTGCTCGGGGCAGGGGGAGCCGGAGGAGCGGCAGGCGCCTCTTCTTTCTTCTTTTCAGTCAGCTTGGTCAACAACTTTATGAACATGAAGATAGAGAATGCTATAATCAGGAAGTCGAAGGTGACCTGCAAGAAATTACCGTAATTCAGGGTCACGGCAGCAATTTCTTTTCCGTCCACCATTTCGGCAGGTTTCAGCACCCACTTCAAGTCTGTAAAGTTGACACCGCCCACCAGCAGCCCGATAGGAGGCATAATCACATCTGCCACAATGGAGGAGACGATTTTTCCGAATGCCCCACCGATAATCACACCGACGGCCATGTCTATCACATTGCCCTTCATGGCAAAAGCCTTAAATTCCTGTAAAAATGAACTTTTTCCCATCTTTTCAATTATTTAATTATGATTTTGGTTACGAATATAAAAACATTTTCTTACTTTTGCACCGCAAATCAGAAAGAATTGCAATTAGTAAGCGAAAGTTTATTTTTAAACATTATAAAACCCTTAAAAGTTTAAACAAAATGATTAAAGTAGGTATTAATGGATTCGGACGTATCGGACGTTTCGTATTCCGCGCTGCAATGAAGAGAAACGATATTCAGATCGTAGGTATCAACGACCTTTGCCCGGTAGATTACTTGGCTTACATGCTGAAGTATGACACTATGCACGGCCAGTTCGACGGTACTATCGAAGCTGATGTTGAAAACAGCAAGCTGATCGTTAACGGTCAGGCTATCCGCATCACTGCAGAAAGAAACCCGGCTGACTTGAAATGGAACGAAGTAGAGGCAGAATACGTTGTTGAATCTACTGGCTTGTTCTTGAGCAAAGACAAAGCTCAAGCTCACATCGAAGCCGGCGCAAAATATGTTGTAATGTCTGCTCCTTCTAAGGACGACACTCCGATGTTCGTTTGCGGTGTTAACGAAAAGACTTACGTTAAGGGTACTCAATTCGTATCTAACGCTTCTTGTACTACCAACTGCTTGGCTCCTATCGCTAAGGTATTGAACGACAAATGGGGTATCACTGACGGTTTGATGACTACTGTTCACTCTACAACTGCTACTCAGAAGACAGTTGACGGTCCTTCTATGAAAGACTGGAGAGGTGGTCGTGCTGCTTCCGGCAACATTATCCCGTCTTCTACCGGTGCTGCTAAGGCTGTAGGTAAAGTTATCCCGGCATTGAACGGCAAACTGACTGGTATGTCTATGCGTGTTCCGACTTTGGACGTATCTGTAGTTGACTTGACAGTTAACTTGGCTAAGCCCGCTACTTACGCTGAAATCTGCGCTGCCATGAAGGAAGCTTCTGAAGGCGAATTGAAGGGTGTTCTGGGTTACACTGAAGATGCAGTTGTTTCTTCTGACTTCTTGGGTGACACTCGCACTTCTATCTTCGACGCTAAGGCTGGTATCGCTTTGACTGATACTTTCGTTAAGGTTGTATCTTGGTATGATAACGAAATCGGTTATTCTAACAAGGTTCTTGACTTGATTGCTCACATGGCATCAGTTAACTGCTAATATACAGTTAGAAAATAATAAAAAATAGGTGACTTCTGCAGAAGTCGCCTATTTTTTTTGCAATTTTGCAGCTAGTTCGTTTTTTATCAGACCCTTTAAACATGATGAAGATTATACTAACTCTAATATTGCTTTGCTTTATGAACACTATATCGTCTCAAAATCCTTTTTTTGAAACATACTCCACGCTGCACAGCACTGTCCCGTTCGACAAGATTAAGACCGGAGATTACATACCCGCCATCCGCGAAGGCATCCGCCGCCAAAATGCGGAAATAGAGGCCATCATCCGCAATCCGGAAGTCCCGACATTTGCCAACACAGTGTTGGCCTACGAGAAGTCCGGTGAGATGCTCCACCGTGTCAGCACTGTATTCGGCAATCTGCTCAGTGCCGAAACGGACGATGACCTGCAGGAACTGGCCAAGGAAATCATGCCGATGATGAGCGAGCATGAAAACAACATCAGCCTGAACGAAGAGCTGTTTGCACGCATCAAAGCGGTTTACGAGCAGCAAGACAAAGAGACGCTGAACCCGGAACAGCACAAGCTGCTGGAAGATATTTACAATGGTTTTGTACGCAACGGCGCCAACCTCCAGGGAGAAGCCAAGGAGAAATACCGGGCTTTATGCAAAGAGCTCAGCCTGCTGACGCTGCAGTTCAGTGAAAACAACCTGAAAGAAACGAACGACTACAAGCTTGTCATCACCGACAAGTCACAACTGGCCGGGCTACCCGAGAGCGCGGTAGAAGCCGCTGCAGAGACAGCCGGGGAAAAAGGCGTCGAAGGCTGGGTATTCACCTTGCAGGCTCCCAGCTATGGCCCTTTCCTGACCTATGCAGACAGCCGTGACCTGCGTCGTGAGCTGTATATGGCCTACAATACGAAGTGTACGCATGACAACGCCAGCAATAATCTGGAAATCGTAAAGAAACTGGCCAATGTCCGTATGGAGATTGCCCAACTCCTAGGCTATGACAACTTCGCCGAATACAACCTCCAGGAGCGCATGGCACAAAACAGTGAGTCCGTGTATAAGCTGCTGGACCAACTGCTGGAGGCTTACACGCCTACCGCCAAACAAGAATATGCAGAAGTGCAAGCCCTGGCACGCCAAGCGGAAGGAGAAGACTTCGTCCTGATGCCGTGGGACTGGGCGTACTATTCCCATAAACTGAAAGACCGGAAGTTCAATATCGACGATGAGCTGCTCCGTCCTTACTTTGAGCTGAACAACGTGAAGCAAGGCGTATTCGGCCTGGCAACCAGGCTGTATGGCATCACCTTCAAGAAGAATCCGGATATTCCCGTTTATCATAAGGATGTGGATGCCTACGAAGTCTTCGACAAAGACGGGAAATTCCTTGCCGTGTTCTATACCGACTTCCACCCCAGAGCAGGCAAGCGCTCGGGAGCCTGGATGACCAGCTACAAGGAACAGTGGATTGACGAAAAGACCGGTGAGAACAGCCGTCCCCACATATCCATTGTGATGAACTTCACCAAACCGACACAGGACAAACCTGCTTTGTTGACCTTCGGCGAGGTAGAAACCTTCCTGCACGAATTCGGACACAGCCTGCATGGTATGTTTGCCAATTCCACCTACGGAAGCCTAAGCGGGACCAATGTGTATTGGGACTTTGTGGAACTCCCCTCCCAATTCATGGAGAACTTTGCCATCGAAAAGGAATTCCTGCATACGTTTGCCCGCCATTACCAAACCGGAGAACTGATACCGGACGAACTGGTACAGCGCATTGTGGATTCCTCCAACTTCAACGCGGCATACGCCTGCCTCCGCCAGGTTAGCTTCGGCCTGCTCGATATGGCTTGGTACACACGTAACACCCCGTTTGAAGGTGACGTGAAAGCCTATGAAAAGAAGGCTTGGGAAAAAGCACAGATTCTGCCTTCTGTGGCAGAAACCTGCATGAGCACACAATTCTCCCATATCTTTGCCGGAGGATATTCTGCCGGATACTATAGTTATAAATGGGCAGAGGTGCTGGATGCAGATGCTTTCTCGCTATTCAAGCAGACGGGCATCTTCAACCCGGAGACTGCCGCCTCCTTCCGAGAGAATATCCTTTCCAAAGGCGGAACGGAACATCCGATGACGCTCTATAAACGCTTCCGCGGACAAGAGCCTACAATCGACGCATTATTAATCAGAAATGGAATAAAGAAATGAAGAGACTTATAAGGAACATCTTTTGCATGTTGCTCATGTTTTCGCTGCTCCCCCTGCTAAGCGGTTGCGACAACGAGGACGATGTTATCGGAATATTCACCGGGAAGACATGGAAGCTCAGCCGACTCACCAATAAAGGCAGCAATGCCCAATTCTATCCAAACCTTTGGAACAACAATGAGGAAGAGATGAAGAAGAGTCTGGACAAGCTATATAATCAGAAAAGCACCTTCACCCTCAATTTTGAAGGTACTGAACTGGATGGAGAACTGATGGGCACCACCGTCAACGGACAAGGCATCAACTCAAGCGTCAACGGCACTTGGAAAGCCGACGGAGCTTCAGGCTCGCTCAGCATCAGTGTGAAGGTTACGGGGGCTGCAGAAAGCGATGCACTGGCCAAGGCATTCATCTCCGGATTGCAAAACGTGTACAAGTATGAAGGGGATGCCAATTCACTGACCCTCTATTTTAAAGACGGACCGACAACCAGAGTCATGGGATTCACCCCGCAACGATAAAGCATAAATATGATGGACGATTCTACAAAAGACAAACAAGAAGCATTGGATAGGCGTTATATACGTATGGCAAGCATTTGGGCCGAAAATTCGTATTGCCAACGCCGCCAGGTCGGTGCACTGATTGTAAAAGACAAGATGATTATCTCTGACGGCTACAACGGTACCCCTTCCGGTTTTGAGAATGTATGCGAAGATGAGAATAACGTCACCAAACCATACGTGCTCCATGCCGAAGCAAACGCCATTACCAAAATAGCCCGTTCAAACAACAGCAGTAACGGTGCCACCATGTACGTCACTGCCTCCCCCTGCATAGAATGCTCCAAACTGATTATCCAGGCAGGCATCAAACGGGTAGTCTACTCCGAGAAATACCGCCTGGAAGATGGTATCGAACTTTTGAAACGGGCAGGCATCGAGGTAGTGTTTATTTCAATGGATAATGAAAAGTTGAAAATGGAAAGTTGAAAGTTGCATGCGCAGCCAAATAGTAAATTGTAAATAGTCTAATAGTAAATAAACATCATGAGTACAAAAAATACTTCCCGCTTTATGCCGCTCATCATCGCAATCAGCGTAGTCGCGGGAATCCTTATCGGAACGTTTTATGCCAGGCATTTTGCCGGTAATAAACTGGGAATCATCAATAGCTCGTCCAACAAGCTGAATGCCTTGCTGCGTGTTATTGATGACCAGTATGTGGATACCGTCAACATGACCGATTTGGTAGAGAAGGCCATGCCACAGATATTGGCGGAACTCGACCCCCACTCCACCTACATCCCCGCACAGAAGCTGGAAGAGGTAAACTCCGAACTTGAAGGCAGCTTCAGCGGTATAGGTATCCAGTTCACCATTCAAGAAGACACGATACACGTAAACAGCGTGATTCCCGGCGGACCGTCCGAGAAAGTGGGCCTGATGGCAGGCGACCGCATTGTAATGGTCAACGACAGTCTGTTTGCAGGCAAAGGCCTGACAAACGAAAAGGCCATGCGCAACCTGAAAGGTCCGAAAGGAAGCCAAGTGAAGTTAGGCGTCAAGCGTGCCACGGAAAAGGAGTTGCTCGACTTCACCATCACACGCGGTGACATCCCACAAAACACCATTGATGCAGCCTATATGCTCGACGATGACTACGGATATATACAAATCAGCAAATTCGGACGTACCACACACGTGGAGCTGCTGAATGCGATTGCCCAACTGAGCCACGAGAAGTGCAAAGGCCTGATTATCGACCTGCGCGACAATACCGGAGGATACATGGAAGCCGCCACACGCATGGTGAACGAATTCCTGCCGGAAGGGAAGTTGATTGTATATACCCACGGCCGCAAATATCCCCGCATGGAGGAATATGCCAACGGTACCGGCAGTTGCCAGAAGCTGCCGCTAGTGGTATTGGTAAACGAGAGTTCCGCTTCGGCCAGCGAAATCTTTGCGGGCGCCATTCAGGACAATGACCGCGGAACCATTGTAGGACGCCGTTCCTTCGGCAAGGGACTCGTACAGCAACCCATCGACTTCAGTGACGGTTCCGCCATCCGCCTGACCATTGCCCGTTATTACACCCCATCGGGCCGTTGCATCCAGCGCCCCTACGAGAACGGCAAGGACAGCAAATACGAAATGGACTGGATTACCCGTTACGAACACGGCGAGTTCTTCTCCAAAGACAGCATCAAACTGGACGAAAACCTGCGTTACTCTACCGGTTTGGGCAGACCCGTATACGGCGGCGGTGGCATTATGCCGGACGTATTCGTTCCGCAAGACACAACCGGAGTATCTTCTTACCTGATAGAAGTAAGCAACAAGGGACTGATTCTGCAATTCAGCTTCCAGTATACCGACCGCAACCGCGCGAAATTGAGTGAATACGACAATGAAGAAGACTTGTTGAAGTACCTTCGCCACCAGAGTATTGTGGAGCAGTTTGTACGTTTTGCAGACTCCAAGGGAGTAAAACGGCGCAACCTGCTTATCCACAAGTCCTACAAGCTACTGGAAAGAAGTCTTTACGGCAACATTATCTATAACATACTGGGAAGGGAGCAATACATCCGCTACATCAACCAGAGCGATGCTACCGTCAAGAAAGCATTGGATATTCTGGAACGTGGCGAGGCATTCCCCAAAGCTCCGGAAGCAACACCAATCATAGAGGATAAAAAAGATGATGGAAAGGAAAAAAGAACTGCGCAGGCAGGTAGCTTTGTTGAAGACCCGACACAGCTCTTCCGCTACGCGTCAGTCTGCTGAAATACTTGCCGCCCTCGAGGCACACCCCGCTTTCAGGGCGGCAACAACCGTACTGCTCTACCACTCTCTCAAAGACGAAGTGGACACACACGAATTTATCCGGAAGTGGAGCCGCGAAAAGCGGATACTGCTTCCGGTAGTTGTAGGTGACGACCTGGAACTGCGGCTGTACACCGGACCCGAAGACTTGAAACCTGGCGCATACGGCATCGAAGAACCAACCGGCGAGCTATTTACCGACTATGCAGACATAGACTTCATAGTGGTTCCCGGCGTGGCATTCGACCGTAACGGCAACCGCCTGGGGCGCGGTAAAGGTTACTATGACCGGCTTCTGCCCCGCATCCCATCAGCCCACAAAGCCGGCATCTGCTTCCCGTTTCAACTCGTAGAAGAAGTTCCTGCGGAACCGTTTGATATACGCATGGATGAAATCATTACGCAATGAAAACTAATTATCATACACACACCACACGCTGCATGCATGCCACCGGAGATGACGAAGACTATGTGCTCAGTGCCATCAAAGGCGGTTACCGGATACTCGGGTTTTCAGACCATACTCCCTGGAAATACCGAACCGACTACGTAGCCGACATGCGGATGCTCCCCGAGGAGCTCCCCGGCTACGTGGAGAGTCTCAAGACGCTCCGTGAGAAATACCACGACCGGATAGACATCAGAATAGGACTTGAATGTGAATACTTCCCCCAATATATCCATTGGCTGAAAGAGCAAACCAAGAAGTACCAACTGGACTATATCATCTTCGGAAACCATCACTACCACACCGATGAAAAGTTCCCCTACTTCGGCCATCATACAGACAGCCGCGACATGCTCGAACTTTACGAAGAGAGCGCCATCGAAGGTATGGAAAGCGGATTATTCTCCTGCCTTGCCCATCCGGACTTGTTCATGCGCTCCTATCCGAAGTTCGACCACCATTGCACTACCATCAGCCGGCACATCTGCCGTACTGCTGCACGCCTGAATGTCCCGTTGGAATACAATATAGGCTATGTAGCCTACAATGAAGCGCACGGCTTATCCACCTACCCGTGCCCGGAGTTCTGGCGAATCGCTGCCAATGAAGGCTGTACAGCTATCATCGGACTGGATGCGCATGACAACAAGGATTTGGAAACTCCGATGTATTATGACCGGGCAGTCCGGGAATTAAAGGAACTGAAGATTGAAAGAATAGATGAGCTGAGGATGCTCATCTGAATATGATATTCGTTATGACCTGGGCCCCCACATGACGATTCAAGTTGCGCACCAGCAACTCGCGCCCCATCATCAGTTCCTGGCGCAAAGCAGCAGAAGTGAGGTGCACATAAAGCACCTGGTTCTTTATATAAAGTTCACGGGTGTAGGAGGCAATGGTAGGCCCCAGCACTTCGGGCCACGCACTGATAAGCCGCCGTTCATTCAGCGGAGACTCCAGACTTTCCTGCCTGAGGTAATGACGGATAAGTTCACCTATCTGTTCGGCATTATTGCGCTTCATGCCTCTTCCTCCTTCATTTCGGCAACCGTTCCCTGCTCCACACGGAACATCTTATAATCACTGCCCACTTTATGCAGAATACGGTCCAGGTGTTCGCGGTTGGTATCGGTTATAAAAATCTGTCCAAAACTGTCGCCTGCCACCAACTTGATGATTTGCTCCACACGCGAGGCATCCAGCTTGTCAAAGATATCGTCCAACAACAACAAGGGAACAGTGGTCCCGGTACGTTTCAGGAAATCAAACTGTGCCAGCTTCAACGCTACCAGATAAGTCTTGTTCTGTCCCTGCGACCCTTCACGCTTGATGGGGAAATCTCCCAAAAGCATATTCAGCTCGTCCTTGTGCACACCGCGCAACGAATAGCCCATAATCTGGTCGCGAGCACGGCTTTCCTTCAGCACTTCCAGCAAAGAGGCATCGCGGGCATGAGAGTCATAGCTTAATCCCACCTTCTCCCTATCTTGCGAAATGAATGAATAGAAAGACTGGAAAATAGGAATAAACTCACGGATAAAGGCCTCACGTTTGCGGAACACCACTTCACCGGCTTGTGCCATCATCTCCTCCCAGACCAGAAAGAGCTCTTCCTCCACCGGCTGTTCACTCTTCAGTAAGGTATTCCGCTGCACCAAAGCTTTATTGTATCGTATCAAAGCATCCAGATACTCTTTGTCGTACTGCGAGATAACCACATCCATAAAACGTCGGCGTTCATCACTGCCTCCTGCTATCAACTCCGAATCGGCAGGCGAGACCATGACCAAAGGCAGGAAGCCGATATGGTCCGACAAACGCGTATACTCCTTCTTGTTTCGCTTGAACTGTTTCTTCTGGCGCCTCTTCATACCACAGTAGATTTCCTCAGGAGTCCCATCGGCAGCCTCATAAAACCCTTGAATAACAAAGAAGTCGGCATCATGGCAGATATTCTGGGAATCAATGGGATTACCGGCACTTTTACAGAAAGACAAAAAATACACCGCATCCAGCAGGTTCGTTTTCCCCATGCCGTTCTGTCCGAAAAAGCAGTTTAACTTGGGCGAGAATGAAAGCTCCACCTGCTCCAAGTTCTTATAATTGAGTATAGATATACGTTTCAGTATCATTATAGTAACGATGAGTTCGGTTACAAAGATAATGCAAAACCGAAAGCAGTACAAAATAAGCCTGCTTATTTTTAATACAGAGGTGAAGCCCGGCTTATTGAAAAGTAGAAATAATTTCGGTGTTTTCTGATACAAAACAAAAAAAGATGCCGCTAAATTTCGTTGATAGCTATAAAAAACTTACTTTTGCGGGTCGAAATAGATAAATAAGAATAATAACAAAAAGATTATATAAAAATGGCAGAACAAAAAAAGACGAATGAAGCCTTAAACGTGGAGGATGCACTGACACAATCGGAGGCCTTTTTCATTAAGAACAAAAAAGCAATCATCGGCACTGTAGTAGCAGTAATCATCATCATTGCCGGTGTAGTGATGTACAAGAACCTTTATGCAGACCCCCGTGAAGAAAAAGCACAAGCTGCCTTATTCAAAGGGCAAGAATACTTCGAAGCAGACGCTTATGCACAAGCACTGAACGGTGATAGCATCGGTTTTGCCGGATTTGTAAAAGTGGCAGACGAATACAGCGGCACAAAAGCAGCCAATCTTGCAAAAGCCTATATGGGTCTCTGCTATGCACACCTCGGTAAATATGACGAAGCAGTGAAAGCATTGGACAGCTTTGACGGAGACGACCAAATGGTAGCTCCTGCCATGAAAGGTGCTATGGGTAACTGCTATGCGCAGCTCGGCCAACTGGACAAAGCCGCTTCCATGCTGCTGAAAGCCGCCAACGAAGCCGACAACAACTCCCTCAGCCCCATCTACCTGCTGCAAGCTGGAGAAATCCTGGTAAAGCAAGGTAAGTATGACGATGCAATCCAGGCGTATACCACTATCAAGGATAAATACTTCCGTTCATACCAGGCAATGGATATCGATAAGTATATCGAACAAGCCAAACTATTGAAGAAGTAATATACCTTATTATAAAAATATCTCAGGCACGGATTACACGGAAAACACGGAAAGACACAATAGCCGTGAATCCGTGTAGTCCGTGCCTCTTTTATCTCTCCTCTCCCTTTAATTTTCAATTATTAATTCTTAATTCCTTATTTATGGCAACAGCTTACCACAATCTTTCAGACTACGATTTCAGTTCTGTACCCAGCGCGGAAAAAATGAAATTCGGCATCGTTGTATCTGAGTGGAATTATAATATTACCGGCGCTCTCCTAAAAGGTGCCATAGACACCTTAAAAAAACATGGAGCCAAAGATGAAAATATTCTGGTAAAAACAGTACCCGGCAGTTTTGAACTGACTTTCGGCGCCAACCAACTTATCGAATACAGCGAAGTCGATGCAGTTATTGCAATTGGTTGTGTAGTCAGAGGAGATACTCCACATTTTGACTATGTTTGCATGGGTGCTACCCAAGGAATTACCCAATTAAACGCAAGTGGCGATGTACCAGTAATTTACGGATTAATTACTACCAATACTATGGAGCAAGCAGAAGACCGCGCCGGTGGCAAGCTGGGTAATAAAGGAGACGAATGTGCAATTACTGCAATAAAAATGATAGATTTTGCTTGGAGTTTACAAAAATAGTCGTATCTTTGCACCGCAATTGAGAAACAAACCTACTCAATGAGAGAATTGAGATAGAATCTTAAGTGCAAAAGGGCAAATACCAGAGTGGCCAAATGGGGCAGACTGTAAATCTGCTGGCTTACGCCTTCGGTGGTTCGAATCCATCTTTGCCCACAAAAAATTGCGGAAGTAGCTCAGTTGATAGAGCATTAGCCTTCCAAGCTGAGGGTCGCGGGTTTGAGCCCCGTCTTCCGCTCTTAGAGAGGATTGATAATCAAAAGGTTATCAATCCTTTTCTTTTATATGAATTCTTTGGAACCCCCTTTCATTATACTATAAATTATGTAATTGTTGGTCTATTGTTGTTCCCCCAAAAACAATAGATATGATAACAATCAAAGCCGAAGTATTAAAAGGCAAACAAAAGAGTGATGGTACGTATAATGTCAAAATCAGAATGACTTATAAGAGAGAAGTCAAAAGACTGCCTACTTCTATCTATGTAAGGAAGGAAGACCTCACCAAGGCATTCAAAATAAAGAATCCCAAGTTTATTAAGGAAGCAAATAATATTGTTAGGCAATATCAAGAATTATGTGCTTCCCTCCCATTGGAAACAGCTAATTACAGCTTAAATGATATAATAGAGTGCATCAAGGTTAAAAATGAAAGAAAGACTACCATAGATTTCATTCAGTTCTCAAAAGAGTGGTTGAAGACTACTCAATTAAAAGGAAAAGCCAACTACCAGACATCTATTAATGCTTTCATCACTTATCTTGGAAAAGAACACTTGAATACAGACCAAATAACTAAAAAGCTATTAAAAGATTTCATGAACTACCTACAATTAAAAAGAGCCCAAAGAATTGAGGAATTAAAGAAACATGGAAAACGAATACCTTCCAACAGAATGCTCTCTTTATATATTGGATGCCTCAGACATCTATACAATGAAGTCAAAAAAAGATATAATGACTATGATAGAAATATCATCTTAGTGCCCAATTCACCTTTTGATAACTTAGAAATACCTAAGCAAGAGGCTACAAGAAAGAGAGCCATACCAGCAGAAGCCATCAAAAAGATATGGGAATTACCTTATCAATACAACAACACAGGAAAAGAGAAGAAATGCCCATATAATTTAGCCAAAGATTGCTTCATTATATCTTTCTGCCTGATGGGAATGAACTCAATAGACTTATACAGTTGCTCTACACTGGAAGGAAAAGCAATCACCTACTACAGAAGTAAAACCAAAGACAGAAGGTTAGATAAAGCCAAAATGAAAGTTATAGTCCCCCCTATTCTTCAACCACTAATGGAAAAATACCAAGACCAAACAAAAAATAGAATATTTAATTTCTATCATACTTATTCAACTGCTGGCAACTTCAATAAGGCTATAAATATAGGACTCAAAGAGATTGGAAAACTTTTGAAAATAGATGATTTGGAGTACTATGCAGCAAGACACTCATGGGCTACTTTAGCAGTCAACAAGGTAGGTATTGATAAATATGCTGTTCATGCAGCACTTAATCACATTGATGAAGCCATGAAAGTCACAGATATATACATTGAAAGAGACTTCAAGATTGAGAATGAAGCAAACTTGAAGGTTCTTCAATATGTATTTGGAAGTGAAGGTTTGAAATAGGCTTAAAAGAATCTCTGTAGTTTATTGGACTATGGAGATTCTTTTGTATTTTTGACTTCTCATAAATATTGAAATGGAGCATAACAAACTAATTGATTGGATGAATGAGAGTGAAAAGAAACTTTTTGCTATCATAGGGAAATACCTTGATGAAGTTAAAGGAAATAATAAAAAGACCACTGAAATATGTCATATTGGTAAGTTTATAATGTTACTTAATGAATCTGTGTCCATATTTAGACTTTCAGAATCACCAGACTGTTTATTAAATACTAATCAAGGAATTATTGGATTAGAACATCAGATAATAGTAAATAAATCTTTAAGAGAACAAGAAGGCTGTTTTGAAACAATCATTAGAAGTGTAGAACAGAATTTATTAGCAGATTCCAGCATACCTAATTTCTTTGCAAATTGTGATATTCTCCCTACAGCAAATTATTCATTATCAGAAAAAAGTGAAGTAATAAAAACAGTAACAAATGTATTTAAAGAATATATAATATATGATAGAAATATCCCTAATCCTTATGTGGAAAATATAAGACTACAGAAATATAGTTCAAAAGGAATAAGTATTCGTTCTAATAGTTTTGGCCCTCCCCTTTCTCCTTCTATTATTAAACAAGCAATTCTAAAAAAAGAAGAGAAACTCGAACAATATATAAGGAACTGTAATAGCCCAATCTGGTTACTATTAGTAACGGGAAACCTTAAAAACAGCTCCTACTATATTGAAGATACTCAGCTGCTCAGTTTTTTTATTCATAGCAAATTTGATAAGATTTATTTATTGGAAGACTTTAAAGGGAAACTATATAGGCTTAAATGAGTAATTTGTATATTTGCTCACTTTGTTATTATATTATAAACTTAAACTAAGTGAGATATGGCAGATACTACCAAATTATATAATACTTATGGTGACTTATATGACACTCCTCAGATTATATATTCAGATTATGGACAACCAGAAGAAATATCACCAGATACAAGAATTGATAGTCTTGAAGGATTATTATATGGGAATTTCTCAAGGTGTAAAGAGGTTCAATGTAACTTTAATCTATCTTTTTACATTGATAAGATGCCACATGGCATAGTAAACAAACAGATTCCGGGAGTAGGTGCTACTACCCTTGAAATAAATGCAAATAGAAATTCAATTATAGTCCTTCCTACAAAAGCACTGGCTTTCTCCAAATGTAAAAAGCACCCCAATACTTTATATATAGGAAGTGAAATAAAGGATGAAAAGGAAAGGACAACAGACCAAGAGATAATAGAGTATCTCCAGAAGGAAGGATATAAGAAGCTGTTGGTAGTAGCAGATAGTTTAGGTAGGTTACTGAAATTAATAAAAGAGGAGAATTATAAAGACTACTTTCTAATGATTGATGAAATAGATGTCCTTCAATCTGATAGTAACTACAGACCTCAACTGGAAGATGTGATTGATTATTATCTATTGTTCCCTCCCAAGAATAGGTGCATGGTTACAGCTACTATGAAAGAGTTTACCAATCCCCTTTTAAAGAAGGAATGTCTATTTCCTATTTCATGGCAATGGGAAAAGAAAAGAAACATTAAACTACTTCATACCAATAACATTATCCAAGTAGTGATAAATGAGATTAAATCTCACCCAAATGAGAAAATATTCATTGCATATAACTCCATCCTACAGATTCAAAATATCATATCTTCTCTTGAAGAAGAAGTGAAAAAGGAATGTGCAATACTATGCAGTGAGGCATCTATTAAAGAAGCTGGAGAATATTATGCAGCCAAACTAGATAGTAATGATGTATTGCCAAATAGAATTAATTTTGCCACTTGTTGCTACTTTACTGGAATAGACATATCAGACAATTATCATCTAATAACAGTATCAGACTCCAGAAGAGACTATTCTATGTTGACCTTAGATAGAATGACACAAATATATGGAAGATGTAGAGGTGAGTATAAGATACTAAGTGACACTATTGTTTATAATACTAAAGATTATGCATTGGTAGAAGATATGAGAACTTATCCAGATTCTCTTGTAAGAAAAGCTAATAAAGTTTTAAGGCTTATTACTGCTGCTGATGACATTAGCCAAGGAGACTATACACTTGCAAACCTATTCTCTATTGTAAAAGAGGCTATAAAGGATAAAGCTCAAGAGAGGATAAGCAATGATGAACCTATAAATTTAATTAGGAGAAACATATATGGTGAGTATGTGCCTGCCTATCTGAATATAGATTATTTAGTTGAGAGAATGGAGTTATATAGAGGGCTATATTTCCTACCTGAGAAGATGAAAGAAGCTTTAGATAAATGTGCCAACATAGCCCAATACAACTCTATAAATTATGATATAAGCCAGCAACAAATGGCTCTTGAAGATGAAAACAAAGCCATACAAGGAGAACTTGCAGATAGTTACATACAAGAGGCTATTACTGAAATTAATACATTGGATGCAATAGGTAGTTTAAATGATAATACTTTAAAGACATGTATTAGGCAGAGTAAAAGAAATAAGAGAATATTTCTTGAGAGATTTGGTAGGCTATATAAGTATGTTGATTTGGATAGCCTATTAAACCAGCTTTGGGAGATTAGAACTGACAATGATGTAGCCTTTAAAAATCTCAATAATGCTGTAATGTATTGGGCTTTAGCAGAAGAACACCCTTTCAAAAAAGCTATAAGGGAGTCTTTTTCTGTAAACCAAACATTATCTTCCCCTGAAATACAAGCTATATTAGTCCCTATAGTCAAATATCATTTGCACAAGGTACTAATGCCCAGAAAGTATATAAGCCTCTTTAAAAGCATGTATAAGACTGATAGACCAAGGAATCAATATGTTATTAAAGGGGAAAATCCTCTACAATTAAAAGAACATAAGGATAGAATTGCTCCAGAAGAGAATAATTTAGGTAGTGTAAAATAAACTGTGTCACGCATTATTTATCTCTAGAAAACTCATCGGTCGGGGAACGGCCCGCGCCAAGG
>NZ_CAXUGK010000013.1:0-106941 GCF_964250605.1 Bacteroides sp. AR20 | reverse complement strand
GATACCTCACGCCAAACGAAAAATTTAAACAAATTATTAATCAGAATTCTGTTGCATTTGCAAGTTGAATTCAGCAAAGAAAAGTCATGATACGTCATTTGATATTAAGTGTTTGTCTAGTTCTGGTAGCGTTTCCCGCAATAAAAGCGGCGCCCATAGACGGAATCCGTATAGAAAGTCCATACCGTAGAGTGGTGGTACTGGTCGACGGACAGCAGGTTTGCCTGCCTACTTTCAGTTGTTTTGTAGCCAATCTGCGTGGTAGTTGTCGGGTAGAGGTTTATGAAGCGCCATCCCGTGGGGAGAATTCCCGAAGAGGAAAACTCCTATATGATGAACGTGTGCATTGCTCCATCAATGAAGTGGAAGATATTTTCATTCCAGAGGACAAAAGACCTGGTGGAAACTGGGGTACTTCTAATCATCACAAGCCTGGCAGACCCGGTGACAGACCGTTAGGAGGCGAGCAGCATGAACCGGTGATGTCACCATCTGCCTTCGAACAGTTTATGGGGCTGATGGAAAAACAGAGTTTCGATTCAGACCGTAAGGAAGTGCTCGACCATGCCTTGCTGACCTCTTGGTTCACTACTGACCAGTGTATCCGTCTGATGGATTTTTATCGTTTCGACAGTGAAAAGAAACAGTTGATGAAGAAGATTTATCCTAAAATAGCCGATAAACCGAATTTCTATTATGCGATAGACAAGCTGACCTTCTCGTCGGACAAGAACGAGATAAATGCCTTCATCAAACAATATCATGAGAAGAATAACTAAAAAAAGGAGGGGTTATGAAACGGATTATATTTATATTTCTTGCCGCTATGATGAGTACAGCTGTTTGTAGTGCGGCAATGAGCAACAGCAAAGTGCGTAAAGAGACCCGCTTTCTTACGGACAAGATGGCCTATGAATTGAACCTGAGTACAGAACAGTATAATGACGTGTACGAAATAAACTATGATTTCATTTCCGGTATACGTTATCTGATGGATGACGTTCTTCGGGGGGAGGAATGGGCCTTGAATCGCTATTACGATTATCTGGATGTGCGCAATGACGACCTTCGATGGGTGCTGAATAACCGGCAGTACGGCCGTTTCATGCAGGCCGCCTATTTTTACCGTCCGGTTTATGTAAGTGGTGGTCGTTGGTCTTTTAGGGTTTACATCACTTACACCAACCATAATCATTTCTATTTCCCGCGGCCGTATCATTACCGTACATATTGCGGTGGGCATTATCGTACGCACTATCACAACAGCTATTATCGCGGTCGTTACCATCATCCGCACTATACTGGTTCGTGGAGTATTCGGAATGATAAGTCGTACCACACCAGCCGCCGTTCAGATTTCGGTTCGGTGAACATCCGCCCTAATTCGCATAAGCGTCCGGCAGGCAGGGATGATGTATATACCACGCGACGTAGCAACAGTAGTAATAATCGCATTAGCACAGGTACACGTAACAGCAGTACGCGACGTAGTAGTGTGGATAGTGGCAGAAAGTCGAGTAAAGAGAAAATAGAAACCACAAGAACTAAAAATAATGATAAGAGCCCCAGCCGTAGCAGGGTAAAGACGGCAAGCAAGGAAAGAAGAAATGCTTCCGGCGTACGGAGTTCCGAAAGCCGTCGCAGCAGCTCTTCAAGCACTACCCGCAGTTCTACCGGCAGTAGCTCTTCCCGCTCTTCGGAAAGGAGATAGAAGAACAAAAAACTCCCCTCTTGTCAGCCTGGAGGCAGGGAGAGGGGAGAATCAAACACAACAACTAAAATTATACTTCTTTTTTTATTCAATCGGTTCTCCCTTATAGAAATCCAGAATCTTGGTACGGAACAGATAGTCATACTTGGCTTGCAATTCGTCTGATTGGGATTTCATAAGGTTCTGTTTTGCTTCATTGTATTCTACGGCATTTGCTTTTCCGTTCTCATACTTTTCGCTCATCAGCTTGAAAGACTCTTCGCTGGCAACGGTGGCTGTATGGCTACTGGTATATTTGCTTTCGGCAGCAGCGGCGTTGTACCATGCTTGTTGGATTTCCTTATAAAGTGTCTTCTTGGCATTATCCAATTGCAAGGCATAGTTTTCACGTTGCAGGCGTGCCGTGCGTACCCGGTTACGGGTAGAGAGACGGTTGAAAATAGGTACGCTGAGGTTGAATCCTACATATTTGTTGAAGTTATCGTTCATCTGCTGGCTGAAAGTACGGTCGATGGTAGAATAGTAATTCGTACCGAGACTACCGTTCAGGCTCAGTTGCGGGTAGTAGTTGCTCTGGGCAATACGGATATTGTGTTTACTGCCTTCCAAGCGGAACTGTGCAGCTTGTATGGAAGCCTTACTCACCATGGCTGTTTGGAATATCTCATCCGGAGGAGTGAGAGGGACTAAGTCCAGATTGACTGCCGGAGATTCCAGATTGAACCCTTCCGGTGTTTCCAGTTCGATAAGCTGGCTAAGGTCGAGCAGGGCCAACTTATAGTTGTTGTTTGTCTGCACTACATTCATCTCGTCTTGTGCCACACGTGCTTTGGCTTCTGCCAGTTCTGCCGGAGAGGCTTTTCCCAAGTCAGCAAGCCGGCTGATGCGGACATATTGCTCTTTGCTCAATTGCACTTGTCCCAACGCCACCTGGTGGAGCTCTTCATTGAACAGCACCTGAAGGTAGGCCGAAGCTATATTGATGGCAATGTCTTCCTTGGCTTTGTCCAGGTCGGCAATGGCAGCTTTGAGGTTCAGTTTCGCCAATGCATACTGGTGGGGAATCTCCAGACCGGTAAAGATGGGTATGCTTGTACTGACGGACATATTGGTACCGTGGCTGCTGGTGTTGACGTATACAGTGGAGTAGTCTCCCGTATCCTCGTTCTTGATGGCTGTTTGCGTACGTCCCCAGTTCCAGCTCTGGCCGGCGTTGGCGTTCAGGTTCGGCAATCGTGCCCATTTGGCTGTATTTACCTCGACAGCACTCTGTTCGGCAGCGTTGGCTGTCTGGCGGATACTGATGTTATGCTCGATGGCATAGTCTATGCATTGGCGTAAAGACCATCGTTCCTGCGCCTGCACTGAGACACTGCCGAATATTGCGAGGTATAAGAATATCTTTTTATTCATATCGTATATCTTTTTAAGCTATTCCGTTTGTTAATCCTTTTTCTCTGCACCGCGAATCTTATCCTGGGCACTGATACCGCTTTTGATGGCAATCTTTATGCCGTCACTCATGCCGACCTGGATGGGGCGGCGTTCGAACTTCTGTACCGGTACGCTGTCCGTCATTACGTATACAAAGGTGCTGTCACCATTGAATTCAATGGTACTTTCCGGTACGGCAAGCGTTTTCTGGGCACGGTCCAATACGATTTCTGCGTTGGCAGAATAGCCGGAACGTATCTGTACGCTGTCCGGTGCGGCAATGGCAGCTTTGATTTCAAACTGGTTGGCACCGTTTTCTTCCACACCCTTCGGAGATATGTATTCCAGTGTGGCATCGAACGAAAGATTCTGCAGGGCGCCGATTGTCAGTTTCACCGGCATGCCTTCGTGCACACGGCCCACTTCCGTTTCGTCAATGTTGCCGCGGAAAATCAAATCGTTCATGTTGGCAACGGTAGCGATGGTGGTTCCGTCATTGAAAGTGTTACTCATGATAACCGAGTTACCGACTTTGATGGGTACATCCAGAATCAGACCGGTAATGGTGGAACGGATCAGGGTACTACTGAAAGAAGCGCTGTTCTTGGTGATGCCTTCCTTTACAATTTCCAGGTTATCTTTTGCTGTCTGCAGTTCCTCGCGTGCCTGCTTCACGCTTACTTCCCCTTTTTCGTACTCTTCAGCGCTGATAAGCTTGTCGTTGTACAGTTTCTGGGTACGGGCGAAATCCGTTTCGGCTTGGGCAGCGTTGATTTCCGCCAATCGTACGCGGCTTTCGGCAGAGTTCAATTGTCCCAGTTCGGGTATCACCTTTACTTTGGCAAGCACTTCCCCTTGCTTCACACTTTGTCCTGCTTCCTTGTATACTTCGGCAATAATACCGGAAATCTGCGGCTTGATAAGGACTTCATCTCTCGGTTCCACTTTGCCGGTGGCTACGGTAGTCTTTTCAAGGTCTGTCACTTCCGGAACTATCGTTTCGTATACTGTTACTTTAGGTTGGGACTTCTGGTACAGAAAAACGAATGTCCAAATGAATAAGGCAGCAATTACTACCAATAATGCGATTTTCAGAAACTTCTTTGTTTTCATCTTATATTTACGATTTAATTATTTACGATTGATATAGCCATTATTTCATGGCTTACGGTTAGTGGTCTCTCTATAAGTTTATTCATCCCTGATGGCTTCAATTGGCTTGATTGCCATGGCGCGATAGGCAGGTGCCAGTCCGGCAAGTACTCCTAATGCGATGAGGAGGATGCAGGTTCCGATAGCCAGTCCGAATGAAACCTGGTAGTGGGTTTTGATAACTCCAGGGTCATTGGCGGCCTTTTCAAGTATTTGCAGTACAAATACGGCAAAAGAAATGCCTGCCATACCCGCTATAGTGGTCAGTACCATGCTTTCCGAAAGAATTTGTTGCAGGATGTCTTTAGGACGGGCACCTATGGCACGGCGTATGCCTATTTCCGTTGTGCGCTCCTTGACGGTTACCATCATGATATTCGATACACCGATAGCTCCGGCAAACAATGTCCCCAACCCTACCATCCAGATAAGAAAGCGTACTCCGGTCATCAGGTTGTCCATCATGGAGAACATGGCTTCCGCATTCAGGAACATGACGGCTTGTTTGTCATCGGGAGCAATGTAATGTGCCGCTTTTACGAGGCGTTCCACTTCGGGCTGCACGTCTTTTACTTTTACTCCCGGTTTCATGATGAAACATACCACATGCAGTTTCTTTCCGAGGTTGTAGGTCTGTTGCATGGTGGAGAAAGGCAATGTAATGGCTTCAGAGGCCTGCCCTTGTATATTGACATTGCCTTCGGATGAACACATTCCGATAACCCGGTAATAGATGCCATTCACCCGGACATATTTGCCGCAGGGGTCTTCACCCGGTTTGAAGAGACTTTCGTAAACACGTTTGCCGATTACGCACACTTTACGTGACTCTTTAATGTCGACATCATTGATGAAACGCCCGTAGGCCATCTCTTGATGCTCTATCTGTTCATATTCGGGATACAAGCCTTTCACACTACAGTCGTACTTGTTGTCTCCGTAGACGGCAACTTGTCCCCAGAGGGCGATTGAAGGCGTGGCGAGTGCTATGCCGTCCACACTGCTTACACGGTCTACATCTTCCATCTCCAAGTCCCACCAGCGTCCCTTGCGGAATCCCTTGTAGGCTTCGCTTGTCTTTTGTGCAGCGATAAAGCCCGAGTTGGTTGCAAATCCTTCGAACTGGGATTTTAGTTCTTCCTGCATGCCCTGGCCGCCACCGATAAGCGCCACCAGCATAAAGATACCCCAGAATACGCCGAACGCCGTAAGCAGGCTTCTCGTTTTGTTCCTTGTTATTGTGATGAGGATTTCCTCACACGTATCTATGTCTATTCTCATAATCTTTAATCTGCTCTAAGTGCTTCAATAGGACTGATACTTACCGCTTTCTTAGCCGGGAAGAACCCAGCCAACGTACCCGCTATGATAAGGGTCAGGGTAGCTTGGATAGCAATACTGAGGTCTACGGTGGGATCGGAGAACATGGTCTGCTGGAACATGCCGGCATCCATCGTCTGGCTACCGAAAGCAGAGTTCATCCATTCCGTCACCCCGATGCCTGCCACCATACCGATATAACCGAATAGCGTAGTGATAGTCACGCTTTCCACAATAATCAGCCAAAGGATGGAGAAAGGTTTTGCTCCCAATGCCTTACGGATACCAAATTCCCGGGTACGTTCTTTCACGGTAATCAGCATTATGTTCGACACGCCGACAATCCCACTCAACAGTGTGAAGATACCGATAACCCAGATTGCAGTCCGGAGGATACCCATTGCATTCTGTGTCTGCAGATAGTTGGTGAAACGATTCCATATCCATATGGCGCTCTCATCTGTGGGGTCAAAGCGGTGATTGGTGGCAATAGCCTTGCGGTATTCTTTTTCAAAGGCTTCGTTACTTTCTATGCTGTGCAGGTTCTTGGTTGTAAAGATGATGTTATTCAGCTTGTCTCCTTTATTATAGATGGTCTGCAAGGTGGAGAAGGGGATATACGCTTCGTTTGCCTCGCGGTCTCCCTGGTCATTGTAGAGGCCTACTACTTGATAGGCCACTCCACTGGCATTGACAAATTGTCCGATGGGTTCAGTATGCGTTTTTCCGAAAAGGATATCTGCAGATTTCTTATGGAGGATGATGACTTTACGTCGGTCTTTCAGGTCGTTGTAGTTGATGAAACGTCCGTCCGCTGTTTTCACGGTTTCCACTTCGGTGTAGTTGGGATATACGCCCAGCAGAGAGATATTGATATATTCTTGTCCGAAGCTGACGTTTACATTACTTTGACGCACGGTGGCACCGGCACTGATGACATTTTCAGTGAATTGCTTCTCCGTGTCATCCATGTCCCGGTTGTCCAGTTGGACGCGGCGTCCTTCTTTCAGACCGTCGTATGACTTGGTGGTCCAGCCGGGGAAGATGCGGATAGAGTTCAAGGCACGCTCCGACGCATTTTGCTCGAAGGCATGTATGATACCGTTTCCGGCTCCGAGCAGCACGATGAGCATGAAGATTCCCCATGCCACGGCAAAGCCCGTCAGGAATGTACGCAGTTTGTTGCGTTTGATGGTTCCGTATATTTCTTGCCAAAGGTCTATCATTGATAATTAAAAATTAAGAATTAAAAATTAAAGGGGGAGGGGGCTCTTCCTTTATTATTTCATGAATCCGTCTTTTCCGAACGGGCTTGCATCGTGGTTCAGATTCGTCTCGATGCTACCTATGATACCGTCTTTGATATGGATAATCTTGTCCGTCTGGTTGGCAACACCGCTTTCGTGGGTCACGACTACGATGGTCATGCCCGTATCGTGCAGTTCCTTTAGAATCTGCATCACCTCTACGGAAGTCTTGCTGTCGAGCGCGCCGGTAGGTTCATCGGCAAGGATAATCTGCGGTTGGGTAATGAGGGCACGGGCGATGGCTACACGTTGTTTCTGTCCACCGGACATCTCATTTGGCATGTGGTGTGCCCACTCTTTCAGCCCCAGGCGGTCCAGATATTCCAGTGCCAGCGCATTACGTTTGCGGCGGCTCACTCCTTGATAAAAGAGAGGAAGCGCCACATTCTCCACTGCATTCTTGAAGGAAATGAGATTGAAGGACTGGAAGATGAAACCAATCATACGGTTGCGGTACTCGGCTGCCTTCGTTTCGCTGAGGTTCTTGATGAGGGTACCGTTCAGATAATATTCCCCCGTGTCGTAACTATCCAGAATACCCAGTATATTGAGTAAAGTGGACTTTCCCGAACCCGATGAGCCCATGATGGAAACAAATTCGCCTTTCTGAATGTCGAGGTTGATACCTTTGAGCACATGCAGCGGTGCTCCGTTGTTGTAGGTCTTGTTAATGTCTTTTAGTTGTATCACTGTTTTCCCTGTTTATTGCTTTACTCTTATTAATTTTCACTATTAGACGCAGCAATGCTACGAAAAGTTGCAAAAGTTGCAAACTTTTTTAAAAAAAGATTTTGCAGTGTCGTTTTTCTTTGTGATTTTTGTAACCATGAATGTGATTAACTAACCCTTTAAACAAAAGTAATATCATGAATTCAAACATGGAAAAGCCCTATGTAGTGGGCATTGACATAGGCGGAACAAACACCGTCTTTGGTATTGTAGACGCACGCGGAACTATTATTGCAAGCAGTTCCATCAAAACCGGAGCTTATGAGGACGTCAATGATTACGTAGACGAAGTTTGCAAGAATCTGTTGCCGCTCATTATTGCCAACGGTGGAGTAGACAAGATAAAAGGTATCGGTATCGGTGCTCCTAACGGAAACTATTACAGCGGTACTATTGAGTTTGCCCCGAACCTTCCCTGGAAGGGTGTAATTCCTTTGGCTGCCATGTTTGAAGAGCGCTTGGGTATCCCTACCGCTTTGACAAACGACGCCAATGCTGCCGGTATCGGTGAAATGACTTACGGTGCGGCTCGTGGTATGAAAGACTTTATCATGATAACTCTTGGCACCGGTGTAGGTAGCGGTATCGTTATTAACGGTCAGATGGTATATGGCCATGACGGTTTTGCCGGAGAGTTGGGACATACTATTATCCGTCGTGAAAACGGACGTCTCTGCGGATGCGGACGTCACGGCTGTCTGGAAACTTATTGTTCGGCTACGGGTGTGGCGCGTTCTGCACGTGAGTTCTTGACCAAGAGTACCGAACCGAGTTTGTTGCGCGACATTCCGGCAGAAAACATTACTTCCAAGGATGTGTATGATGCAGCGGTGAAGGGTGACAAGATTGCTCAAGACATCTTTGAGTTTACCGGAACCATCTTGGGTGAGGCTTTGGCTGACTTCATCGCTTTCTCCAGTCCGGAAGCTATCGTGTTGTTCGGTGGTCTGGCAAAAGCGGGAGACTATATCTTCAAGCCTATCCAGAAAGCTATTGACGACAATGTATTGAATATCTACAAAGGTAAGACCAAGTTGCTGGCTTCCGAGTTGAAGGACTCTGATGCTGCAGTGCTGGGTGCCAGTGCGTTGGGCTGGGAGCTGAGAGATATCAAGTAATCAATATTAGGGAAACTGATAAAGGAGGGGATATGTCAAAACTCCCCTTCTATCGAAGTCACCCTCGCTACACCTATCTGTGGCGAGGGTGATTTTTAGTTTATGAGAGTTTCGACACACCTTTTTTTCTTTGGTGGCACATATTCCTCAGCAATAAAGTTATGTCACAAGTTGCTTCCACACTTCCACCCATTCTCTGTATCCCTTTATTCATTGGGGTTGCGGATGCTGTGGAAGCAACTTGAAAAGGTGGAAGCAACTTTTGCTTCCACCTTAAATTTACGCCAAATAATCTATTAATGTCTTGTAGTACAATAAATTAATAGGATATGGGGCAATTTGCCAATATCGTGTAAACAAGCTATTGGTTTCCTGCAAACACGGTATTAACTTCGTAAAAGCCCGTGCGATAATAGGTGGAAGTCAGGTTTTTGGTATGGATAAGATAGGTATTCAGTATAGGCAAGCTATGCATATGAGAGCTGTTTAACGGCCGTGAGGCGTTCGCCTAACGGCCATAAAGCACCTTGTTGACGGTCGTTAGCAGAGCGTCTCACGGCCGTTGGGCGCTGATAAACTAACATATCAGCAAGAAGGAAGGCTTATGTGAAAGGAAAGGAGCGCAGGCTTACAATGTTTTGAATGAGGGAGTAGCAGTAGAGTATCGCATGGTGTGTATGCCTACTGTGTATATCACTAAAAAAGGGAAACCGACATTGTCAGTTTCCCTTTTTTATTTCGAAATAGGAGTCTGGAATTAACCGTTAACTCTTTTTTCTTTGATTCTTGCTTTCTTACCGGTAAGAGCGCGCAGGTAGTACAGTTTAGCGCGACGAACTTTACCCACCTTGTTCACTTCGATGCTGTCGATAGCCGGTGATTCAATCGGGAAAATACGTTCTACGCCTATGGTTCCTGACATCTTACGTACTGTAAAACGCTTCTTGTCTCCATGTCCGGCAATCTTGATAACAACACCACGGTACAGCTGTACACGTTCCTTGTTACCCTCGACAATACGATATGCTACTGTTACAGTGTCACCTGCCTTGAAGTTCGGGTGCTGTTTTCCGGTAGCAAATGCTTCTTCTGCAATTTTAATTAAATCCATTGTTTTTATTATTAAATTGTTTCATCGTTACAACGCAACATACCAGGCTTCTCTCTTGGTGTCCTGACAGCGATTGCGCGAAAGCGGTGCAAAGGAACGAATTATTTGCCAGATACACAAGTGCTTCAAGCTTTTTTTCGCCAGTTGGGATGATTTTTGAGCGTTTCATTCTGCTAAACGCAAGTCTAAATAATCGGTTAATTGTGTGGCTCAGTCGCAAAAGAAAAGTATATTTGTAGCAATTTAAAACTAAATGAATATGAAGAAACAAACTTTCAGTCTCCTTGCGGGGGCAGTGTTGGCGGTTGCGCTTCTATTGGTTTCCTGCCATTCTTCTTACGAAGTGACCAAGGTAGAGGGAGGCAGAATTCCCATGAACTCTGTCTGGGATGCCGAGCCGGATGCCGAAGCCGTGGCTCTGCTGGCGCCTTACAAGGCCCGGATGGACAGCGTTATGTATCATGTGGTGGGAACCGCAGAAATGTCGATGGACAGATTCCGGCCCGAAAGCCTTTTATCCAATCTGATTGCAGATGTACTGCGTGAGGCTGCGGTGGAAGTGCTGGGCAAACCGGCCGATATGGGGCTAATCAATATCGGTGGAATCCGGAATTCCCTGACGGAAGGAGATATCACTACCGAAAACATCTATGAGATATTGCCTTTTGAGAATTCGCTCTGTGTGCTGACGATGAAAGGCTCTGCCATGACGCACTTGTTTGAAAACATTGCGGTGAGACTTGGTGAAGGGGTGAGTGGTATACAGTTGGAAATCAGCAAGGATGGCAAGCTGCTCCAGGCTTCCATTGCCGGCAATCCGGTGGAGGATGACCGTGACTATACGGTTGCCACGATTGATTATCTGGCTGATGGAAACGATGGAATGACGGCTTTCCTGCAGGCGGATAAAAGGGAGTGCCCGGATGGGGCTACACTGCGCGGTCTGTTCATGAAGTATGTGGAGAAGCAGACGGCAGCCGGCAAGAAGGTGACTTCGCGCATGGAGGGAAGAGTGGTCGTTAAAGAGTAAGCATTAAAAAAACAGAAGTTCTATGAAACATATGTATTCCTTGGCAGCCCTGCTGCTTTTCATGCTCCCCGCATCGGCACAGCAAGAGGAGCGTGTCATTACTGAAGAACCCCTTTGCCTGGTGTCCGCCGATTCTGTATCGTCCGGCCAATCCGGAAAACAACTGTTTATCCTGCACACCAGCGATACGCACAGCCGTATAGAACCCATCAGCGCCGAGGCGGCCGACGAGTATGCCGGTATGGGCGGTGTGGTGCGCCGTGCCGGTTTTGTAAAGCAGTTTCGCGGCAAGCATCCGGATATGTTGCTGCTGGATTGCGGAGACATCTCGCAAGGCACCCCTTATTATAACTTTTTCAAAGGCGAGCTGGAGGTCAAGATGATGAACCTCATGGGCTATGATGCCATGACGATAGGTAATCATGAATTTGATTTCGGACTTGAGAATATGGCGGAATTGTTCCGTATGGCGGATTTTCCCGTGGTCTGTTCCAATTATGACGTGACGGGTACGGTACTCGAAGGGCTGGTGAAGCCTTATATCACCTTGGTGCGCGAAGGGGTGAAAATCGGAATCTTCGGCCTGGCCCCTAAGATGGAAGGGCTGGTGCAGGCGGATAAATGCATAGGCATTGTCTACAACGACCCGATAAAGGTGGCCCAAGAAATGACAGACCTTCTCAGGGAGAAGGAGAATTGCGAGGTTGTGATTTGCATGTCTCATTTGGGTATCCGCAGTGCAAATCCCGAAGGCGCTTCCGACGAGAACTTGGTAGGCAAGACGCGTGGCATTGATGTCATTTTGGGAGGACATTCGCATACTTTTATGGAAAAGCCTGCCGTTTATCTGAATGCGGACGGCAAGAGCGTTCCCGTGCTGCACACCGGAAAGAGTGGCATCTACGTAGGAGAAATGGTACTTACTTTAACTGAAAAATAGCATGATGAAAAGACTCACCCTCCTTTTATGGGTTGCAGGATTGTTTATATTGGGATTATCTTCACTTCACGCCCAGACGGGAGGCCCGTTTCTTCCTTCGGCTGCAGACAACCGGTGCCGGCAATGGGTGGACTCCGTGTTGTCAGGTCTGAATGTACACGAAAAAGTGGGGCAGCTCATCGTTGCCACCATTCCGGCCAGAGCAGACAAGGCCACGAAAAAGCAGATGCGCGAGCTGGTAAAGAAATACAAGGTCGGTGGCTTGCTGTTTTCCGAAGGTACTCCGGAAGAGCAGGCTATCTTGACCAATATGGCCCGGAAGGATGCCAAGATTCCCGTTATGGTTACTTTCGATGGAGAGTGGGGACTGTCAATGAGGCTGAAAGGCGCTCCGGACTATCCCCGTAATGCCGCCTTGGGATGTATCGAGGACAATGGCCTAATTGAAGAATATGGACGTGAGGTGGCCCGCCAGTTTCGCGAATTGGGGGTACACGTCAATTTTGCACCCGATGCGGATGTCAATACGAATCCGCTGAACCCGGTGATACACGTACGCTCCTTTGGTGAGAACCCGCAGCGGGTGGCGGAAAAGGTGGTGGCATACAGCCGTGGGCTCGAAAGCGGGGGCATACTTTCCGTTTGCAAGCATTTCCCCGGGCATGGCGACACGGATGTGGATTCTCATAAGGCGCTTCCTGCCTTGCACTACGACCGTGCACGCCTGGACAGTGTGGAACTTTATCCCTTCAAGGAAATGGTACGTGCCGGATTGGGGGGTGTCATGGTAGGCCATCTGCAAGTGCAGGCGCTGGACCCGGATGGGGTGACTCCTTCTTCCTTGTCGCGGAATGTGGTGACCGGGTTGTTGAAGGATGAACTCGGCTTTAAAGGGCTGGTGTTTACCGATGCCTTGGACATGAAGGGTGTGTCTGCCATTCCGCAGGTAACTACCAAAGCGCTGCTGGCGGGAAATGATATGGTGCTGGTACAGTTCAATACGAAGAATGCGGTGCAGGAGCTGGTAGATGCAGTGGAGTCGGGACAACTGAGTAAGGACGAACTTGATGCCAAGTGCCGCAAGGTATTGATGTACAAGTATATGCTTGGTTTGAGAAACTGCCAGCCGCAACTTCGGGTCAGCGGAATGAGCTATCGCATCAATACGGAGGAAGCGCAGGCGTTGGCTGCCAAGTTGCGCCGTTCGGCAGTGACTGTATTGAACAATTATTTCGATGTCCTCCCGCTGGCACCGGTGGAAGGTGATATTGCCGTGCTCAGCATCGGAGAGAAGGAGGCGGATGTTCCCTTTGTGGAAGCTATGAAAAAGAATGCAGGCATCAGCCATTTCCACTTGCCTTGGAATGCCGATGAGGCTCTCTGGCAGGAAGTGCAGGGGCAGTTGGCTGCTTTCCGTCGCGTGGTTATCAGCATCACCGGTTCGGCTTATGTCAGCGACCGTGATGTGGCCCTTCTGGAAGGCTTGAACCTGCGTGCTCCGCTGGTCTATACTTTTTTTACCTCTTACCGTACATTGCAACCTCTGATGCCCGCACTTGCCAAATCCAGCGCTGTGGTGCTGGCACATTCGGCAGAGACGGATTTGCAGCAATACGTGGCTGATGTTCTTTTTGCCAAAAAGCCGGCCTGTGGCAGAATGTCGATGAGTATCGGTAAACTGTTTCCAGCGGGAACGGGCTGTATGATTGAACCGGGCATGAAACCGGGGAAGACTGTTCCGGAAGATTACGGCATGAAATCGTATGTGCTGCAAAGTATCGATGCCGTTGCCCGGAAGGGACTGGAAGCGGGAGCTTATCCCGGTTGCCGCGTGCTGGTGTGGAAAGACGGACTGCCGGTATATGACAAAGGCTTCGGAACCCACTCTGATAAGGATACCACTACTGTCCGTTCTTCGGACCTTTTTGATTTGGCTTCGCTGACCAAGACTACGGCTACGTTGCTTGCCGTCATGAAACTGTATGATGAGGGCAAGATAAAACTGGATGACAAGGTTTCCGCTTATCTGCCCTTCTTGCGCAATGGCAACAAGCGGAACATTACCATCCGCGAACTTTTGTTCCACGAATCGGGGCTTCCTCCCTATATCCGCTTCTACCTGGACATCATAGACCCGAATTCGGTACACGGTCCGTACTCCCAGAGTTGGGTGGACGAGTGGCATCGTACGCAGGTAAGCGAGCATAGCTATTATTGTTCCGATTTTAAGTTCCGGAAAGGGATGGTGTCCGACAAGAATACACCGGTCTATACCCTGCACATGGCAGATGGCATGTGGCTGAACAAGAGTTTCAAGAATTCTATCCTTCAGCGGATAGCCAAGTGCGAGTTGGATGGCAAACGTTATGTTTACAGCGACCTCGGCTTCGTGCTGTTGCAGCAGGTAGTGGAGAAGGTGACGGAGCTGCCGATGGATTTGTACCTTGCCCGTGAGTTCTATGCCCCGATGGGATTGCAACGTACTATGTTTCTGCCTTTGACGAAGTTCACCAAAGCGGAAATCATGCCCACGGCATCCAATGACTTCCTGCGTCGCCAGGATATATGCGGATATGTGCATGACGAGACTGCTGCCTGCATGGGTGGGGTGTCCGGTAATGCAGGACTTTTCTCTACGGCCGAAGAGGTGGCAAAGGTTTATCAAATGTTGCTGAACGGCGGTGAATTCAATGGCAAGCGTTTCTTGAGTGAGGCAACCTGCCGTTTGTTTACGACGGAGAAATCTGCCATCAGCCGTCGCGGTCTGGGATTCGACAAGCCGGATGTATCCATTGTGAAGCGCAGCCCTTGTGCTCCTTCCGCTCCGGAAGCAGTATATGGACATACCGGATTTACCGGTACTTGTGCTTGGGTGGACCCGGAAAACAAGACAGTGTATGTATTCCTCAGCAACCGCTTGTGCCCCAATGTATGGAACACGAAACTGGGTGACATGAATATAAGAAGAGATATCCAGGAATTGATTTATAAAAGTATTATTCCGCAAATCCCCTAAAAACAATCTATCTATAAGGAATGAAGAGAATATACCTGCTTGCCTATATCACTATATTGTGTTGTCTTTGTCCGCTTCTGAAAGCGCAGCTTGGCCCGATGCCGTTTACTCCGGTGCCGCCGAACGACCCTTCGCTTGTACGTCTCTTGAACAGTGACGTGCGGTGCAGGCAGTGGGTGGATTCCGTCATGCAGCGTCTGACTCTGAAAGAACGCATCGGACAACTGTTCATCTATACGATTGCCCCCCAGCAGGACAAGGCCAACAAGGAACTGCTGCGTAAGGTGGTGGAGGACTATAAGGTAGGCGGTCTGTTATTCTCCGGCGGATTGATGCAGAACCAGGTGATGTTGACCAATGAGGCGCAGCGGATGGCGGAAGTTCCGCTGATGATTACCTTTGACGGTGAATGGGGACTGGCTATGCGCCTCCGCGGTACTCCGAACTTTCCGCGAAACATGGTGCTGGGCTGCATACAGAACGATACACTGATTTATGAATATGGGCGCGAAGTGGCCCGCCAATGCCGTGAACTGGGGGTGCAAGTGAATTTTGCTCCTGTAGCGGATGTGAATATCAATCCCAAGAATCCGGTTATCAATACCCGTTCCTTCGGTGAAAGTCCGTTCAATGTGGCGAACAAGGTTGTTGCCTACTCCAAAGGGTTGGAGGATGGTGGTGTACTTTCTGTCAGCAAGCACTTTCCGGGGCATGGGGATACGGATGTGGATTCTCATAAGGCGTTGCCCGTGCTGCCTTTTACCCGTGCCCGTCTGGACAGTATAGAGCTTTATCCTTTCAGAAAAGCCATTCGTGCCGGATTGGGAGGAATGATGGTGGGGCACTTGGAGGTGCCTACCATAGAGCCGCAAAAGGGGCTCCCGTCTTCGCTTTCGCGTAAGGTAGTTTCCGGTCTGTTGGTGAATGACCTCGGCTTTCAGGGGCTTGTCTTTACAGATGCCCTTGCCATGAAAGGGGTATCGGGCAATGAAAGCATCTGTTTGCAGGCGCTGAAAGCCGGCAATGATTTGCTGCTTGTCCCCCGGCGTATTAAGGAAGAAGTGGAGGCTGTGCTTGCCGCTGTGAAAAAAGGGGAGCTGACAGAGAAAGAGATAGAGGCGAAATGCCGTAAAGTACTGAAATATAAATATGCCCTTGGGTTGGAAAAGAAACCCCATGTACAGCTTTCAGGTTTGGGGACCCGCATCAATACTCCGAAAACGCGTGATTTGATGCGCCGGCTGAACTTGGCGGCCATCACTGTGCTGGATAACCGGGACGAGGTACTTCCGCTGGACCCTTCCATCGGTGAAGTTGCCGTGCTCAATGTGGGAGAAGCGCAGGAAATCCAGCCGTTCCTCAAGGAACTGTCGCAGTATACCCGTCCTGTGGAGTTCCATTTGGGCAAGAATCTGCCGGAGGCTGACGGGAACCGTTTGAGGAATGCGCTGGCCAAGTACAAACGTATTCTGGTCTGTGTCACCGAACACCGTTTGACGCCCTATCAGAATTTCTTTGCAAAGTTCGCTCCTGACGTACCGGTGGTTTATCTATTCTTTATTCCTGGCAAGCAGGTATTGCAGATAAAACAAGGGGACGCTGCTGCTGAAGCGGTGATTTTGGCACACTCCTCCAACGAGGAGGTACAGCGGCAGGTTGCCCGGATTGTTTATGGCAGCGCTTGTTCAGAGGGACGCTTGTCTGCCAGTATCGGTAGTCGGTTTGCTGCCGGTGCGGGAGTGACGCTGACTCCTCAAAGCGCCCCCCGCTTTGTACCCGAAGAGCATGGTATGAATTCCCGTCTGCTGGCTGAAATAGACAAGATAGCTGAAGAAGGCATTCGTGAAGGGGCTTACCCCGGTTGCCAGGTGGTGGTGCTGAAGGATGGTAGGGAGATGTATAATAAAGCTTTCGGTACCCACGTCTGGAACGAGGCCGGAAGCAAGGCGCTTCCCGTAAAGAAGACGGATGTATACGACATCGCTTCGCTGACAAAGACCACAGCCACGCTGCTTGCTGTGATGAAGTTGTACGATGGCGGACGCCTCAATCTTACAGACCGGGTGTCGGATTATCTGCCTTTCCTACAGGATACGGACAAGAAGAATATTACGGTACGCGAACTGCTGATGCATGAATCCGGTCTACCTTCTACCTTGCTATTCTATCAGGAAGCGATTGATGAAGAGAGCTACACCGGCACTTTGTTCAAGGCACGTCCCGATGCCCGGCATTCCGCACGCATCGGACGGCAGACTTGGGCGAACCCTAAGTTCCGCTTCCGTCAGGGACTGACGTCGAAGGTGCAGACACCGGAATATACGATGCAAGTGTCCGACAGCCTTTGGCTGAACCGTTCCTTCAAGCAAGAGTACTTGCAGAAGATTGTGGATACTTCGCTTAGAGATAAACGTTACCGTTATAGTTGTGTGGGCTTTATCTTGTTGCAGCAGTTGGTCGAGGCGCGCACCGGCATGTCTATGGACGAATATCTGGCCAAGGAATTCTATACTCCGATGGGATTGGAGCGTACGGGGTATCTTCCTCTGCGCTTCTTGAAGAAGGAAGATATTGTACCTTCATCAACAGATCCTTTCTTGCGTAAGACTACCTTGCAAGGATTTGTACATGATGAATCTGCAGCTTTTCAGGGTGGCGTTTCCGGTAATGCCGGGCTGTTCTCCACTGCCGGAGAAGTGGCAAAAGTCTATCAGATGCTGCTGAATGGGGGTGAACTGGACGGTAAACGCTATTTGAGCAAGGAGACCTGCAGGGTATTTACTACCACCGTCTCAAGGATAAGCCGCCGGGGGCTGGGATTTGATAAGCCCGACCGGCATAATCCCCAGAAGAGTCCCTGCGCAGAGTCTGCCCCTGCTTCTGTTTACGGTCATACCGGTTTCACGGGCACTTGCGCCTGGACAGACCCGGAGAACGGCTTGGTTTATGTCTTTTTGAGCAACCGCACCTATCCGGATGTGTGGAATAACAAGTTGATGAGGCTGGATATAAGGACGAGGATTCAGGAGGCGGTATATAAGGCGATGCTGAGAGGAAAAAAATAATTGGTACAAATTAAAAAGAGCCTCCCTTGCTCACGCAGGAAAGGCTCTTTTCTTCTTCAATTTTGAAACAATTAAATTCTATCTGTTAAGCTTTAAGTGTGTGTCTTATCAGAACGCAATACCTACGCGCAGACCGAAATTACTCAAACCGTCTACGCTGTACGTAAAGAGGTCACCTTTGTTCGTACCGTAGCTGTAATAGGCTGCGAAATGCAAGCCCGGTCCATAAGCCCAAGGATACACATTGAAACCAATTTCAGGAGATACATAGAAACCCCATGTATCTTTGTTGGCTTCGAATACGTTGAAAGTTGACTTCAACTGTGCATATTCAGCACCCAGTTTTACACCGGCATACGGCTGGAATGCACCTCCACGGTTCCATACATAGCGGGAGGCCAGACCGAAAGGCAACTGGAATGCAGTGTGCTGCTGGTCGGTATTCAGACTGCCGCCTTCGCCTACGGGAAGTGTCTGGCGACCGAAATACTCATGGTTGCTATGGTAGTTCAAGAAAGCTCCCAATGCAAAATTGTCTGTCAGGAAGTAACCGCCTTCAAAATTCATACCCCAGCCGCTTGATTTGTCGGCGAAGTTGTTGCTGAGGGGAAAGTTATATTGCCAGTCGATATTGGCATAACCGTTATCGGTCATCTGTGCCTTCGTCGGTAGGGCGAAGACGAGAGCAAGAGCGGCAATCGCAAATACTCTCAAGGAAAGATATTTTATTGTTTTCATACTTTGTTCTTGTTTTTTGGTTCAATGGCAACTTCCCAGTCCGGAAAGGATGCTGCCGTATTATTCTTGTTACCTTAATATTGGGTAACCCGTCATTTGTCACTTATAGCTCGTAGCTTGTCACTACTTGTTAGTCAGGTAAGTTGATTGAGTGAAAGCTTGGTTTACACCTTGCACGGCAAGTTTGGTATTGACAGAAGTAGAACCACTCAGCAAGCCGCTCATATAGCTGGTCCACAGAACAGGAAGTTTCTCGCTCTGGCCTTGCGGCGCCTCCAGATTCAACAATTCGCTGATAAAGGAACCGGTGCTGTAGGAATAGTTCACGGCATAGGGATAATACCATCCGGCCCAGTTGCCCCAGTAAGGAGCATCCCAGTAGCCTGGATAGTTCCACCACCATTCGGGACGTCCGTAGTCGGTGAAGTAATAGGTACTTCTGACATAGCTTACCTGCAAGCCAAGGTCGGCTTCTTCCCGGTCATCCACACGGATGTAGCCGCGGCTGTTCATGTTAGCAACATAAGCGCTGAGAATTTCCTGGGCATTCTCATCTTTCCAGTATTCGGCGTTTTCCTTATCACCGATGACCAGAATGCTGTCCGGCAAGTAATAAGTTTCGAAGGTTTTGAAATCCGCCTTCTTGTCATAGTTGGTATAAACCAGATAATTATTGTCCAGCTTATCCATGTCAGGGTCTTTTTCGCAAGATGCAAGCGTCACTGCAAAGACCGCTAATAATAGGGGAATAAATTTCTTCATACTTTTATAATTGTTTAGGTTTAATATAAATTCCTGCCCTATGGTACCTTAGGCTTTTGTGAGAAAAAACAAGATAGGATATAAAAGGTTCACGTAGAGGTATGTTAAAAGTGATAAAGGAATAGGGTGACAGCACTTTTAACGTAACTGTCACCCTATTGCACTTATCATGTCATTACTTTATCACCCTATCATCTTTTCCATATCCGTGCTGTCCATCCTCCTCCGGGTGCCATGTGTATGTTCAGCTTGTCTCCCGAGGTCACGGTGCGTACTTCTTTCTTGTAGTCGGTTGCTTCCCGGTCGGCATTGATGCCGTCGGAAAAGATTTCGGCTTCGTAACTTCCTTCTCCGAGGAAGGAAAGGTCGATGGTACAGTCGCGTGGTGTCCAGTCGGTCATGGAGGCGATGTACCAGACGTCTCCCTTGCGGCGTGCCAGTGTAAGGTATTCGCCTACTTCACCGTCCAGTGCCACGGTCTCGTCGAAAACGGTAGGCACTTTGGCAATGAAGTCCGTGCATTCCTGCTCCTTCATATATTTGCTGGGGCTGTCGGCAAGCATTTGCAGCGGGGCTTCGAAGAGGGTGTACATCGCCATCTGGTGGACGCGCGTACCCTGGCTCATTGGATGGTCGTTGACGGCACGGAAGGTTTCGCGGGTTGCGTTCATCATGGCTCCCGGTGTGTAGTCCATCGGGCCGACAAGCATGCGCAGGTAGGGAGCAGTCACGTCATAGCGTGGGAAGTTGTGGAGCGGGCTACCGTTCACTATCGGTTCCCATTTGGCATTCTCCAGTCCCTTTACACCTTCAAAGTTCAGGACGTTGGGATAGGTGCGCTGTATACCGTATGGCTTGAGTCCATGCAGGTCCAATACCAGGCGGTGCTCGGCGGCGCAGGCTACAATGCGTTCTACAGACTGTACCAGTGGCTGGTCGTCACGGTCGAAGAAGTCTATCTTGAAGCCTTTGATGCCCATCTGTGCATAGTGGCTGAATGCGGCTTCCGTATCTTTGGCAGAGTTTCGCCAGCTTGCCCAGAGAATGATGCCGACGCCCTTCTGGTTTCCGTAGGCTACCAGTTCCTTTAAATCGATATTCGGATTCAGGTCTTTCAATAAGGATTCGTTTCCGCTCCAGCCGTCATCGATGATGATATATTCCAGGTTGTTGTCGGCGGCAAAGTCGATGAATGCCTTATAAGTCGGGGTGTTCATGCCGGCTTTGAAGTCTACGCCAGTCAGGTTGCAGGTGTTCCACCAGTCCCAAGCCACTTTGCCGGGTTTAATCCAGGAAATGTCTTTGATGCGGCAGGCGGGGGCAAGACGCTGTGCCATGTCATTGTCGGCAAGCTGCGTGTCCTTCTCGGTGACGAGCACCACACGCCAGGGGAGCTCCTGCTTGGCACAACGGGCGATGTAGTCTGCACGTTTTGTCGGTATCAGGTTCAGCCGGTTGTGTCCGCCGATTATTTCCTCCAGCGGATAGGGGGCAAATGCTGCCTGCACTCCTTGACGTGTCTGGGGATTTACAGTGAGGAACATGCCGGGATAGTTTTCCAATCCGGCTTCCATGATAACGGCTTTCTTTCCTCCGTCCAGGCAAACCATCAGTGGGGTGATGGAGAGTGAGTCGGTGTACATTTTGGACAACGGGGCTTCGTCGTAGTAAGACTCGAAGGAGAAGCAATAGCGCTCACCGTTGCGGTTGTCGTTTATGTAAGGTACAAATGCCTGGTAATCCTTGTCGAAATTGAAGTCCGCAGTTTCGTTGAGGACGATAAACGGCTTGTTCTGTTCGGAAATGAAGCGGTAGGCAGCGCCGTCATCGTATGCGCGGAACTGTACGCTGTAGCCTCCGCGGCATTTCAGTGTCAGCTGGTTGTAGACATCCTTCACACTTGCTTTTTTATAGAGGGGAGTGGGGAAGGAGGACTCTACAGACTTGCGTTCTGCACGGATTACTTTTACATTTTTACCGAAAGTTATTGCTTTCTTGGCTGATTTTTCATCTCTGCCTTGCAGGGCGATGGCAGAGGGTTGCAGCACCGTGGTTCCGTCGTGTGCTATCTGCCAGGTGAGGGCTTCTCCGGCATCTACCGTAACGGATAGTTTTCCGTTGGGTGATGCAAGTTGGTATTGCTGTGCACGGACCGTGCCCAAGCAAAGGAATAATAAACAAAAGGTTTGAATAAGGAGGCTTTTCATGTTGATTTATTTTTGAATGATTTTCTTTATCTTCTCCAGTTCCTCGGCAGAGAAGTCTGTATTTTCAGTCGCTTTCAGGTTATCTGCCAGTTGGGCAACGGAGCTCGCTCCGATGATGACGCTTGTCACCAGGTCGTCCTTCAACAGCCAGGCAAGTGACATCTCGGCAAGGGTTTGCCCGCGTGAGGCAGCAACCTCGTTGAGTGCCTTGATTTTTTGCAGCGTCTCGTCGGTCAGTGCTTCTTTCTTTAGGAAAGCCCCCTTTGCCATGCGCGAATCTTCGGGAATACCATTTAGGTAGCGGTTGGTCAGCAGGCCCTGCGCCAGCGGGGAGAAGGCGATGAAGCCGGTTCCGTTCCCTTTGGCTTGCTGCAGGATACCTTCTTCTTCCGGTTCGCGGTTGAAGAGATTGTATCTGCCTTGATAGAGCAGGCAGTGTACATCCCGTTCTTCCAGGTATTTGTAGGCAAACTCGGCCGCCTCTTTGGGATATTTGGAGATTCCTACATAGAGTGCTTTGCCTTGCCGTACGATATCAACCAGTGCTTGCAGGGTCTCTTCAAGCGGAGTATCCGGGTCGTAGCGGTGGGAGTAGAAGATGTCCACATACTCCAGGTTCATCCGTTTCAGACTTTGGTTGAGGCTGCTCATCAGGTACTTGCGTGAGCCCCACTCCCCGTAGGGGCCGGGCCACATGTCGTGTCCGGCCTTGGTGGAGATGAATAGTTCGTCCCGATAGGGCATGAAGGATTTCTTCATAATCATTCCGAAAGTCTCTTCGGCGGAACCGTAGGAAGGACCGTAATTGTTGGCGAGGTCGAAATGTGTGATTCCACGGTCGAAGGCATAGTGCGCCATGGCCTGGGAATTGGCAAATGTGTTCACGTCGCCGAAGTTGTGCCACAATCCGAGTGATATTTCCGGCAGCAGGATGCCGCTTTGCCCGCAACGGCGGAATTTCATGCCGTTGTCATAGCGTTCGGGCGCTGGAGAATAAATAGGGTTTATCATGATATTGTATTTTGTGGGTTATCCCATTATTACTTCTACTGTATGCGTGCCCGGCAGATGGTTCACCACATTGCCTTCTATCGGCTGGCCGTCTACTGTGACGGACTTGATGCCTTTGCACACACCATCGGGATTCTTCACGGTAATATGATATTCTGCCCCGCGGAACCTACGCTTCACGTTGAAGCCTTTCCAGCCTGCCGGGATACAAGGATTGATTTCCAGACCTTCATACGAAGGCTTGATGCCGAGTATGAATTGCGTGATGGCATACCACATCCAGGCAGCCGTTCCAGTCAGCCAGCTGTTCTTGCCTTCACCAGGGCGGGCGGCGTCCTTGCCGGCCACCATCTGGCAGCATACGTAAGGTTCTACTTTATGCAGGGCACTGTGCTCTTCGGTGTACGACGGGCATATCTTGCGGAAATACTCCCAGGAACGGTCACCCCGTCCCAGTACGGTTTCTCCGATGATGACCCACGGGTTGTTGTGGCAGAAGATACCTGCGTTCTCCTTGTAGCCGGCGGGATAGGTGGAGATTTCTCCATACTCCACAACATAGCGGGTGAAGGGTGGATTGTTGAGTACAATACCGTGCTCGCAGTCCAGGCGTTCCTTTACGGAGTCCAGCGCTTTTTTTACCATGCCTTCTTCCAGTCCGATGCCTGCCATGGTGCACCAGCCTTGCGATTCGATGAAGATTTGTCCTTCTTCGTTCTCTTTGGAGCCTACCTTGTGGCCGAAGTAATCGTAGGCGCGCAGATACCAGTCTCCGTCCCAGCCGTGTTTTTTTACGGCTTCCACCATATTGTCTATGTAGGTTTGCGCTCTGTTTGCTTCGTCGTCTTTACCCAGGCGGCGGCACAGCTCCACGTAGTCGCGTCCGCATACCACGAACAAGCCGGCAATCATCAGCGATTCTGCCTGGCTGCCTTCCGTCTGGTTTTCCGTGGTCTGGAAGGATTCATTCGGATCCCAGGAGAAGCAGTTCAGGTTCAGGCAGTCGTTCCAGTCGGCACGGCCGATGAGGGGCAACATGTGGGGGCCGAGGTTCTCGATGACGTGGTTGAAGGAGACGCGCAGGTGCTCGAACAGAGACACTTCCGAACCTTCTTTGTTGTCGAAGGGGACGGGCTCATCCAGGATACTGAAGTCTCCCGATTCCTTGATGTATGCCACCGTACCGAAGATAAGCCACATGGGGTCATCGTTGAAGCCGCCGCCGATGTCGTTGTTGCCGCGTTTGGTCAGCGGTTGGTATTGGTGGTAGCATCCTCCGTCGGGGAATTGGGTAGAAGCTATGTCGATGATTCGTTCGCGGGCTCGTTCCGGTATCTGATGCACGAAGCCCACGAGGTCCTGGTTGGAGTCGCGGAAACCCATTCCACGACCGATGCCGCTCTCGAAGAAAGAGGCGGAACGGGACATGTTGAAGGTAATCATGCACTGATACTGGTTCCAGATGTTCACCATGCGGTCCAGTTTTTCTTCGTCGGTCTTCACGACGTAGATGTCCAGCAGGCGGTCCCAGTAGGCTTTCAGTTCGGCAAAGGCAGCATCTACTTTGGCGGTAGTGTCGAAGGCCGAAATCATCGCCTTAGCCTTTACCTTATTTATAATAGGTGAAGAGGGTACACTCTGCTTGAACGCTTCATGCAGAGATTCTTCACGTTCCTCGAACTTTGCCTCCTGCTTGTTTTCCACATAGCCCAGCAGGAAGATGAAGTCGCGGCTTTCGCCGGGTTGCAGTTCTACTTCCAGATAGTGCGAGGCGATGGGACTCCAACCGTGGGCAATGCTGTTGCCCGGTCTGCCTTCTACTACCCGTTCCGGGTCGGCAAACTCGTTGTAGAGTCCCACGAATGTTTCGCGGTCGGTATCGAAACCGTCTACGGGTGTATTGACACTGTAGAAGGCGTAGTGATTGCGGCGTTCCTTGTATTCCGTCTTGTGGTAGATGACAGACCCGTCCACTTCCACCTCTCCCGTGGAGAAGTTACGCTGGAAGTTCTCCATGTCCGTAGCGGCATTCCACAAGCACCATTCGGCAAAGGAGAATAGTTTGAGTTTTCTCACTTTGGCAGAAGTATTCCGCAAGGTCAGCTTCTGCACCTCTCCCCAGGTCTTCAGTGGGACGAAGAAGAGCAGGCTGGCTTCGATGCCGTCTTTGGATCCGGTGATGCGGGTGTAGCTCATGCCGTGGCGACACTCGTAACTGTCGAGTGCAGTCTTGCAGGGCTTCCAGGTGGGAGACCATACGTTGCCGCCTTCATTGATGTAGAAGTAGCGTCCCCCGTTGTCCATCGGCACGTTGTTGTAGCGGTAGCGGGTGATGCGGCGGAACTTGGCGTCCTTGTAGAAGGAATAGCCTCCGGCAGTATTGGAGATGAGTGAGAAGAAATCTTCATTGCCCAGGTAGTTAATCCATGGCCAAGGTGTCTTGGGGTCGGTAATGACGTATTCGCGGTTGTCGTCATCGAAATATCCGAATCTTTTGTCTTGCATATTATTTCTTGTATTTAGTTTGATACATTCTTCATTAGTTGTGCCATCCGGCCATTTTCCCGGAAGCACGCTTCAAATTTAAAAACTTTTCTCCTATCACCCTTGTTTGCCCGGCGTGTTTTTTCCCCTCGGAAACATGAAGTACCGGAAAATGATACAAAAGTATCACCGCACGAATCTTTTTCGCTCTATCTTTGTAAACACATTTTATGATTAACCGATATGAAACACTTATTCGCATTTCTGTTCCTTCTTGGAATTACCTTTTCTCTTTCTGCCCAATCCGTCCGCGAACGTATTTTGCTGGACGACGGCTGGCAGTTTGCTTTTGGCAATGCTTCCTCACCGGAGAAAGACTTCGGCTGCGGAACGGAGTACTTCAACTATCTGACCAAGGCAGCCTCTATCCATAACGAGGGTCCTTACTCCCCCAAGTTCAATCCGGAGAAGTGGGGCGTGGACTGGAAGACGGTCAACCTTCCGCATGACTGGGTGGTTGATTTGCCTTATGCCAAAGAGGCGAGCCACAGTCATGGTTATAAAGCCGTCGGCTATAAATTCCCCGAAAACTCTGTGGGATGGTATCGGAAAAGTATCACTGTTCCGCAAGAGGACCTCGGCAAGCATCTTTATCTTCAGTTCGACGGTATCTTCCGTGATGCCCGTATCTGGATAAACGGTTTCTACCTGGGACACGAACCCAGCGGCTATGCCACGCAGGTATACGACATTACGGAATACCTGAATTACGGAGAAGAGAATCTTATCTGCGTCCGTGCGGATGCCACGCTCGAGGAGGGCTGGTTTTACGAGGGTGCGGGCATCTACCGCCATGTATGGCTGAACAAGACGGCGCCGTTGCATGTAGCTCCTTTCGGCGTATTTGTATCTTCCACGCTGGAAGCTCCTTTCGACAAGGCTGTGCTGGTGACCGAAGTGCAGATGAAGAATTCGGGAAAAGACCCCGTCTCCGGCAAAGTATGGTGCCGTCTGCTTGATGCCGACGGACAAGTGCAGATGGAGGACGAGGCGGAAGAGATAACCCTGCTGCCGCAAGAAACGCGTAGCGTAAAGGTGCGTACCAAAGTGCTGAATCCCCAGCTATGGAGTACAGAACATCCTTACCTTTATAAAATGGAAACCAGCGTCTGGCAAAACGGTAGGCAGGTGGACGTGGTGGCCACCCCGATTGGTATTCGTGACATCCGCTTCGATGCCGACAAGGGCTTCCTCTTGAACGGACAGCCTCTGAAACTGAAAGGTGTGAACATGCACCAAGACCACCCCGGAGTAGGTGCCGGCATTCCCGATGCCCTGCAAGTGTACCGACTGAAGGAACTGAAGAAGTTCGGCTGCAATGCCTACCGTTCTTCCCATAACCCGATGACTCCCGAAATGCTCGATGCCTGCGACAGCCTCGGCATCCTTGTGATAGAAGAAAACCGTCTGACGGGTGTCAACGAGGAACATACTCGCCTGCTGAAACGCATGATAGACCGCGACCGCAACCATCCGTGCATTATCCTTTGGAGTGTAGGCAACGAGGAGTGGGGCATCGAGTGGAAAGAAAGCGGTACACGCATTGCTGCCACGATGCGCGAATATTGCCACCGTTTCGACCCTACGCGCCTCATGACCGTTGCTTCGAGCAGTGGCCCTGCCATCTTGATTCCCGCAGACGTGGCCGGTTATAACTACATCCTTCAGAATCCAGTAGAGCAGCACCGCAAGGATTATCCCGGCCGCCGTGCGCTCGGTTCGGAAGAGACTACGGGCTGTGGTACGCGCGGCATCTACTTCGATGCCCACGACAAAGGCCACATGGTGGCGCACAACCGCAAGCCGAACGGACCTGACAGCCTGCTGAACTGCATCGAGCGTGGCTGGAAATTCTATGACGAACGTCCCTATTTGGCGGGTCTTTTCTATTGGACGGGTTTCGACTACCGCGGCGAGCCCAACCCCATGAAGTTCCCGGCTACGGGTTCACAATTCGGCATTCTGGACTACTGCGGTTTCCCCAAGGACGAAGCCTGGTATCTGAAGTCCTGGTGGACGGATGAGCCGGTGCTGCACATCCTTCCTCACTGGAATCTGCAAGGTCACGAAGGTGATAGCATCGATATTTGGGTATACAGCAACTGCGATGAAGTGGAATTGACTGTGAACGGCAAGAAACTGGATCGCAAACCGATGCCCCGAAACGGCCATCTTTCCTGGAAAGCCGTTTTCCAGCCCGGTGCAGTGAAGGCTGTAGGCTATAAGAACGGCAAGAAAATATTGGCCTGTACTGTGGAGACTACCGGTACTCCTGCCCGTATCTCCCTGACGGCAGACCGTTCCGTCATTCAGGCAGACAATCGGGATGTGGCAGTGTGTAACATTGAGTTGCAGGACAAGAAGAAACGTTTTGTCCCCACTGCCTGCAACGACTTGACGATAACCGTCTCCGGTCCGGTACGCATCCTTGGGGTGGGGAATGGAGACCCCGCTTATCAGGCTACGGAACGTCCGGCCGACGCCGATGCCCGCACCTATCAGGTAAAGGCATTCAACGGACTTGCACAGGTGCTGTTGCAAAGTACCGGCGAAGCGGGAGAAGCCACACTGACGGTCGTTTCGGAAAACCTGCCGGAAACTTCCTGCGTTTTGAAGCTGCAGAAGTAAGCAGCTTATCATTCATATCATCCGGCGAAGCGGAGACCTTTCTTTTGTCTATGGGGCAAGAGAGGGATCTCCGCTTCTTTCTTCCTCAAACTATAGTGTGTAAGTGTGCGAGATGCGCATCTCGTGTTGTATGAGATGTATATCTCGTACAGCATGAGATATACATCTCATACATCCTTACATTAGAGCCTGAGGGGGAGAAGAACGGAAGTTTTGCTTTTCCGGGTGGGACTTTCCCGGGTATCTGCTCATATATAACAATTATTACCTCTAAATGTAACAAATGGTACTGTTGTGGGATTAAAAAGAATGAGTATATTTGTGGCATGATATTTTTTTAACCAATGCCTATGGAAAACCAGAACTATATCATGAGGGAGATAACCCCTCTGTCGGAACGTGACTGTTTCTATATTGCCGATCGTCGCAAAACAGAATTTACCTACCCCATCCATTGTCACGCAGAGTATGAACTGAACTTCACGGAACATGCTTCCGGCGTACGTCGTGTGGTGGGCGATTCTGCCGAGATTATCGGTGATTATGACCTGGTGCTGATAACCGGTAAGGAGTTGGAGCATGTATGGGAGCAACATGAATGTACCTCCGGGGATATTCGGGAGATTACCATCCAGTTCTCTCCCGACTTGTTCTTCGGGAACGTTGTCAACAAGAACCAGTTCGACAGTATCCGTCGGATGCTGGAGCGTGCACAGTGCGGACTTAGTTTCCCCATGCAGGCCATCATGAAGGTGTACAACTGGCTGGATAAGCTGGCTTCCGAGGAGCAGGGCTTTTATGCCGTGATGAACTTTCTCCGTATCCTTTACGAACTTTCCCTCTATGACAATGCCCGGGTGTTGTCCAGTTCTTCGTTTGCCAAGATAGAGACTTTCTCTGACAGCCGCCGGGTACAGAAGGTGCAGAAATACATTTCCACCCATTATCAGGAGGATATCCGGTTGGCTTCATTGGCCGATATGGTGGGCATGACCCCGGTCTCTTTCAGCCGTTTCTTTCGCCTGCGCACCGGCAAGACGCTTTCCGACTACATTATTGATATCCGTCTGGGCTTTGCCACGCGTATGTTGGTAGATTCCACGCGTACCATTGCAGAGGTGTGCTATGACTGCGGCTTCAACAATCTGTCCAATTTCAATCGTATGTTCAAGCGGAAGAAGGGATGCTCGCCGAAGGAATTCCGTGAGAATTATCGGAAAAAGAAGCTGGTGATATGATAAAAAAGTATTGGTATTCTTCATTGAAAGTGCCTATTTTTGCACCGATGATTAATACTAATATCTGATATCATGAAAAGAGTTTTTTCCTTATTCTTATGTCTGCTGTGTGTATGTGCTGTGACGGCGCAGATACGCGGCAATGAAATTCGTGTAGTCGTTTCACCCGACCATAGCGATTGGGTGTATCGTCTGAATGAGAAGTGTACGTTTACCGTCCGGGTGCTGAAGGCACAGAACCTCTTGCCCGATGTCAAGATTGACTATGAACTGGGCCCCGAAATGTATCCTACTGAAGTAAAGAAAGACGTGGTGCTGAAAGATGGTACCTTGAAGTTGCAAGGCACGATGAAGACTGCAGGCTTCTTGCGCTGCAAGGTCAAAGCGCATGTGGACGGCCGGACTTATGAAGGGCTGGCTACATCGGCCTATGCTCCTGAGCAGCTGCAACCCGTGACGAAACTTCCTGCCGATTTTCAGGATTATTGGGCCAAGACCTTGGAAGAGGCGCGCAAGACTCCGTTGAATCCCCTTATGACGCTGCTTCCCGAGCGCTGTACGGAAACGGATAATGTATATCAGGTCAGCTTCCAGACAAAAGCTTGGGGAGGACGTTTTTACGGTATTCTCAGTATTCCCAAGAAAGAAGGGAAGTATCCGGCTTTGCTGCGTGTGCCCGGTGCGGGTGTCCGCCCTTATGCGGGAGATACGTATACGGCTCCTGGAAAGGTAATTATATTGGAGGTGGGTATCCACGGAATTCCCGTCACGATGCAGCAGTCTGTATATGATGCGCTGGCAGGTGGGGCGCTGAGCAATTATTGGATGTTCGGCCGCGACAATCGGGATGCTTCTTACTATAACCGTGTGGTGGTAGGCGCTTTGCGTGCTGTGGATTTTATCTGTTCGCTGCCGCAGTACAACGGGAAAGCGCTGGGCGTTACGGGCTCCAGCCAGGGCGGTGCCTTGTCTGTGATTACGGCGGCTCTTGATTCACGCGTTACTTTCCTGGCGGCTGTTCATCCTGCCCTGTGCGACCACGAAGCGTTCTTCAAGAAGCGTGCTTGCGGCTGGCCCCATTATTTCTATTATTATGGTGCTCCCGATGAAAAGCAGCTTGAAACGGTGCGCTATTATGATACGGCAAACTTTGCCCGCCTGCTGAATGTGCCCGGTTGGTTCAGTTGGGGGTATAACGATGAAGTCTGTCCTCCCACTTCCATGTATGCAGCCTACAATGTGATTTCTTCTCCGAAGGAATTGCATCCTTATCTGGAAACCGGGCATTATTGGTATCAGGAACAGTGGGATGAATGGCTGGACTGGATACGGAGACAACTTAATGTGCCAATGTGATTAATCACATTGGCATATTAATCTGATAATATAGTATCATTTTTTATGATATGAGCCGCGTATCTTTGTGTATCGCTTAAAAACTGATAATATGAAGAAACAATTCTTTTTGCTGACAGTACTTTTATTCTTTTTGGGAGCATGTGCCCCTAAGCCTGCGGAGCATTCGTTTATTAAGGTCAACGCCGATGGACAGTTCGTTCGCGACGGAAAACCCTATTATTTTGTAGGTGCCAATTTCTGGTACGGTGCTATTCTTGGTTCCGAAGGTGAAGGCGGCAATCGTGAACGGTTGCATAAGGAGCTGGACTTTCTGAAAAGTATTGGCATCAACAACCTGCGCGTATTGGTGGGTGCTGACGGTGAAAATGGCATAAAGACGCGGGTAGAGCCCTCTTTGCAAGTGGCACCGGGCGTCTATAATGATACTATTTTAGCCGGATTGGATTATTTTATGAATGAACTGCGTGAACGTGATATGACAGCTGTCCTCTATTTGAACAATTCCTGGGAATGGAGCGGTGGCTATTCCGTTTACCTGCAATGGTCCGGACACGGTGATGCCGTGGTACCTGCCGTAGACGGATGGCCCGCCTATATGGAGTATGTCAAGCAGTTCCCCCAATCGGACAGCGCGAAGGCTTTGTTTGCCAATCATGTCAATTATATTGTTTCACGCACCAATAGGTATAATCAGATAAAATATGTGGATGACCCTACTATTATGTCCTGGCAGATTGGTAACGAGCCTCGCGCTTTCTCTGACGAGAACAAGGAACCGTTTGCCCGCTGGATGGCCGATGTGGCTGCACAAATCAAGTCACTCGACCCGAACCACATGGTGTCTTCCGGCAGTGAGGGCTCGTGGGGATGCGAAATGGATATGAATCTTTTCGAGAAGATTCATGCCGACCCCAACATCAATTATCTGAATATCCACATCTGGCCTTACAACTGGAGTTGGGTGAAGGCAGACAGCCTGAAGGAACTTCTTCCGCGTGCCAAGGAAAATACTAAGAAGTATATAGATGACCACATGGTCATTGCTCGGAAGTACAGCAAGCCGATTGTTTTGGAGGAGTTCGGTTTTCCCCGTGACGGTTTCAGCTTTTCCAAAGAGGCACCGACCACTGCCCGCGATGAATATTACCGTTATGTATTCGACCTCATCCGCCAGGACCGTGAGAGCGGCGGACTCTTTGCCGGATGCAATTTCTGGGCATGGGGTGGTTTTGCCGGACAAAATCCCGACCATGTATTTTGGGAAAAGGGAGATGACTATACCGGTGACCCGGCTCAAGAACAACAAGGACTGAACTCTGTCTTTGCCACAGACAGCACTATTGAAATAATTAAAGCGGAAAACCGGGAGCTGCAAAATTGAACCTATCTGTGCTTTTCCGTGTAATCCCTACCTGAAAATTAGAATGTAAGCGTGTACAAAGCGTTTGTACCGTTATATAAGAAAGATTATTACTCTAAATACTAAGTATGATATGAAAAGCATATGGAAAGTTATGTTGGCGGTTTGTTGCCTAGGTATGACCATTGGTTGTGGAACAAACCCGTCGAAGAATGAAAATGTAAAGGAAACGCTACCGGCATTGGTGGTCAATGGTACGCAGCTGATGAATACCGAAGGCGATACGGTGGTATTACACGGTGTCAGCTATGGCTGGCATCAGTTCTGGCCTCGTTTCTACAATGCCTCTTCGGTTGCTTATCTGGTCAATGACTGGGGCGCACAGGTGCTTCGGGCCTCTATGGGAGTGGATTTGGATAGCGCCTGCTATGTGAACAAGCCCGAGTTCGGTATTGAGTGTGTTACAAAGGTGGTGGATGCTGCTATCGAGAACGGCGTTTACGTCATCATCGACTGGCATAGCCACAATCTGAGGCAGGAAGAAGCAAAGGAGTTCTTCACCCAAATGGCTACCCGTTACAAAGGGGTTCCTAATGTCATCTATGAGGTTTTCAACGAACCGGTGGAAGACAGTTGGGAGCAGGTGAAGTCATACTCTGTGGAGGTTATCAAGACGATTCGTGCCATAGAACCGGATGCCGTTATCCTCGTTGGTTGTCCGCATTGGGACCAGGACATCCATTTGGCAGCGGACGATCCTATTACCGTATATGACAATATAATGTATACACTTCACTTTTATGCCAATACCCACGGACAGTGGCTGCGCGACCGCGCCGACTATGCTCTGGGCAAGGGCTTGCCGATTTTCGTTTCCGAATGCGCCGGTATGGAGGCAAGTGGGGACGGCCCCATCAGTAAAGAAGAGTGGGGGAATTGGCTGGAGTGGATGCAGCGGCATTCCATCAGTTGGGTGGCTTGGTCCTTGTCGGACAAAGACGAGACTTGTTCCATGCTTTATCCGTCGGCTTCTTCCGAGGGAAACTGGAAAGATGCAGACATGAAAGAGTGGGGGAGAATGGTTCGTGACGAATTGACGACACTGAAAAAATAGCCCTTTAAAAACAATATGATTTAACCATTAATAATTAAGAAAAAAGAATTGTGCTTATGGAAGAAAAGAAGAATGATGCTGTGAAAACATGAATTGTTTGGAAGTAATTTTAAGTGTCAACGCCTTGATTGCATGTCACGGTTTCTTGACTTACTCTCATTTTGTTAACTAAAAAAATCTTCTTTTGGGAGGTTTTGTGTTTGTTTTAAATCTAAGAAATACAGTATGAATTTGAATTTTAGAAAGACAGCGCTGCTTGCGGGGATATGCTCGGTGTTCAGTCTGGGTTATGCTCCTCAGCTTTTCGCAGTATCATCGACGGATACCGTTGAGGCAGTGCAGCAAACAAAGAAAATTACGGGTGTCGTCAGTGATGCTATGGGCCCTATTATCGGTGCCAATGTATTGGAAAAAGGTACAACGAATGGTGTAATTACCGACATTGACGGTAACTTTGCCTTGAATGTGAAACCGGGAGCTACCATTGTAGTCTCCTTTATAGGCTATGTCAGCCAGGAAATAAAGATAACGAACCAGACAACAGTGAACATCACGCTGAAGGAAGACTCCGAGATGTTGGACGAAGTGGTGGTTGTGGGGTACGGTACGATGAAGAAAAGCGACCTTTCCGGTGCTTCCGTTTCCATGAGTGAAGACAAGATTAAGGGTTCTATTATCACCAATCTCGACCAGTCCCTTCAAGGGCGTGCTGCCGGTGTGACGGCAGTCAGCACTTCCGGTGCTCCGGGTTCTTCCTCCTCTATCCGCGTACGTGGTCAGGCCACTATCAATGCTAATGCCGAGCCGTTGTATGTAATTGACGGTGTGATTGTACAGAGTCAGGGACAAAGCGGTTCATCTTATGGTTTGGGCGATGCACTGGGTAATGGCTCGGTTTCCACCATTTCTCCGCTTTCCACCATCAACCCTGCTGATATCGTCAGTATGGAAATTCTGAAAGATGCTTCGGCAACCGCCATTTACGGTGCGCAAGGTTCCAATGGTGTGGTTTTGATTACGACCAAACGTGGTAAGGCGGGTGAGGCTAAGTTTACTTATGACGGTATGTTTGCCGTTCAACGCCAGACAAAGCGTCTGGATATGATGAATCTGCGTGAGTATGCCATTTATTATAATGATTTGGCAAACATGGGTGAAATCTCTGACCCTAGTAATTATTATGCCGATCCTTCTCTGCTGGGAGTAGGTACAAACTGGCAGGACGCCATCTTCCAGACTGCTTTGCAGCATCAGCACCAGATTTCGGCACAAGGTGGTACAGAGAAGATACAATACTACGTATCAGCTTCCTATATGGATCAGGACGGTACCATCATCGGTTCAAACTTTAACCGTTACAGCTTCCGTGCCAACTTGGATGCCCAACTGAAGAAGTGGTTGAAACTCGGTTTGACCGCCACCTATACAGCAACGGGTGATGACCTGAAACTGGCAGACAGTGATGAAGGTTTGATTAACTACTCGTTGACCACTCTTCCTGATATACCTATCTATAATCTGGATGGCAGCTATGCCACCGTTGTTCGCGAAGGCTACACGAATCCTAACCCGATTGCCCTTGCCATGATGGATGACATTCTGCTGGACCGTCAGAAACTGACGGGTAATATTTTCTTTGAGGTTACTCCGATTAAAAATCTGGTATGGCATGCCGAATTGGGTTATGACATCAGTTCCAGCAAAGGTGAGCGCTACAAGCCGATGGTTGATTTGGGTGGATGGGTACGTTCCAGTAATGAAAGCAATATCCAGAAAAACAGCAGTACATTCTGGCAATTGAAGAACTATGTGACCTATTCCGGAAACATAGGCGACAAGCATCATTATACAGCCATGGTGGGCCAGGAGTGCTGGGAGTCCAGCTATGACTTCACGAGTGTGTTCAATAGCGGTCTGCCTTCGGATGAAGTGCACAATCCTGCCTTGGGTACGGGAACCCCGACTATCAATGCAGGTTTTGGAAGCTCGTCTATGGCATCTTTCTTTACACGTCTGACTTATAACTATGCCGACCGTTATTTGGGTACTTATACCTATCGTTATGACGGCTCTTCAAACTTCGGTCCCGAGAACCGTTGGGCAGGCTTCCATTCATTGGCTACTTCCTGGCGCTTTTCCAACGAAACGTTCTTTGAACCGTTGAAGAAGGTCATCAGTAACGGTAAGTTGCGTCTGGGATGGGGACAAACTGGTAATGCCAACATCGGTGGTTATGCTTGGGGTACATCCATGAGTCGTATGCCTTCCGGTCTGGGTATGGGGTATCGCCCCTCCAATATACCGAATACTTCCATCAAATGGGAGTCCCAGGAGCAATGGAACGTCGGTGTGGATTTGGGATTCCTGCACGACCGTATCAACCTGACGGTAGAGTGGTACAAGAAAACTTCCAGTGATATGTTGATGCCGTTGCAGTTGCCTTCTTATATGGGTACTTCCGGTAATGCGTCTTCTGCATTGGCTGCTCCGAAAGGTAACTATGGTGACATAGAGAATACCGGTTTTGAAATCTCTCTGAACACACATCCTATTACGGGTAAGTTTGAATGGGATTCTGACTTCCAGATTTCTTTCAACAAGAACAAACTGAAAGGATTGGCTGGTACAGCCAATGCGCAGATTGTGGGTTACGGACAGTGGACCGATGTAGTCAGTGTATCCAGTGTAGGCGAATCACTTTATAACTTCTATGGATTTGTTTGTGATGGTGTTTACAAGGACCTGGAGGACCTTCAGACTTCTCCGAAACCTGCCAAGTACCCGGCAAACGGTGTATTCGACCGTACCAATACCGTATGGGTGGGTGATGTGAAATATAAGGATATCAGTGGTCCTGACGGTGTGCCCGATGGCGTTATTGACGACTATGACAAGACCAATATCGGTTCTCCGATGCCTAAGTTTACTTTTGGCTGGACCAATACTTTCCGTTACAAGAACTTCGACTTGTCCGTTTTCATCAACGGTTCCTATGGCAACAAGGTGTACAACTACCTTTCCATGAAGCTGACACATATGAACTCTCCCTGGACTAACCAGCTGAATGCTGTAAACGGACGTGCACAGCTTGTTCCTATCAATCCGAACAAGGTCTACGAAGATGGAACGATGTGGTATAATGATGTGTCTAACGTCATGGTGGCAAACCCGGGAGCTTCCATTCCACGCGCCACTATCAATGACCCGAATGACAACGACCGTATCAGTGACCGTTATATTGAAGATGGTTCTTATATCCGTCTGAAGAACATCTCTTTGGGATATACTTTCCCGAAAAAGACGATTGATAAACTGGGACTGAGCAACTTGCGTATCTATGCCAATATCCAGAACCTGCTGACCATTACCGGTTATGACGGCTATGACCCTGAAATTGGTGCCAGCACTTCAAGCGTCAATGTCTATGGTTTGGACAACGGACGTTATCCGTCTCCTACAGTTTATTCATTCGGCTTGAATGTTTCATTCTAACACTTTAAATTGAAGAAAACATGAAAATCAGATATATTAAATATTGGGCGTTTGCAGCTGTACTCGGTATGGGAACAGTTTCATGCGAGGATTTCCTGAACCGTCCTACCGAAGACAATTATAACGAATCGAACTTCTATCAGAATGACGAACAATGTGTGCAGGGGGTTAATTATCTTTATAACTCACCTTGGTATGACTTTCAGCGCGGTTTTATTAAAGTCGGTGAAATCTTGTCCGGAAACGTATACGAGGGAAACAGCCCTTACTTGAATTTTACGGTGAATGGTACGGATGAAAACCTTGTGAACATGTCCTATTCTCTATGGGCAGTGATTGGCCATGCCAATACTGTATATACTCGTTTGAAGACGGCAAATGCGTCAGAAGCAGTGAAAAATCAGTGTATGGGCGAGTGTCTGGCATGGAAAGCCATGGCTTACTTCTATTTGGTACGTAGTTTTGGCGCAGTACCCATTATCCATGATAATACGGACGAATTGAATTCCGGTAATTATAACTCCAAATTCAAAGTGGAGGCAGCAGATGTGTACGAATATATCATTATGACTCTGGAGAAAGCTATGGAGTTGCTTCCGGCCAGAGGTGAAACGGGACGTATTGACCGCTATTGTGCCGAAGGTCTTTTGGCTAAGGTGTATCTAACTAAGAGTGGCCTTTCCGGTACCCGCAATGCGGATGATTTGGCGAAAGCGGCAGAATATTCCAAGGATGTAATTAATAATTCCGGCCGTAACTTGCTGGCTAACTATTCCGATGTTTTCCGTTTGGCAAACAACAAGAATGAAGAGTGTCTCTTCTCCTGGCACTGGTCGGCAGGACGTGACCCCTGGACACAGCAGAATACGTTGCAGTCGGACTTGGCAATGGTGGGATTCGATGAATTTGGTGATTGCTGGGGCGGCTATGCAGGTCCGTCGGTTGATTTGCAGGATGCATTTGGAATTTCCGCTTTGGAAAGTCCTGAGACGCGTTCGGATACGGATACCCGTCGTAAGGCTACTATGATGATGGCAGGTGATGTATACGATTATTTCTGGCAGGACAAGGGTGGATTTGATTATCTGCGGTTTATTTATGATGCCGAATATGGTAAGGGAGGACCTAATGGCGATTACCAGTCTCCTACCGGTGCCAATCACGTGAAGCATCTCTATGGTAACAATAATGACCATGTATTGGGCTTGGGCGTATCGGCTGGTAATATGTACAGCGGCCTGGCAACCCATATCCTGCGCCTGTCCGATATCTATCTGGTATATGCCGAGGCGAAAATGGGACTGGCTACCTCTACTACAGACCAGAGTGCACTGGATGCTTTCAATGCAGTACGTGGCCGTGCCATTCCGGGAGTTACTCCGAAAACCTCCATTACTTGGGAGGACGTCTGGAAGGAACGCCGGCTGGAACTGGCTTGCGAAGGCGACCGTTGGTATGATTATGTACGTTTGGCATATTATGATTCCCAGCGTGCTATCAATGAGCTGAAGGCACAGCGCCGTGATGTTTATTATAGTCTGGGTACTACTTATAAGGCTTATTATGAAAACGGCAGTTGGACGGTGAATCCGGACGAGACCCGTTACAATCCGGATGCAAAGGCGCCGAATGTGACAGTCTCCAGCTTTACATTGCCGTTCCCGACAGAAGACATGGTGTTCAATCCTAATTTGATGAAAGACCCGGTACACGTAGATGTACGTTCTGAATTCAGTTATTAATTTAATGCTTGAAAAGATGAAAAATAATAGATATACGAATTGGTTCTTCGCGGCAGCTGTTGTTGTAGCAGGCTTTTCCATGGCGGCTTGTGAGGATGAACCGGATAAATATGAAGTGGCAGGGGGAAAGCCTACCTTGAAATATGTTCGTGTCCCTGATCCGGCAGCGGCAGACTCTTTGCTGACGGGGGCTTATATGGCGAATACGATTTGTCTGGTCGGTGAAAATCTGCGGAGTGTTTACGAGCTCTATTTCAATGACCAGAAGGCGATACTTAATACCAGTTACATCACTGACCATACACTTATGGTAGATGTTCCGAAAGAGATTCCTTCGGTAGTGACTGATAAGATTTATATGGTGACCAAAGCAAAGGATACCATAGATTATGATTTCAAGGTGTTGGTTCCGGCTCCTACCGTGAACTCCATTTCTTGTGAGTTTGCAAAGCCGGGTAGTGAGGTGACACTGATTGGTGACTATTTCATTGATGACCCGAATGTGCCGCTGACCATTACGATGGCCGGTAATGTGGAAGTGACTAATATTACGAACATAACCAAGACTGCGGTCAGCTTTATTCTTCCGGACAATGCTCCTGCAGGCTATATCAACGTGAAGTCCATTTATGGTACCGGACGTTCCAAGTTCCGCTATTATGATACACGTAACATTCTCTTTGACTGGGACGGTTCTCATGGCGGTATGGCTATTGCCCACGGTTGGCGCGATGGTAGCAAGGTGTTGAGAGAAGCCGATGAAAACAGTATTGACGGTGCTTATATCTGTCTCACCGGAGCACTTGACGGTGCTATCGGAGCTACTTGGGCAGAAGATGAGTTCTCGTTCAACTATTGGCCGGAACCGTCTGCCGGTTATCCCGAACTTTCTGCACGTCCTGAGTTTGCAGAACTGCTCGAGGAGTATGGCGTCAATGGCTTGCAACTGAAATTCGAGGTGAATATTCCTTCTTCCAATCCGTGGCAGTCTTGCGCTCTACAAGTGATGTTTACGGGTAATGATGTGGTGACTTATGCGACGGGAACTAATGCTTATTTTAGTGATACGAATGTGCCGCGCGGTTTGTGGTTGCCTTGGAAGAATACGGGTTCGTATGATACGGGTGGTAAATGGACAACCGTTTCCATGAATCTGTCCGAGTTCAACAAGACGCATGAAGGTAATAAGTGTGATAGAACTTTTGACAAGACTATGCTGACCGGATTGACATTCTTTGTCTGGGCAGGTGGTGTGGAAGGTAAGGATTGCAATCCGGTGATTATGATTGACAACATCCGTGTGGTACCTATTGAATAACCTTTTAAATAGAATACTGATATGAATAAAACATATAAATTTCCGGCACTGTGGATGATGTGCCTGATGCTCTTCAGTTGCTTGACGTTTACGGCCTGCGACAATGGGGATGATGAAGATACCAACCAATATAAAGGGGGAATCAGTCTGAATGTATTCGGACCGAGTCCCGTATCCCGCGGCGGTGTACTCCGTTTCCTAGGCAGTGGCATGGATAAAGTGACTGCGGTCGCTATTTCCGGTTGCGACGATATAACAGACATCGAAGTAGTCAGTGATACGGAAATCCGTGTCACTGTACCTCAGACAGCCCAGCCGGGGTTGGTTGTCTTGAAGACTCCGAAAGGGGATATTACAACAAAAACCGAGTTGACATTTACGGAGCCGATTGCTTTGGAGGCTTTTGCACCGGCAGAAGTAAAGCCTGGTAGTGAATTGACCATTACTGGTGAATATTTGAATTTGATTAAAGAAGTGATATTTGCTGACGAGGTAACAGTGCCTGCTGATGAGTTTGTCAGTCAAAGCCGTCAGGAGATTAAAGTTATTGTTCCTGATTCTGCTCAGACCGGTAAGTTCATCTTGTCTGATGGAGCTGAAATCCCCAATTGGATTTATTCTGAAGGGGAACTGGAGGTTACTTTGCCATCGGTAGAGGCTCCACTCGACCTGGTAGATAAGAAGCCGGGGGATGTCATTCGAGTTTCTGGTGAAAACTTTGATTTGGTGAAGAAAGTGCAGATGCCGAATGGGGATGAAGTTGAATTTACGATGACTGCCTCTTCCGAAGGAGATGAACTTACTTTTACATTGCCGGATAATGTCTCGGACGGAGAAGTTACGGTACTTCCTGCTTCGGATGTAAAAGTTGTGGTTGCTACTGTTGTAGTAGCTACGCCTTCGAACGTAGTGGCTGTTCCTGCTGTGAACTTGCGTGGTGGAGATATGATTACCTTGAAAGGTACCAATATGGATTTGGTGACTGATGTAACGTTCCCTGGTGTAGAAGAAGCAGTAGGATTGGAATCACAAAACTCGACTGAAATAAAGGTCTTGATGCCGGCTGCGGCTATTAGTGGTGATTTGCAATTGAATACAAATAGTGGAAAAGCAACTGCCGTATCTATTGCAACGGCAAAGCCGGAAAACATTTCTTATAGTGCGGCGACGGTCCCGGCAGGAGAGGCTTTGACTGTCAAAGGAATAAATATGGATGTAGTTTCGGCTGTTGTATTCAGTGGTAATGTGGAAGTTACCGTATCCGATGCCACTGCTACTGCCATTTCTTTGACTGTACCTACAACTGCCGAAACTGGGGCCTTACTTTTGAAAATGGCCAATGGTGAATCTGTGGAAGCACCGTCTCTGACAATAGAGAAACCGGTATGCGCCTATTTGCCGGCATTGCCTGACAAATTGGTTCGGGGACGAATTGTGGAACTTGAGATTGTTAATGCTGATAAACTGACAAATGTATTGCTGAATGAGGCTTCAGTCCAGTATATCAATGATGCGGCTAAAGGGGTATTGATGTTGAATGTACCGGCTGAACTGGATGGAACTTATAGCCTGAAACTGATTTCTTCAAATGGTGAAATTGCTTATGATGTTCTTGTAGTTGCCAATGAAGAAACAGTTTGGGCTGGTCCGCTCGATATTAGTTGGGGTGATGGAGGACGTGTATTGGTACCGGCTGCATCTTTTGCCAAGGTAACGGCAGGTACTGTCATGAAAGTCTATTTCGATCAGAAAGACCAGACTTGGGCACAGGCTCAGTTTAATTATGGTGATTGGAGCGGTATTACGTTCTCTTTGTTTAATCAGACTATGGTACCGACCGACATTTACGGCTGGAGTTTCGAGAGCCGTGTGATGGAGTTGACGTTGACTCAGGAGATACTTGATAATATTCAAGCTAAACAAGGAGATTGTGAAGACCAGACAAATGTAGGTATCATTATTCAGGGCAGTGATTTGACGTTTACAAAAATAACGATTGTAAATTGATGAATTGTGGCTTGAAGAATGTGACTATGGATGCCCTGATTAAGAATGAAATAAAATCATAATTAAGATGAAGAAACTGAATATAAAATGGATGCTTTCGTTGATAGCAGCTTTTACTTTTGCCTCCTGCGATACTGATGTCGATCATGATATCCCAGCAGTGGATACACCGGTATTGGTGTCTACTACTCCTGAAAGTGGAGCAGCCAAAGTGAAAACGGGAGAAATCACTATTGAGGTGAAATATGACAAGAATATATTCTTTGCAACAGACAATCTGAGCGAAATCAAGTTTACCGGTGGTGAACTGATAAGTGCCGATGTACTTGGCGCAAGCAATATACTGACTGTAAAAGTGAATGTTCCCGGGAGAGAGACGGCTTGTTCTCTCTCTATCCCCGAGGGAATAGTAACCGGACCGAACCAGATGCCTGCTCCGGCTGTATCGGTTCAGTTCTCTACTGTCGCTTTGGACAAGGCACTGGTTGCCGCTAGTTCGGCCAAAGCTGTGAAACTGTACAATTATCTATTGGATAACTTCGAGACGAAGACACTTTCAGCTATGATGGCCAATGTTGCCTGGAATACGGAAATGTCCGAAAAGGTGTATGGATGGACTGGAAAATATCCGGCTATCAACTGTTTCGACTATGTTCATCTGCCGGCATCTGTAGCTGGAGCAGACTGGATTAATTACGGTGACATTACTCCTGTTAAGGATTGGTCTGACAAAGGTGGCATCGTAGCTGCCATGTGGCATTGGAATGTACCCAAGAAAGCTGTAGGCGAAGCTTCTTCTACCCAAATATGGGAAGGAGAGACAGTAATGCCGGGTGATTGGAGTGGAAATGTACAGATGACGGATGATGCTGCAAAAGCTGTCTTTGCTGATGCACAAGTGGGTCAGGTGATACGCGTGGCTGTGAAGGATGTGGCAGCGGGTGCACAAGGTTCGTTCAAAAACAGTGGTTGGAGCGAGATTGCTTCAGGAACTGATTATTTTGACATATCCGGGGACTATACATTGGTGATTACCGAAGATGTTTTGAAATCCCTGCAAGAAGGTGGTCTCATCATTGGTGGACATGATTATACAGCAGTTGCTGTTTATCTTGAAAATAACGGTACAGCTCTCGACCCGAATAAGGATTATGCCTTTTATAAGGCAGATACGGAGTTTGATGCTACCAATGCCACAGTGGAAGGCACTTGGGAAAACAAGGTGTTTACCGAAGATTTGAAAAATGCTGCCGCTTACTTGAAGCTATTGAGAGATGCGGATATTCCGGTATTGTGGCGTCCATTCCACGAGGCAGCCGGTGGCTGGTTCTGGTGGGGTAAGGATGCTGCCAGCTTTAAATCTCTGTGGATTGCTATGTTCAATTACTTCAAGACTGAAGGATTGGATAATCTTATCTGGGTTTGGACTACCGAGGGCAATGATGCCGATTGGTATCCGGGAGATCAATATGTAGACATCGTGGGACGTGATGTTTATAATAAGGAAACTGCAGATTGTGTTTCAGAATATACTTCCATTGCCGAAAATTATGGAAACAAGATTGTTTCGCTGAGTGAATGTGGTACGGTCGGACTTATTTCCGAACAATGGGCATCTGGTGCACGTTGGAGTTGGTTCATGCCGTGGTATGACGGGACAAATGAGGATGGTAGCCCGGTAGTCCATGCTGATGAAGCATGGTGGAAGGATGCTATGAGCCAGGAATTTGTTGTTTCCCGTGAAGAGCTTCCTTCTATGGAATAGCAATTTTTAATAATAAAATAGAAAGGGTTGTCTCTGGTTAGTATCGGGGCAACCCTTTCTGTCTTTTATAGCTTTTAGTTGTTGGTTATAGAATTCATGCTTTATACTTTTTAGGAAAAATAGTAATGGATGTTAAATGAGTGTCGTTATTTGATAAAATAGTATTATAAGGTTTGCTGCTAAAAGTCTACTTTTGTCAAGCCTAATTAAAATTTGATAATAATCATATAATGTTTAACCGCTAATGAAATGAAAAATGCCTATGAGAAAGGAGTGATATGTATACCAACCACTTTATAGAATAAGGTATATTTAATTTTTCCTCAAAAAGAGAAGTTTAACCTTATATTAAACGGTAGATGCCGCCAGGCAATACCAATTCATTAATCTAAGAAAAATACAAGTATGAATTTAAATTTCAGAAGAACCGCGCTGCTCGTGGGTATCTGTTCGGCTGTCAGCCTGACTTATACTCCGCAACTTTTCGCCGCATCGGTCGATGCAATAGATGCTGTGCAGCAAGCAAAAAAAATCACAGGTACTGTAACAGATGCAATGGGACCGGTCATCGGTGCCAATGTATTGGAGAAAGGAACCACAAATGGTGTCATTACCGACATTGACGGTAATTTCACATTGAATGTTCAGCCGGGAGCAACGATTGTTGTGTCTTTTATCGGTTATCAGCCGCAAGAAATAGTGGTAGGTAACCAGACTAGTTTCAAGATTCAGCTAAAGGAAGATACGGAATTGTTGGATGAAGTAGTCGTAGTGGGTTACGGTGTACAGAAGAAGAAACTGGTGACAGGTGCTACGGTTGAGGTAAAAGGCGAAGACATCGCAAAATTAAATACTACGCAGGCATTGGGCGCTTTACAAAGCCAGTCTCCGGGTGTAAATATTCAGGCCGTTTCCGGTCAGCCGGGTGATGGGTTTAAAATTAATATTCGTGGTGCTGGTACTAACGGAAATACAGCTCCAGTTTACGTTATTGATGGTGTAGCCGGTGGCGATATTAACGCCTTGAATCCTGCCGATATTGAACGTATTGACGTGTTGAAAGATGCTGCATCTTGTGCAATTTACGGTTCGAGCGGTGCCAACGGTGTTATCCTTATTACTACGAAGCAGGGTAAGGTAGGAAAGGTTTCTGTATCTTATGATGGAAACATAGGTTGGGCAAATATATATAAGATGCCTGATATGTTGAATGCCAAAGAATATATGGCGGTAATGGATCAAGTGGCCTATAATAATGGAGGCCAACCGTATGATTGGTCAAAATTCGTAGATGCTGATTTGCTGACTGCTTATCAGAATGGTACCAATCCTGGTACAGATTGGGTAAAAGAATTCCGGAATAAAAATGCTGTGGTTACTAATCATGCGTTGAATGTAACAGGTGGTTCTGAATTCTCCAAATTTTCGACAGGTATAGGCTATCAGTATCAGGATGGTGCATTCGGTGGTCCGGTGAAGACTGACTATCGTCGTTTTACTTTCCGCATTAATTCTGAGCATGTGATATATCGTAAGGGAGATGTGGATGTGATAAAGTTTGGTGAGAATATATATTATCAGCACAAACAGAATCAAGGTGTGCAGTTAGGTAATCAATATTCGAATGACCTTTCTAATGCTTTGCGTGCTATTCCTCTGATTCCTGTATATAATGAAAATGGTGATTTCTTCATGTATGATGATTTGAAGAATTTTGGAACGAGTGCTAATGGTATACTTGATTATACTGCATATGCTTCTAATCCGATGGCTCACATGGTATATAATCAGGCTGGGAATAATAAGAATAAGAATTTTAATCTGAACACAGCGGCATATCTGGAAGTACAACCACTTAAGAATCTTATTTATAAAGGTCAGGTTAGTTACAAACAATGGTCAAGTTCATGGCGTTCATATCTTCCCGTTTACCAAATTAATAATCAGGGAGATAGCCGTGATAAAGACCAAACGATAAATAACGTGTCTTTGGGTTGGAACTGGAGTTTGACTAATACGTTGAGTTATCGGTTTGATATTACAGACTTACATCATTTTGATGTTTTGGCTGGTACAGAGTATTCTAAATCAAGACCAACTTATGGCGAATCAGTAGAGGCAACCGGTTATAATAGTGCTTTTGGTGACTTTACACATGCTTATTTGCATAATACAGAACGTAAAGCTACTGCTACAGTAAATGGTTATCCCTCGGATTATGGTTCTAAGATGTCTTATTTTGGACGTTTGAATTATGACTTTAAGGAAACTTATATGTTTTCTGCTATCATTCGTGCCGATGGCTCGTCTAAGTTTGCGAAAGGCAATCAATGGGGATATTTCCCATCATTCTCTGCTGGTTGGGTTATTTCAAACGAGGCTTTTATGAAGAATACTGCTTCTTGGCTTGGTTTCTTGAAAGTCCGTGCTGGTTGGGGACAGAATGGTAATGACAATATCCCTAACTCAAATTGGCGTGCCGGTTACGAGTTTGGCGATTATGGTCTTTATACATTTGGCTCGGATAAGAATGGAGGTACAACCGGAGCTTACCCGAATCGTTTGGCTAACCCCGATTTGACATGGGAAACTTCAGAACAGACCAATATCGGTATTGATGCCCGTTTCTTGGATAACCGTCTGAGTTTTACCATGGACTGGTATAGCAAGCAGACGAAAGACTTGTTAGTGGAAGTGGGTACCAATGCGGCTTCCGGTTTCGCTACTCAATATCAAAATGCTGGTACGGTAAAGAATACTGGCCTTGAACTTTCAATGGGCTGGAGAGATCAGATTGGTAAGGAGTTCAAGTATGGGGTGAATGTCAATATGGCCTATAATAAGAATGAAGTAACGGAGGTTAATAACGCCAATCATTTTATTGAAGGCGGTAATGATTTGTTGGCTCAAAGTACGGGTCGGTTTGTCCGTATGGAAGAAGGACATCCTATTGGCTATTTTTATGGTTATAAGACGGATGGTGTCATTCAGAACCAGAATGACTTGCAGGCATATCTTGACCAGAATTGTAAAGGAAATGCGGCAAACTCTAAGCAAGGTGCAAGTATTAAACCGGGTGATTTGAAGTTTGTGGATGTTGATGGAAATGGGGTGATTAATGATGACGATAAGACTGATTTGGGTAATCCTCATCCTGACGTGACAATGGGTCTTACGTTAAGTGCGGAATATAAAGGATTTGATTTCTCTGTAACAACCTATGGCGCTTTTGGTGCACAGGTAGCTCGCTCTTGGCGAAAGTTCTCAGATGGACAGTATGAAAACTATACGACAGAAGTTTACGATTACTGGCATGGCGAAGGAACCTCAAACAGATATCCGCTGCTTGCGCCGGGAAATAGTGGACAGAATTTCCAGGCCATTTCAGATATTTATATTGATGATGCCGACTATGTTCGCATTCAAAATCTGACTATAGGATACGATTTCAAGAGAATTTGGAAGAACTGTCCGTTCCAGCAACTTCGTGTGTATGCTGCTGCACAGAATCTATTTACTTTTACCGGTTATAAAGGGATGGATCCGGAGAATGGTAGAGCCCTCAATGACAAAGAACCGTGGGTAACCGGTGTTGATGTAGGTAACTATCCTCAACCTCGTACTTATATGGTAGGTGTTAATGTTAAATTCTAAAATTGATACACGATGAAAAAAATAGCATATTTAATAGGTGCAGCTTTGATGATAGCAGGAATGTTTGCTTCTTGTAGCTTGGACTCGATGAGTCTGACGGAAAAAGATACGACCAATTTTCCTAAAACGGCTGAAGATGCCAATCAGGCTTTAGCTGCCATATATCAGAACCTGAATAATGTCAATGCTTTTCCACAGCAGTCTTTCTTGTATAATTCTCTGCTGGCTTGCGATGATATGTTGGGTGGTGGTGGTCCCAATGATAAGTTGATGCAATCTTTGGACCTTATTTGTAATACGGGTACAAATGCTACGCAGGACTACTGGGTGGCTCGCTATCAAGGAATCAACCGTGCCAATACGTTGTTGGAGGCTCTTGCTGGTATTGAAATGGATCCGGAAGTAAGAGCGCAGGCTGAGGGCGAAGCCAAGTTCCTTCGTGCTTTTTATTACTACGAGTTGGCTTCCATGTATGGGCGCGTACCTTTGGTGATTACTGCTTTGTTGCCCGAAGATACTACTCCTCCGACTGCCGCTGTTATCTGGGGGCAGATTCTGCAGGATCTTCGCGATGCGGCTGCAAATATGCCGGCTGTTCGCAAGTCGGATGGGCATGTTGATAAATATACGGCTGAAGCTATGTTAGGACGTGCTTGGTTGTATTATACTGGTATGTATGGCAATGGTGAAACTCTGAACGATTTGGTTAGTACGAACTATAGTCCGTTGACTTCAGTTGATTTGCCTGATGGGACAACTTTGACCAAGCAGGATGTGGTTGGGTATATTGATGATTGTGTGAATAATTCTGGTTATAGTCTTGTTCCTGAGTTTCGTAATTTGTGGGCATATACCAATAAATGTACGGTAGAAGATTTTCCGTTTACTGCCGGTCAGGGATTGAAGTGGGTAGAAGATGATGCAGCGGTAAATCCCGAATCCATGTTTGCCATTAAATATAATAAACTTGCATCTTGGAGCACTACTATCGGTTATGGTAACGGTTATGCTCTGCATTTTGGTGTACGTGGCAATGATCAGGCCAATTCTTTCCCCTTCGGACAAGGATGGGGTGCCGGTCCTGTAGCTCCCAATTTTTATAATGATTGGAGTGTGGCAGAACAAGATGATGCCCGTCGTCCGGCCTCCGTATTCAAGACGGAGGATATGCCGAGTTATAATAAAGGTGGTGGTGACGGCTTTATCCAAGAAACGGATTATTATCAGATGAAAATAGGTTCTATCATGGCTTATAGTACGGATGCGGCTGGAAATAAAACGATTGAGCCGGTATTTGAGAAGATAATGTATGGTGCCGACGGCTGGATTAATGATAATCTGATGCAAACCGGTTCTATTCATGATTTGGTTTTGATTCGTTTTGCGGATGTATTGTTGATGCAGTCTGAATTGAAGGAAGATGTTTCCGGTATAAACATAGTGCGTAGTCGTGCCGGACTTGAACCTATTGGTACATATTCGTTGGCTGCATTGCAGAATGAACGCCGTTGGGAATTATGTTTTGAAGGTACTCGCTGGAACGATATTCGCCGTTGGCATATTGCTGCCGATGCCCTTGAAAGACAGACGGGAGCAAAGGTTTATACAAATGGGGCTGAAAGCCGTAATGTGGCGCAGAACGGTGGTTATGCCGCACGTTATAAGGCTACGGCAGGTTTCCAGAAGATTCCCGAAAACCAAGTCCTCCTGAATGAAGGAAAGGTAGAACAAAATGAGGGTTATACGGATGCAAGTGCTGAGTATAATGGTTGGCAAGAATAGAATATGAATTTAAAATGAAAAAAGATATGAAAAAGATATTATTCGCAATACCTTTGTTTGCAATGCTGCTGGTGGCTTGCGATCCGATAGTGGATGAAATCAGTCCGGATCCCAATGTCACACCGGAAAATCTTACTTTTGAACTTGTGGCCAAGAACCAGGGAAACAACAACATTCAGATTGTTCCTACTCCGTCACGTTATGTGAAGGTTTATGATGCTACGTCTGATATCAAGTTGGCAGAAGGTACGGCTCCGTCGGTTCAAGTAGCTCCTCCTAATAAAGAATTGCAAGTATATGTAACAACCATTAATTCGGACGGCTCCATAACAAAATCGGCTTCCAAATCAATAGCAGTAACGGAGTATACAGATCTTCCCGCTATTTATGCTGATGTATTCGGCACAACTCCGGACGGTGGTTATGGAACAACCACTTGGGTCTGGAATACAGAAGCTGCAGACGGTTGTTGGGGTAATGGAGGTTATCTCGGCAATACCGGCCCCGGTTGGTGGATTTGTGATGCTGTGGGAGATGTCGGAAACGGTAGAGGGCAAATTGATGAACAAGCTGTAGGAAAAGGATTGCCTGATGATGGATTAAATGGTTGGTTCTCACTTAGTTTGACTGGTGTTCAGACAAGTCGTGGTGAAAGTGGTTCTGTCAAGGTGTCAGAAGATGTGGTGCAATCCGGTTGGGATGTAGGTACTATGGAGTTCTCTGGTACTATTCCATTGTTAGGTATACAGCCGAATCAAGGAAATGCACGTCAGTATGAGTATCATATTTTGAAGATTACAGAAGATGAACTTCGTCTTTGTGCTCCTGAACCCGGTGCTGGCGCTTGGGGTACGGCATGGTTCTGGAACTTCAAGAAAAAATAGTTAATATTGAAAGGTACGGGTGGGTAACGACCACTCGTATACTTTTATTACTAATTAAAAAAATGCAACAATGAAACGAACTTTCTTTTTGATATTACTGTTCTTCTGTGCTCTTTTTGTTAAAGCGGATGTTTTGGGACCGTATACAATGGATAGTAATGTACCTCCCACACCAACCGGATATGCTCGGGTTGTACTTCCGATAGGAGGTGCTGACGCTTCGGTAGCCGTAAGCATAACTGTTTGTGACGAAAGTGGTCAACAGTATGTTTTGAGAACTACTACCCCAAATGCTGCTCCATATTGTTATTTCTTGGCTTATGGCGTTTACCGCGTGGTCGCTTTAGAGGATTGTACAGCACAATCTAATTGGGGCGCACTTACGGTTGGTACAATTTTCGAAGTGACAGGAGGTGGCTATATTTCTTTAAATTATATAGGAACAATCTCTACTCCAAGTATTGTTCAAGCATCGGGTACTGATGATAATGTTCCTCCTTCCAAAGTAGGTTACAATATAATGAAAGTGTATGGAATAGAGACAAACGGCGGTGGGGTGTTGGTTGATTCTGACAAAAAAGAATATGGTATCTTTAATTATACCGGACATATAGGCGGTGCTCATTACTTTTACATTAAGCCAGGCACATACACTATAAAATCTTTGAGTGCTACCAATGGAAATTATATTTATTTGGAGTATGGAAATGTTAGACAACCGCTTTCTGCTGGTAGGACTTTCACAGTTCCTGCGTCATTCTTCTCCATTGTGTTTTCTAAAAAGGCACTTTAAGAATAATCTATAAATGAATTATTCAACTCAAAGCAGTTGTCGTTACCCCCCCGACTTTATTAGTCGCCCGTAACATCGGATAATTGTAAATGCATTAACCGAATAGTACAATTGTTTAATGGTTAAATCAGGAAAAGGCGAGTCGTGAGATTCGCCTTTTCGCATTCATTCTCTATTGCCTTTCCGGATGCAATTCACATTCCTTTTTGTATTACCCCTGATTTCAGGGCGCAGAATGTTTCTTTTTATCCCTGCATCTCCTTCACCTCCTTCTCCCATCCTCCTGTTCATTGGCTTTCCCGGTGAAACCGCTTTCCACCCTCATCGCCCCGCCTTTGCATCGCGCGACACGCCGTAGTATCCCGGCATGGCCCGGTAGATGGGTTGCGTGGGCTTCCCCACATTCTTCAGCTTGCCCTCTTGCTGCAACCGTTTCAGGTGGACGTTCGCGGTGGTGCGCGCCATGCCGCAGAGCGCTTGGAAGTCACTGCGAATCAGCACGTCGTGGTCGGCAAAGTATTCTTTCAGCTTCATGTCTATCTCCACTTCCGAAAGCTTCAGGGAGTGGCGGGTGTATTTACTGCGGATGGCACTGACTCCCGTCATCGCTTGTTTCAGCCTGACGTCGGGACGGAAGCTGATGCTTTTCAGCCGGAGTTTCAGGTGCTTGTTCGGGGTGCTGCGGGTCACTTTCTGTGTGGCTTCCAGGGTGGGGGCGAAGTAGCCCAGCCCTTCGATGTGCACCTCGTGGCCGTCGCGCAGTTCTTCGCCGCAAATTTGCGCCAGGCAGTCTATCGCGTTCATCACGTCGCCCACCGTGAGCGAGCTGCGGGCATGCACGCGGTTGTAGAGCTGCCGCATGGTTACTTTCCCGTTGAGCAACGGGCGGGGATGGAGGCCTCTCTCTTCAGGGGCTTCCTCATTAGTGCCCGGATTCTCGTACCAGTCATATAGTATTGCCATATCAATAGGTTTTAGTGCGTTCAACATACTTGTTTCTTCCCTCGGAAGTGTCTTCCTGTAAGTGAACGACTCCGGTCGGCCGAACGAATAACCCGGGTCGTTCGATTGAACGACCTAAGTCAGTCGATTGGACGACCCGGGGCGTTCACTTATAAAGAACCGTGCAAAGGTACTGAAAATAAAGGGTTCCGAAGCATAAATAAGTATGTTTGTCGGCAGGAATGATTTTTGAAGAATAAGCGGAGAATGGTTTGCAAAACGCCCTCGGCAGGCAGTAACTTTGGCGAAGAGGCGAGAGGAAAGAAAGGATGATTCCCTTCCTCGAAACCTCCCAATAATCATTTTAATAAAAAATATTTATGAAGAAAAAACTGATGACTTTGCAGCAACACCGGCTCTTGAAGGAAGCGGGACAACTGATAGCCTTTTCCGAAAGGCTGAAACACGCACAAAAAGAAACGACCGACCGAAACTGGAAGGAGCGGGAAGAGCAGCGCCGCCGGAGCGCGAAAGCCGCAAGCACCGTGACTGCACTGAGCGGCGACATCGAGGAGTTCCTCACTTCGCGCTACGACTTTCGCTATAATCTGCTGACGGATGAAACCGAGTTCCGCCCCGCCGGACAACGCTCTGCCGCCTTCACCCCCGTGGGCAAGCGCGAGTTGAACACTTTCTGCATCGAAGCCCATGCCGAAGGTATTCCTTGCTGGGACAAGGACTTGAACCGATACGTCTATTCCACTTACATCCCTGCCTACCATCCCTTCCTGCTCTACATGGACGAACTGCCCGATTGGGACGGCAAGGACCGGCTGACTGCGCTTGCCTGCCGCGTCTCTTCTCGGCCTCACTGGGTGCGGGGATTCCATACCTGGATGCTGGGACTTGCCTCGCAATGGATGGGCGTGTCCGGACTGCATGCCAACAGCGTGGCTCCCGTTCTCGTCAGCCGCGAGCAGGGACGACGGAAATCCAGCTTTTGTCGCGCCTTGATGCCTGACGTGCTGACGCGTTACTACGCCGACAACCTGAAACTGACCTCGCAGGGACAAGCTGAGAGAATGCTGGCGGAAATGGGGCTGCTCAATATGGACGAGTTCGACAAGTATGCCGACAACAAAATGCCCTTACTGAAAAATCTGATGCAGATGTCGGTGCTCAACATCCGCAAGGCCTATCAGCAGAACTTCAGGCAACTGCCCCGTATCGCCTCGTTCATCGGCACCAGCAACCGGTTCGACCTGCTGACCGACCCCACCGGGAGCCGGCGCTTCCTCTGCATCGAGGTGAAGCACAATATTGACTGCATAGGCATAGAGCACGACCAGATTTTTGCCCAACTGAAAGCGGAACTCATTGCCGGGCGGCGCAACTGGTTCACCAAGCCGGAGGAGGAGGAACTGCAATGGCATAACGAGGCTTTCTATCGTGTCAGCCTTGTGGAGGAGGCGGTTCACAGCTTGTTTCGTACCCCGCTTCCGGCAGAGAAGAGCTTCGACCTGACTGCCGCCGACATCTTTGATGAGTTACAAAAAACGCATCCCGCCTTGATGCGTGGCAGCAATCCCATGCAGTTCGGTTCGGTGCTGCTGCGGGTGGGACTGAAACGCCGGCATACGAAGTACGGCAATGTATATGAGGTGGTGAGAAGGAAGAAAGAAGTTTCACCGGAAAGGGTTGAACGATAGGGAAATAATGCGAAAGGTGAAGGGGTGAAGGAAGAGAAAGCCGGTTTATAGTCTCATTACGGATTGACATAGATTCCTATTAATTCAGGTTGTAGATGCCGATGGGATAAATATTTTCGCTCATAATAACTGTATATTTTATAGATTTCTATAAAAGTAACTTTTTTATAAGAACAAAACAAGCGAAAGTTGCGATTTTCACTACTCCTTGTCGGATAAAAAACTTATCTTTGCGATTGAAACAATCTCTTGTTAATGATATGAAATACACATCATACTCTTATCCTTCAGGCAGGGCGGAAGTGGCTGCATTTGTTGTGACCGGCGGAGTGACGGAATACCATGTGATGATACATGCCACTGACCCGAAACAGACCTATCGTGAACAGATGAATGTCGTGTTGGATGCGTATGCCGCTTTACTGAAAAAAGAACTGTCCGGAGCCGTGGCGGTTTTTAAAAGATACTTCCTGAGTGATGCCGCCAACCAAGCGGAACTGTTGCTTGCCGCTACGGCAGAAAGCTCCGATTGCGCGCTGTCTGTGGTGGAACAGCCTCCGCTGGATGGCACCAAGATTGCTTTGTGGGCCTATCTGCAGACCGATGTGCAGACACGAGTGCTGCCGAACGGACTGTATGAAGTGAAACACGGTGCTTACCGCCAGCTCTGGATGGGAGGCAGTTTCAATCGTGCCGCCAATTCGGAATACCAGATGCGTCTTTTGCTCAACGACTATGCCATGCAACTGATGGAGGAAGGGTGTACTCTGGCCGACAATTGCCTGCGTACCTGGATATTTGTGCAGAATGTGGATTGCAATTATGCCGGTGTAGTCAAGGCACGCAATGAGATGTTCGTCACCCAGAACCTGACGGAGAACACGCACTATATTGCCAGTACCGGTATCGGTGGGCGTCATGCCGATCCGAAAGCATTGGTGATGCTTGACGCTTTTGCTGTAGCGGGATTAAAGCCCGGACAAATCAAATATCTCTATGCCCGCACACACCTGAACCCCACTTATGAGTATGGAGTCAGTTTCGAACGGGGAACGGCGGTGGATTACGACGACCGTCGGCAAGTACTCATTTCCGGTACGGCGAGTATCAACAACCGTGGGGAAGTGATGTATGCCGGAGATGTACGCCATCAGACAGAACGGATGTGGGAGAATGTGGAGGCTCTGCTGAAGGAAGCTGACTGCGGCTTTGGAGATGTAGGGCATATCATTGTCTATCTGCGTGATATTGCGGATTATGCTGTAGTGAAAAAGATGTTTGACAAGCGTTTTCCCGATACGCCGAGAGTGATTACGCTGGCTCCCGTCTGTCGCCCGGGGTGGCTGGTGGAAATGGAGTGTATGGCGGTGAAGAAAATCTCTGATTAAAAATATTATCTTTGGTTAATTGAATATTAGGCTGACAGTTGGTAAACGCCTACCTTTGTTGAAATTCTAATGTATAAGGATGAAAACACGTATCTTGCTTTTCTGTATCAGTTGCCTTCTTTGGGCAAGTTGTGGAAATTCCGGACAGAATTATGTGATTGAAGGAACGTTGCCGTCGGTGAAATACGACGGGGAATGGATATACCTCGTGCCGATGGAGAATGCGCCGGGGCGGGTGGATTCTGTAAAGATAACCAATGCCTCTTTTTCTTTTTCCGGACAAGGGGAGGAGATGAGGGTGTTGCGTCTGCGCCATCTGCTGCGTATCTACATCCAGGAACTGCTGGTGGTGACGGAGCCGGGAACCATACATGTGAAGGCCGACTCTGTCGGTTCGGTAACGGGCACTCCACAAAATGATGCCCTTCAGAAATGGAAAGAGGGGAGGGAAAAGATGCAAGAGGCTTACCATTTCATCCGGACGGGACTACGGAATGCCACCGGAAAAGATTCACTGCATCTGACACAGATACGTGACAGTCTGAGGATGCAGGAGCAGGAAACGAACTTTCTTTTCCTGAAAGAGCAGGGAAACAATACGTTGGGAACATTCATGCGGAAGATGGTGCGTGGCTCCTTGACGGAAGAACAACAAAAACTGTTGGATGAAAGCTTGCAGAAGGAAATACATTGAATGGGGAGCGGCAGGAATCGGCGCTTTGGCGTTGTTCCTTTTTTTCTTCCGGATATTGCCCTATCATCTGTTCCATCGGGAGCAGACACAGCTCTTTTTGCTTGCCACCGAACCATTGGCCGGGTATCTGCGGCATCCGGCGGCTCTGGCACGTCTGTCAGGAGATTTCCTCACTCAATTCTTTTATTACGAAGGGGGTGGTCCGGCCATAATGGCTGTCGTGCTGTTGCTTTGGGGAGTGGTGGTGTTTCGTTTGTTGGTTCCGTACATGGGACGTTGGGCGTGGGTTCCTACGGTGTTGGCGGTGGCTTGGGAGGCAGGAAGGCAATGCGGATTGAGTTATCCGCTTTCCGGCACAATCGCTTTAACCGGTATCGGAGGTGTTTTGTTGTTGTGTCGTAGCTGCATGCGACGTTCGTGGAAGTCGGGCTTACCGGTAAGCATATTGGCGGTATTGTCCGGCTATTGGCTGTTTGGCTGTGGCGATTGGTCGTCACGATGGTACAATATGCCCGATTTAGGGCGAGAATATCTTTTGGCGTTGGATTCGGAAATGTATTTCGGCCGTTCGGAAAAAGTACGGAAACTGTTGGCGGAGGGTGAATACCGCTCTCCGTTCACTGCCTATTATTATAATTTGCTGAATGCACAGCAGGACCGACTTCCCGACCGGCTGATGGATGGTTATCAACCGGCTTCGCAAGGGCTGTTTCTGCCCGTGGCTCCCCATTCTACCTACCTCACTATTTATGCAGCCAATGAAGTCTGGTTTGCGTTGGGAGATATGACGATGGCTGAACATGCTGCCATTCTGGGAATGATTTTTTCTCCGCATCATACCGGAGCAAGAGCTGTCAAGCGTTTGGCGGAAATCAACCTGGTGAACGGTGATGAGGCGGCGGCTATGAAATATCTTCGTCTCCTGCAAAAGACAATGTGTTACCGTGATTGGGCAGAACGGCGTATTCCCGGAAAACAGACGGCCGAAGTCTGCCAATGGCTGGAACGGAAGCGGTTGTTGTTGCCTGCAACGGATACTTTGCGCTCTTCTGCCGACATTCCGCTTTCACTTCGTCATCTGTTGCGTAACAAACCTGATAATACGTTGGCATGCGATTACCTTCTCTGCTTTGATTTGCTGAATAAGGATATTGGGGCTTTCGCCGGAGATTATCGGGAGTTTGCTGCAAAGAAGTTTCCTTCCAGATTGTATGCCGAAGGTTTACTTATCTATCTTGCCGGGAAAAAGGCTTCGTTGGATGAAGTGGAAAAATGGAATATACCGCCTCAAGTATTGGATGAATTCAGTGAATATACCCGGCTGTACGAGGCAAACGATGGTAATGGTGCCCCTTTGCAAGCCAAATACGGAAAAACATATTGGTTTTATTTCCACTATGCTACGATGAAAAAGGGGAAGTGATTTATGATGAACATAGATATGAAATATATACAAGTTGTTGTGGGGCTGTTACTGTGCTACTGCCTATATGCTTGCAGTCCCCGTCCGGAGTCTGTACAGCCTGCAGACCGGTTATTGGTGCTCTATCCGGAATATCAGGATGTAACCATTCCCTACAATGTGGCTCCTTTGAATTTCCTTGTGCGAAATGAAGGGGTGGATGCGGTGTGCGTGAGTGTAAAGGGAGCATCGGACAGCTTGGAGATAAATGCGCGCGGGAACAAGGCGATATTCCCCTTGAAAGCTTGGCGTGCATTGCTGGAAGCGGAGAAGGAACATACTTTGGAAGTAGTTGTTACTGCCCGTACCGACGGCCGCTGGCTGCGCTATCCTTCCTTTGCATGGCAGGTAGTGGCGGACAAGCTTGACGCCTATGTCAGTTACCGTCTGATAGAGCCCGGTTATGAGGTATGGAATGCCTTGCAGATACGTGAACGTTGTATTGAGAATTTCGAAGAGCGTATTTTGGCGGATAACAGTCAGACAGACGGCAAGTGCATGAACTGTCATGTGCACGGAGGAAATAGTGGCAACCTTTCGATGTTCCATCTTCGGGGTGAGGGAGGGGGGACTGTCCTGAACCGTGACGGCAAGCTCCGTAAGCTTGCCTTGAAGAATGAACAGATGATATCTGCGGCTGTCTACGGGGATTTCCATCCTGACGGGCGGTATGGTGTGTTCTCGTCTAATGTGATTATTCCCATGTTCCATACGGAAAGTAACCGCCGTCTGGAAGTTTACGATACCGTCTCCGATTTGGCTGTCGCCGATTTTGACGGAAACCGGATGATTCTATCTCCGCTTACGGCGGATTCCACCGTATTGGAAACTTTTCCCACATTCTCTGCCGATGGGAAATGGATATATTACTGCTCAGCTCCGACTGTGCCATTGCCGGACAGCGTACAGCAATTACGCTATTCGCTTTGCCGCATTGCGTTCGATGCCAATCACGGCGCATGGGGTGACCGCGTGGATACCCTTTGGAATGCCCGGCTGGAGAAAGGCTCCGTGTGTCATCCGAAAGCCTCACCGGACGGACGCTACCTGCTTTATACCGTTGCTGATTATGGAACATTCCCCATTTGGCACCGGGAGACGGAATTGCAGCTGATGGATTTGCAGACGGGCGCCATCGACTCCCTGCCAATGGTCAACTCCAGCCGTTCGGACACTTATCACAGTTGGTCGTCAGGCAGCCGTTGGTTTGCCTTTGCCAGCAAGCGGGGTGACGGGCAGTACGGGCGGGTTTATTTTGCCTATCTGGATGCTGAAGGGAAGGCGCATAAGCCTTTTGTGCTACCCCAGTCGGACCCTGAAAAAGACGATTTGACATTGAAATCCTACAATATTCCCGATTTGTCGGCTACTCCCGTTCCTTTTGATGCTTCTTCCATCAAGCGGATAAACCGGCAACTGAAGGCTGAGGAATTCAAATGACAAGACATACAGAGAGTACCAAATTGTAAATAATAAATTGTAAATAGTAAATGTTCTTATTTCTGAAAAAGACTTGGAAGATAGGGTTGTCGATACTTTTTGGCGTAGCGGTGCTTCTCTTTTGGGGAAGCGTATATCCGGCCCATATTTCCTATCAGGAGCAGTTCCAGCTTTTCTTGTTCGATGCCGACTACTGGTGGGAACGGATAGTGGTTCCCGGTGGGTTGGCCGATTATATCGCTGAGTATCTGACGCAGTTCTATTATCACGTGTGGGTGGGAGCTTGTATTCTGGCTTTTTTGTACGTGTTGTTGCAACGGTTGGTTTGGAAACTGGCGAAGGAGCAGGGTGCGGCTGATGTGTATTATCCGCTGAGTTTTCTGCCCATCATTGTCTTGTGGCATTTCATGGGTGATGAAAATGCGATGCTGTCATTGGTGGTGGCTCTGCTGTTAGCATTGTCTGCATCCTGCTGGTATGCGGATTTGAAAGGGAAGTGGCAGCGTGTGGCATACATTCTGATAGTCCTTCCGCTGCTTTACTGGACAGCGGGTGCGGCACACTTCATCTTTATGGGCTGGGTGATTGTACGCGAGTTCCGGTTGAATCTTAAAGGTAAGAATTTCTGGGGTGGTGTCGGAGTGTTCTGGGGTGTAGGATTGTGGGGTATCGGTTGTCCGCTATTGGCAAGCATGTGGGTACAATTCCCCATTTACCGTCTGATGGGCGGTATAGGATATTACCGTTTCCCGGCAGTGATTCCCTGGATAGAGATAGGGCTTGCCGTATTACTGGTTGTTCTCCCCTTCCTGCTGTCCGCTTTGCCCGCTTTGAAGAAGAAGCCGGTATTTTATGGAGTTCTGCAAGTGGTGGCGGTAACATTGTTCGGCTATTACTACGTGGCGGCCGGTTGCGATATGGATAAAGAGGAAGCGATGGAGTATGACCAGCTGGTACGTAATAAACAATGGCAGGAGATTATAGAAAAGGCAGAAGAGAAGTCACCGGTTTCACCTTTCGGCGTGACCTGCCTGAATCTTGCTTTGGGAAAGACGGGACAGATGGGCGACCGTATGTTCGAGTTTTATCAGAACGGGACGGAAGGGCTGCTGCCGGAGTTTCAGCGTGATTTTACTTCTCCGTTGCCCACCAGTGAGGCATATTATCATTTGGGTATGGTCAATACGGCACAGCGTTTCACTTTTGAGGCGATGGAGGCCATACCTAACTTCAACAAGAGTGGCCGTTGCTTCAAGCGTCTGGCGGAGACGAACTTGATAAACGGGCAATACGAAGTGGCAGCCAAGTACCTGCGTTTGTTGAGGAAGACAATCTTCTACAAGGATTGGGCAGAGGATGCCATGACCTATCTGTATAATGAGGAAAAAATCAATGCCCACAAGGAGTGGGGTTGGTTGAGGCAGATACGCTATACGGAAGACTTCTTGTTCAGCAGCCAGGAAACGGACATCATGCTGGGGTTGCTTTACCAGCACAACCACCGGAACCGGATGGCATTTGAGTATATGCTGGCCTATGTCCTGCAGCAACGTGATTTGGAACGTTTCATGAAGTACTATCCGCTGGGTAAGCATGCCGGCTACGACCATATTCCCCGCAGCTATCAAGAGGCGTTGATATATGTATGGACACAGACGCACAAGAACTTCCAGGGTATGCCGTGGAGCATTTCGCCCCAAGTGGTGCGGGATGTAACGGAATTTGCGCGGATATATACCTCGCAGCAGAATGCCCGGCAGATGTTGGAGGCGCGTTTCGGCAGTACATACTGGAATTATTTGCTACTAAGAAAGTAAAATGAAAAAGATGAAGAATATAGCTGTTTGCATAATGGCTGCATGGTGGTTTGCCGCTTGCGGCAATCCGGTGACTTCCCCGGAAAGGGTGGATGAATGGCCGGATATCTATCCCGACTATATCGGTGTGACTATTCCTGCAACCATTGCTCCTATGAATTTCAATTGTATTGGTGGAGCGTACGAACGTGTGGATGTGACCGTGACCGGAGGAAAGTCCGGAGAGATGCACGTAAATGATAAAATAGTATCATTTCCGCAAGATGCATGGCAAGAGCTTTTGGAGGAGAATAAGGGTGATAGCCTTCTGTTTACGGTATGTATCCGGAAAGACGGCGAGTGGAAACAGTACCGCTCTTTTCCCATGTATGTCAGTCCGTATCCTATAGATTATGGGGTGGTATACCGCAAGCTGGCTCCCGGATATGAAGTTTATAGCAAGATGGGCATTTATGAGCGTGACCTTGCTTCGTTCGAGGAGCGTCCCTTGCTGGAGAATACCATGGTGCCGGGCATGTGCCTGAATTGTCATGCTTTCAACAAAACAAATCCGGACCATCTGAGCCTGCATATCCGTGGAAAGAACGGAGGGACCTTGATGCAGATAGACGGGAAGCGCGAAATGCTGGATACGAAAACGGATTCCACTCTCTCTGCGGGGGTGTACCCTTATTGGCATCCAAACGGCAAATATATTGCCTATTCTGTCAACAATACGCGCCAGTCTTTCCATGCGGTGAAGGATGAGCGTGTGGAAGTGCTCGACTTGGAATCGGATGTACTGGTCTATCATCCCGAGACACATGAATTACTGCTCTCTCCCTTGCTTCAGAAGAAGGAAGTCTTCGAAACCTTTCCAGTATTTTCACCGGACGGACGCAAACTGTATTTCTGTACTGCGGAGGCCAAGCCGATACCGGCGGAATATAAGGAAATACGTTATAGCTTGTGTAGTATAGATTTCAATCCGGAAGACGGGACATTTGGCGAAAAGATAGATACGCTGGTCAATGCGGCAGCTATGAAGAAAAGCATCTCCTTCCCGAGGCCCTCGTACGATGGCGAGTATATCATGTTTACTTTGTCGGATTACGGGAATTTCTCAATTTGGCATAAAGAAGCCGATTTATGGCTGTTGGATTTGAAGGATGGCGGTATGCGTCCCATAAAGGAGGTGAACAGCGATGATACGGAAAGTTTCCATAACTGGAGCAGCAACTCCCGATGGTTTGTGTTCAGTAGCCGCAGGGGAGATGGGCTTTATACCCGTCTGTATCTGGCAAGTATGGATGAGAATGGGGTGGTGGGCAAGCCTTTCCTGCTTCCTCAGGAAAATCCTTGGGAGTATTACGACCGTCTGGTCTACTCGTACAATGTTCCCGATTTTACAAGCGAACCGGTGAAGCTGGAACGCCGGAAAGTGGAACGGGGAATTGTCTCGCGGAAGCGCGTTCCGGTGAAAGTTAGATGATACGTTTTTTATATTCTGCTTTTTAATACAGTAAAGGGATAAAATTGTATCATTTTCTCTTGGTGCAATCCGCTATCTTTGTGCCAGGAATTAGTGTTACCAATAACAATACCAGATTGAAAAACATGGATATGAGAAAAGTAAAATTTGCTATGATGATTCTGGCGGCAAGTCTGTTGACCGCCTGCGGTTCTTCCAAGAAAGAACAGAGTGTGAATGAAGAGACGGCTGCTGCGCGTACGCAGGAAACGGAGAACTTACTGGCTAACTTGAAAAAAATCCCTTCCAAAGGTATCATGCTCGGCCATCATGACGATACGGTATATGGTATCGGCTGGGAAGGTGAGGAAGGCCGTTCGGATGTGAAAAGCGTGTGTGGCGACTATCCGGCTGTTATCAGCTTTGATTTGGGAGAGCTGGAACTTGGGAATGCCGCCAATCTGGATAAGGTTCCCTTCGATAAAATCAGGAAAGAGATAATCAATCAGTATCAGCGGGGCGGCATGGTTTCGCTCAGTTGGCATGCGCGCAATCCCAAGACGGGCGGTGATGCCTGGGATGTATCGGATACGACGGTGGTGAAGTCCATCTTGCCTGGTGGCGAGAATCACCAGAAATTTGCCGGCTGGTTGGGAGGAGTGGCCGATTTCCTTCATTCGTTGAAGACGGCGGACGGCGTGAAGATACCCGTACTTTTCCGTCCCTGGCACGAACACAGCGGCAGCTGGTTCTGGTGGGGCGAAAAACTGTGTACCCCTGAAGAGTATAAGGCATTGTGGCACATGACAGTGGATACTCTGCAGGCCAAAGGAGTGGACAATGCACTTTATGCTTACTCTCCGGGCACGGAACCCAAGGACACGACGGAATATTTGAAGAAGTATCCGGGCGATGAGTTGATAGACGTTATCGGTTTCGATACCTATCAGTTCGATCGGGATGCCTATCTTGCCGGGATGGATAGGGCACTTTCCATTATCGACAGTGTAGGGAAAGCACACAATAAGGTGATTGCTGTGACCGAAACCGGTTACGAAGGAATTCCCGATGCCAAATGGTGGACTGGTACTCTGCTGCCTGCGTTGGAGAAATATCCGCTTGCCTATGTGCTGGTGTGGCGCAATGCCCGTGAAAAGGTGACCCATTACTATGCCCCCTATCCGGGACAGACATCTGCGGAGGATTTTGTGGAGTTCTATAACAATCCCAAGACGCTGTTTGCAGCTGATGTAAATCTGTATCAATAAACAAACAATCAATATAACAGACATGGAAGCTTTTAAAGAAAAGGTAGAGAGGCTCTTTCAGAGACACGAAGAGTTGATTACGAGAAAGAATGTGGCCGTGGAAGACGGCAATGGCATATTCACCCGCTATAAATATCCGGTAGTGACGGCTGCTCATACACCTGTATTCTGGCGGTATGATTTGGATGAGAAGTCCAACCCGTACCTGATGGAACGTATCGGTATGAATGCGACCATGAATTCGGGGGCCATTAAGTGGAATGGCAAGTATCTGATGGTGGTACGTGTAGAGGGCGCTGACCGTAAGTCGTTCTTTGCCGTAGCCGAGAGTCCCAACGGCATTGATAATTTCCGGTTCTGGGATTATCCCATCACCATGCCCGAAGACGCGATTCCGGCAACGAATGTATACGACATGCGCCTCACGGCTCATGAGGACGGCTGGATTTACGGTATCTTCTGCGCCGAACGCCACGACGACAATGCGCCTGCCGGTGATTTGTCCTCGGCTACGGCTACAGCTGCCATTGCCCGCACCAAGGATTTAAAGAACTGGGAACGCCTGCCCGACCTGAAGACCAAGAGCCAGCAACGCAACGTAGTGCTGCACCCGGAGTTTGTAGATGGCAAATATGCCCTCTATACCCGTCCGCAGGATGGCTTTATTGATGCCGGCAGCGGTGGTGGTATCGGCTGGGCGCTGGTGGACGACATAACCCATGCTGAGGTGAAGGAAGAGAAGATTATCGACCAGCGCTACTATCACACCATCAAGGAGGTGAAGAATGGTGAAGGTCCGCATCCCATCAAGACTCCGAAAGGATGGTTGCATCTGGCTCATGGTGTCCGCGGTTGTGCCGCCGGATTGCGTTATGTGCTCTATATGTACATGACTTCCCTGGAAGACCCGACGAAACTGATTGCCACTCCCGGTGGGGCCTTTATGGTACCCGAGGGTGAGGAGCGTATAGGTGACGTAAGCAATGTACTTTTCACCAACGGCTGGATTGCCGACGAAGACGGAACAGTATTCATCTACTACGCTTCTTCCGACACGCGGATGCATGTGGCTACCTCTACCATTGATAAGCTGGTGGACTATTGCATGAATACGCCTGCTGACGGCTTGTCTTCATCAGCTTCGGTAGAAACGTTGAAGAAGCTGATAGACAAGAATTTGCAGATAATGAAATAATAAAAATACAACATACTATGGCAACACTAAAAGAGAAAATCGGTTATGGTTTCGGGGATATGTCTTCCTCTATGTTCTGGAAAATATTCTCCTATTACTTACCGTTCTTCTATTCGAATATTTTTGGCTTGAGCTTGGCTGATGCAGGATTGCTGATGCTGGTGACACGTATTTGGGATGCAGTGTCCGATCCGATGATGGGAGTCATTGCAGACCGTACTCATACGCGTTGGGGTAAATACCGTCCTTATTTGTTGTGGATTGCAGCTCCTTTTGCCATTGCCGGGATTTTACTTTTTACAACGCCCGACATGGGGACAACGGGTAAGCTGGTATGGGCTTATGTCACTTACATCTTGATGATGACGGTATATACGGCAATCAATGTACCATACGGGGCTATGTTGGGAGTAATGACTGATGATTCGAACACAAAAACGGTTTTCTCTTCTTACCGTATGTTTTTTGCATACGGAGGTAGTTTTATCGCTTTGGGAGCATGGGAGCCATTGTGTAATTGGTTTAAATCAATGGACTATAGCAATGCTTCCAGTTGGCAATATGCCATGGTATGCATTGCCACGCTCTGCTTTTTGGGTTTTCTGTTTTGCTTTAGCATGACGCGCGAGCATGTCAAGAGTGTGGCGTCCGAATCCATCGGTAAGGATGTGAAGTCACTGGTGCGCAATTCGCCTTGGTGGATATTGAATGGTGCGGCGTTGTTGTCGAATTTCTTCAATACGGTACGCGGAGCTACTGCCGCCTACTTCTTCAAGGACTATATCAGTGCCAATGCATTCCTCGATTTCGGGGTGTTCAATCTGGTATTGTATGCCGGCTTGTTCCTGATGGTGGGTGAAGTGTGTAATATGATTGGTGTGGCGCTGGCTGTGCCTCTGTCCATGAAGTTTGGAAAGAAGTCCACTTATATCATTTCGCTCGTGTGCCTGGTAGTGCTCAGCGTGCTCTTCTTCTTTGTGCCGAATGACGGGCTGGGATGGTGGCTGATGATGATTTTCCAGGTGCTTATCTCCATCTGCACCGGTATCGTATCTCCGTTGATTTGGAGCATGTATGCGGATGTGGCGGACTATGCCGAGCAAAAGGATGGCACATCCTCTACGGGGCTGATATTCTCTTCCGGTTCTATGGCGCAGAAGTTTGGCGGTGCATTTGCAGGCTGGGCAGTAATGGCACTGTTGGCATTCTTCGGTTACAATACCGCAGAGAATGCCGTGCAGACTCCCGAGGCGCTGGATGGCTTGAAGTATCTGATGAGCTTTATTCCTGCTGCGATAGCCGCACTTTCCATCGTTGTCGTATTCATCTATCCATTGAATAAGACGCGTATGGCAGCCATCAATGCAGACCTGAAAGAGCGCCGTGAGAACCTTTAGCAGAATAACTCATAACTTATAACTCATAACTCAAAAACTTGTGGATATCAAGAAGATGAAACAGGAGATGGAGGAGGAGCTGGTTTCCAATATCCTCCCCTTCTGGATAAATAGAATGACGGATGAAGTGAACGGCGGTTTCTACGGCCGTATCACGGGCCGGGAGGAGGTGAAGCCCGAAGCAGAAAAGGGGGCAATCCTGAACGCCCGCATCTTGTGGACCTTCTCGGCTGCATACCGCTTGCTGAAGAGGCCGGAGTATCTGGAAACGGCTACGCGTGCCAAACGTACTCTTATCGACCGTTTCTATGACAATGAATTTGGTGGAGTTTACTGGTCTCTCGACTATAAAGGCAATCCGCTCGATACCAAGAAGCAGATTTATGCTTTGGGGTTCGCCATCTACGGGCTGAGTGAATATGCTCGTGCCACGGGCGATGATGAAGCGCTGGCATATGCCATCCGCTTGTTCGAGACCATCGAAGAGCATAGCTTCGACCCCGTGAAAAACGGTTATTGCGAAGCCTTGACCCGCGAATGGGGAGAAATAGCCGACATGCGCCTCAGCGCCAAGGATGAGAACGAGCGCAAGACGATGAATACCCATCTGCATATTCTGGAACCTTATACCAATCTTTTCCGCGTGTGGAAGGATACCCGTCTGGAGAGGCAACTGCGCAATTTGATAGGCCTTTTCACGGAACGGATTCTGAATATCAAGACCGGTCATCTGGAATTGTTCTTCAATGATGATTGGGTTAGTAAATACCGCATTGTCTCCTATGGGCACGACATCGAAGCCTCCTGGTTGATACACGAGGCTGCCCTTGTTCTGGGCGATAAGGACCTCCTGGAGAAAGTGGAACCACTTGTAGAATACATCGCTGCCGCTGCCGATGAAGGATTGACGCCCGACGGCAGCATGATATACGAGACTTTTCTGGATAAAGGAAAGACCGATACTGACCGCCACTGGTGGGTGCAGGCCGAGAACGTAGTGGGACATGCCAACCTCTACCAGCACTTTGATGACGAAGTGGCCATGCAGAAGGCTCTCCGATGTTGGGACTTCATCAAGCAGCATCTGGTAGACTACAAGTACGGAGAATGGCATTGGAGCGTGCGTGCCGACGGCACGGTGAACACCGATGATGACAAGGCGGGATTCTGGAAATGTCCGTATCACAACGGACGTATGTGCATGGAAATTATTGAACGTTTTTCATAGGTTTTCTATCATAAGAAGATGAATAGATTGATGGTTTTGGGGATTCTTGTCTGGATGGGGATTGCGCTGCATGCGCAATCTCTTTATCCGGACTTCAGCAAGCTGAACTTCGGGTGCGATGGAAACAGCATTACCGCAGGCGAACAATGGTCTAAGACTGTAGTGGATAAACTCGGATTCGCTACACATCACAACGTGGCGGTCGGTTCTGCCACATGGGCATGCCATCCCGATACTCAGGATTATGGCAGCGAAGCTTTTGCCGGCATCTCCGGCGGTTGGCAGGTTACGGAGGATAAGCATGAGTTACAGATGCGGCACAACAACGTGTCAAAGGTGCATATCCAGAAGTTCATAGCCGAAGTGGAAAGTGGCGCTTACCCTGCGCCCGATGTCTTTGTGTTCTCTATGGGAACGAATGACCGTAACTTGGGTAGTGCCGAAGAGGCCCTTCAAGGGAAGACGCTCGATGAAGTAGATGTCAACACCATGGCGGGCGGTGCCCGTTGGTCCATTCAGACCATTCTGGAGCATTATCCCCAATGCCGCGTATTCGTGTGCACGCCGATTCAGACCGGCAACCCCGAACACAATGCACTGAATCTGCAGAAGATTGCCATCTTGCGTGAGTTGTGCCGGGCGCTTTCCGTGCAGCTGATAGACTGTTACTCCAACTGTGGTATCACCGAAAAGTTTGAGCAGCCTTCCGGTAGCGGGCGCTATCTGCGCGACGGGTTGCATCCCGACAAACCGGGGCAGGAGCTGATGGGCCGTTACATCGCGAAGGAGATACGGAACCATTTCTTTTAGTTCCGTTCTGCATATTCCGGTTGGAATAACTTATCATTTAGGGCTTGTAAAGCCCTTTTTTTGTCTGTATTCTTAATGACGAATGCCACGTCATTATTGCTGCTGCCATATGAAATCATCCGTAGGGGGATGTCCTTTAGCGCCTCCATAATCTTTGCCTCAAACCCGGCATATTCCCATTGCATGTTGCCCACCACGGAGACGATGGTCATGCGGTCTTCTACCAATACATGGGCATATTGGCGTAGTTCGGAGATGATATTCGATAAACGAGTGCAGTCGTCTATAGCCACAGATACGTCCAGATTGGAGGATACCAGCAGGCAGAGGGGGGTACGGTACTTGGCAAAAATGTCGAAAATCTTGCTGATGAACAGATAGGGACACAGATTATGGTTCGATTCGAACTTTATGTATATGATGTGGTCCTTGGCGGCTATGGCCTTGATGATATTGTCGTCCTGCAGGTTGGAAATCAACGTGCCTTCTGCCGACGGTTCCATAGAGTTAAGCAGCCGGACGGGAATATTCCTTAGGCGTGCCGGGGCGATACAGAAGGGATGCAGTATCTTGGCACCATAGAAGGCCAGTTGTTCGGCTTCGTTGAAGCTGAGGCGTTTCACGGGGCGGGTACCTGACACCTCGCGCGGATCATTGTTGTGCATGCCATCTATGTCCGTCCATATTTGTATCTCGTCTGCTTGGAGGGCGGTGCCAATGAGGGAAGCGGTGTAATCACTGCCGCCGCGTTTCAGGTTGTCTGTTTCGTTATAGGCATTCTTGCAGATGAAACCCTGAGTGATGAAGAGATTGATGCCGGGATGGCAGGCAAGCTGCTCTCGGAGTTTCTGTTCTATATATTCCAAGTCGGGTTCGTTGTCGGGGCCGATACGCATGAAGTCGAATGCACAAAGCAGTACATTGGGAACTTTCAGCTCGCGCAGGTAGAAGTGCATTAGGGCGGTACTGATAAGTTCGCCTTGTGCCAGCACTTCCTTCTCTTCGACAGAGGTGAAGGAATCTTTGGTAAATTTCCATAGTTGCTGGAAGCGGTCGAGGATATAATCTATTGCTTCCCGTTTCAGTTTCTCGTCGGTCAGCAACCCATTGGCAAATTCGATGAATTGGAATTCCAGCCGGGTGATACGGTCGTGAGCTTGTTCTATTTCACGGTTGAACAAGTTGGCGGCAATCTCCTCCAGATGGTTGGTGGTGCCTGCAGTGGCAGACAGTACCACAATCTTGGGTGTTGCATCTTTAATGAGTGTTGCTACATGTTTCATTCTCTCTACGGTGCCGACGGAAGTTCCGCCGAATTTACAAACTTTCATTTCTTGTTTCTTTTTTAACAGTTTCATAATTGCATTCATCCGGATGTTCTTCCTTCCGACTTTTCATTTCAGGTGGCCTCTTTCCAAAATGGAAGGGGGAGGCATGAGGGGCTTTCACTGGGACTAGGCCTGCATAATGCCGCTGTGGCATTGCTGTGGTGAGATATTCATATCCCGGTTGGTGGCAGGCTCTTGCCCCTTCACCTATAAAAGTTCAAAAGATATGCCGTTGGTATTTGGGAAAAGCTTATATTTGCACACCCTGTTTTTTACCGTTATCAGTTTAAAAACTTATCGAATAGATATGAGTAAGATTCTAATCATTGATGATGAGGTACAAATCCGTACCCTTCTGACACGGATGATGGAGTTGGAGGGATATGACGTCTGTCAGGCTGGTGATTGCAGGGCTGCCCTGAAGCAACTGGAACTCCAAAATCCCGATGTAGTTTTGTGTGATGTGTTTCTGCCCGATGGAAATGGGGTAGACCTGGTGTTGGCTATCAAGAAGGCGGCACCCAATGTGGAAGTTATTCTGCTGACAGCGCACGGCAATATTCCCGATGGGGTGCAGGCCATCAAGAACGGTGCTTTCGACTACATCACCAAGGGAGACGATAATAACAAGATTATTCCTCTGATAAGCCGTGCTGTAGAGAAAGCGCGTATGAATGTGCGGTTGGAAAAACTGGAGAAGAAGGTGGGACAGACGTACTCTTTTGATTCTATCCTGGGAGAATCCAAAGTCCTGAAGGATGCTGTTTCATTAGCTCAGAAGGTGTCAGGGACTGATGTTCCTGTACTGTTGACTGGAGAAACGGGCACGGGTAAGGAGGTATTTGCCCAGGCCATCCATTACAGTAGTAAGCGTGCACGGCAGAATTTTGTAGCGGTTAACTGTTCTTCGTTCAGCAAGGAGTTGCTGGAAAGTGAAATGTTCGGTCATAAAGCCGGTTCGTTTACCGGCGCATTGAAGGATAAGAAGGGACTGTTCGAGGAAGCGAATAATGGGACTATTTTTTTGGATGAAATCGGTGAGATGGCGTTTGAACTGCAAGCCAAGTTGCTGCGTATTCTTGAAACCGGTGAGTATATTAAGATAGGTGATACGAAACCTACCCGTGTCAATGTCCGCATCATTGCCGCTACGAACCGCAACTTGTCCCAGGAGATTGTTGCCGGACGTTTCCGCGAGGATTTGTTTTATAGATTAAGCGTATTTCAGATACATCTGCCGCCATTGCGCGAACGTGCAGGTGATATCCGGCTGTTGGCGAAGGCTTTTATAAAGAGTTTTGCGGAACAGCTGGCGCGTCCGGTGGTTGAAATAGCTCCCGCATTTCTTGAAGCATTGGACTCCCAACCGTGGAAGGGAAATATTCGTGAATTACGTAACGTGATAGAACGCAGTATGATTGTTTGCGAGAGCGGATATCTGGACATTGCTGATTTGCCGTTTGATATTCAGAATGCCCATTATGAACACTCCAATGATTCAAGTCCCGGCAGTTTTGAACTTTCAGCTATGGAACGCCGGCACATTGCCCGTGTACTGGAGTATACAAAGGGGAATAAGACAGAAGCAGCCCGGTTATTGAAAATAGGTTTGACGACGTTGTATCGGAAGATTGAGGAATACAAGATCTCAGATCTATAATAGGGGGCTCAGTATACGACTGAGGTACCTTCGATATAGGACCGTGGCAAGATTATTCTTGAAACAGGCTTAGAAGCAGAAAGTGCCTATGGGCTAAAACATATCAAAACAGGTTGCACCTTTTCATTTTGAAAGGGTGCAACCTGTTTCTTTTTATACTTGTTTAGTATGTATTTTGTTGATAATTAATGGTGTATGGTATATGCGCTCTTTTTGGCACATATTTGGCACATTCCTGGCAGACAAAAATATGTAGTAACATTTTAAAAGGTAAAAACATGGGAATAACAGTATCATTTATTTTTTGCCTATTGAGCGGTTTGTTCGCCTTTTGGCTTTTCTGGAAATGCGTAGATTGGTTTGAGAAGATTTAAAAGAGAGAATTATGTACACAGCTTTATTTGTATTAGGTATTGTAATGTTCGGGTATCTGACTTATGTGCTGATAAGACCCGAAAAGTTTTAATGAATGGAGAGTGGAGAAATGAACACTGAAATTTTAGGTGTAGCCTTGCAGATTGTTCTGCTGATTGTGATATCCTATCCTCTGGGAAAGTATATTGCCAAGGTTTACAAAGGCGAAAAGACATGGTCGGATTTCATGAAGCCGGTCGAGAGATTGATTTATAAAGTGGCCGGAGTCAATCCGGAGGAAGAGATGAACTGGAAACAGTTCTTGAAAGCCCTGCTGATTCTGAATGCCTTTTGGTTTGTATGGGGCATGGTGCTACTCTGTACACAGCAGTGGTTGCCGTTAAATCCGGATGGAAACGCTAACCAGACACCGGACCTGGCATTCAATACATGTATCAGTTTTATGGTGAACTGTAATTTGCAGCATTATTCCGGTGAAAGCGGACTGACATATTTTACACAGTTGTTCGTCATTATGTTGTTCCAATTCATTACCGCCGCTACCGGTATGGCAGCTATGGCAGGTATCATGAAGGGTATGGCTGCTAAATCGACGAAGACTATCGGTAACTTCTGGAAGTTCTTGGTTTTGAGCTGTACACGTGTATTATTACCGCTTTCGTTGATTGTGGGCTTCATCCTCATTCTACAAGGTACTCCGATGGGATTTGATGGTAAGCTGGAAGTTCAGACGATGGAAGGACAAACCCAGTTGGTTTCACAAGGTCCTACGGCAGCGATTGTTCCTATCAAGCAATTGGGTACGAACGGTGGCGGTTACTTTGGATGTAACTCTTCACATCCGTTGGAAAATCCTACTTACTTGACAGATATTGCAGAATGTTGGTCTATCCTAATTATACCAATGTCTATGGTGATTGCACTCGGCTTTTACATCAAACGTAAGAAGATGGCTTACTCTATCTATAGCGTAATGCTTTTTGCTTTTCTTGTCGGTGTTTGCATCAATGTTTCGCAGGAGATGGGAGGTAATCCGCGCATTGATGAGATGGGAATTGCTCAAGACAATGGAGCAATGGAAGGTAAAGAAGTCCGTTTAGGGTCTGCTGCTACTGCTCTTTGGAGTATTGTGACTACAGTTACTTCCAATGGCTCTGTGAATGGTATGCATGATTCAACGATGCCTCTTTCCGGTATGATGGAAATGCTGAACATGCAGATTAATACGTGGTTTGGAGGTGTGGGTGTAGGTTTCATGAACTATTATACATTCATCATTATCGCCGTATTCATCAGTGGACTGATGGTGGGACGTACTCCGGAATTTCTCGGTAAGAAGGTAGAGGCGCGTGAAATGAAGATTGCTACCATTGTGGCACTGCTTCATCCGCTTATCATCTTGGGCGGTGTGGCACTTTCTTGCTTTTTGTTCGCTCATTATCCTGAATTTGTGGCAGGTGAAGGCGGCTGGTTGAATAATCCCAGTTTCCACGGACTGAGTGAGCAGCTTTATGAATATACTTCGGCTGCGGCCAATAATGGTTCTGGCTTCGAAGGATTGGGCGACAATACTTACTTCTGGAACTATACTACCGGCTGGACGCTGATTTTAGGACGTTTCCTGCCTATCGTAGGTCAGGTAGCCATTGCTGGTCTGTTGGCCGGAAAGAAATATGTTCCGGAGAGTGCCGGTACGCTGAAGACAGATACAGTAACTTTCGGTGTGATGACTTTTGCCGTTATCTTTATTGTGGCTGCCTTGTCATTCTTCCCGGCACATGCATTGAGTACGATTGCTGAACATTTCAGTTTGTAATAGTAGTTTGTAAAAAGTAATTTCATAGGTATGAAAGATAATAAATCAGCTTCTCTGTTTCAGAAGGAGCAAGTAATGGAAAGTTTGAAGCAATCATTCGTGAAGCTAAATCCACGGGTGATGATAAAGAATCCAATTATGTTTACGGTGGAAGTCGTAACGGTTGTCATGCTGATTGTCTGTTTCCTTTCATTGGGTACTTCGGAATATGGAGCATTCGGATATAATTTATTGGTATTCATCATCTTGTTTGTGACGTTACTGTTTGCTAATTTTGCTGAAGCCATCGCTGAAGCTCGTGGTAAGGCCCAAGCTGACAGTTTGCGTAAAACCCGTGAAGAGACTCCTGCTAAAGTGTTGGTTGACGGTAAAATCCATACCGTTAGCAGTTCACGTTTGAAGAAAGGTGACTATTTTATTTGTGAAGCAGGAGATACGATTCCTGCCGACGGTGAGATTGTGGAAGGTTTGGCCTCCATTGACGAAAGTGCCATTACCGGTGAATCTGCTCCGGTTATCCGTGAGGCCGGTGGTGACAAGAGTTCCGTAACTGGTGGTACAAAAGTTCTTTCTGATAAAATCAAGGTATTGGTGACGCAGCAACCGGGTGAGAGCTTTCTTGACAAGATGATTGCTTTGGTAGAAGGCGCTACTCGTCAGAAGACTCCGAACGAAATAGCATTGACTATTCTTCTGGCTGGTTTCACCTTGGTATTCGTTATTGTATGTGTAACGTTGATTCCTATGGCTGACTATACGAATATTGACCATCCGGGAACTTATATCTCCATTGCAGCCATCATTTCTTTGTTTGTCTGCTTGATACCGACTACTATCGGCGGACTGCTTTCTGCCATCGGCATTGCTGGGATGGACCGTGCTTTGCGCGCTAATGTAATTACAAAATCCGGTAAGGCGGTAGAAACAGCCGGTGACATTGATACCTTGTTGCTAGACAAGACTGGCACCATTACAATCGGTAACCGTAAAGCTACTAAGTTTCATTCGGCTTCGGGTGTTGACGAGAATTTGTTCGTAGAGGCTTGCTTGTTGTCCTCACTTTCTGACGAGACTCCGGAGGGTAAGTCCATCATTGAACTGGGACGTGAAAACGGTCATCGTATGCGTGATTTGAATACTACCGGTGCTCATATGATTAAGTTTACAGCCGAAACAAAATGTTCGGGTGTGGATTTGCAGGATGGTACTCAGATACGTAAAGGCGCATTCGACGCTATTCGCAAGATTGTGGAAAATGCCGGAAATAAGTTCCCGAAAGAGATTGAAGAGGTGATTGCTGTAATTACCAGCAACGGTGGAACTCCGCTGGTGGTATGTGTCAATCAGAAAGTTACTGGGGTAATTGAGTTGCAGGATATTATCAAACCGGGCATTCAGGAACGTTTTGAGCGTCTTCGCAGGATGGGTGTGAAAACTGTGATGGTGACCGGTGACAACCCTTTGACAGCCAAATATATTGCAGAGAAAGCTGGAGTAGATGATTTCATTGCTGAAGCCAAGCCGGAAGACAAGATGGAATATATCAAAAAAGAACAGCAGGCCGGTAAGCTGGTGGCTATGATGGGTGACGGTACAAACGACGCTCCCGCCCTTGCACAAGCTAATGTGGGTGTGGCAATGAACAGCGGTACGCAGGCAGCCAAAGAAGCTGGTAACATGGTGGACCTTGACAACGATCCGACGAAGCTGATTGAAATTGTGGAGATTGGCAAACAGTTGTTAATGACACGCGGTACGTTGACTACCTTCTCCATTGCGAACGACGTTGCCAAGTACTTTGCTATTATCCCTGCTTTGTTTATGGTAGCCATCCCTCAGTTGGCTCCTCTGAACATTATGGGACTGCATAGCCCTGAAACGGCCATTCTCTCGGCTGTCATATTCAACGCTATCATTATTCCTATCTTGATTCCGTTGGCTTTGAAAGGTGTTCAGTATAAGCCGATCGGTGCCAGTGCTCTACTTCGTCGCAATCTGTTGATTTATGGTGTGGGTGGCGTCATTGCTCCGTTTGTCGGCATCAAACTGATAGATATGATAGTTAGTCTGTTTTTTTAAAACTTGGATAAAATGAAAACTCTTTGGAAATCATTTAAAATAACAATTGCATTTTGCATATTTTTCTCTCTGTTCTATATCCTTGTTTTGTGGATATTTGCACAGTTCGCCGGTCCCAACAAGGGAAATGCAGAGGTGGCAACACTCAATGGTAAAGTGGTAGGTGCAGCCAATGTAGGCCAGATGTTTACGCAAGATATTTATTTCTGGGGACGCCCATCTGCGGGTAATTATACAGCCGATGCTTCGGGTGGTAGTAACAAGGGACCTACGAACGATGAATACCTGGCAGAAGTGGAAGCCCGTATCGATACTTTTCTGGTACATCATCCTTATCTGAGCCGCAAGGATGTGCCTGCTGAAATGGTAACCGCCAGTGGTTCCGGTCTAGACCCACATATCACACCTGCTTGTGCTTATGTACAAGTGAAGCGTGTGGCTCAGGCACGTGGCATGAACGAGGCTGAAGTGAAAGCCATTGTAGACAAGAACATCAGCAAACCCTTTTTGGGGGTGTTTGGTACGGAAACTGTCAATGTGCTGGAACTGAACATTGCATTAGAAGAAGCCGATCAGAATAAATAATTTTTTAGTTGTGTTTGTCATGTGTTATGGGCAGGAGCGGAAGTATTTCTGTTCAGGCAGCGAAAGACTGTCATTTTACAGGGGGAGCCGAAACTTCCTTCCTGCCTTTCAACGATTGATTAGTAATGGTAAATAAATAGTTGGATATGAAAAGTTTAAAAATATCAATTCTAGTTTTTGCGAGTATGGTAGCTGCTTGTTTTATGGGAACCGGCAAAGTGCAAGCTCAGGAATTTACAATACAAGGTGATTTAGTCAGTTCTTATGTTTGGCGCGGCTTTTACCAGACGGGAGTCAGTTTTCAGCCCACTTTGGGTTTTGGGGTCGGTGATTTTTCTTTGACGGCATGGGGCTCTACCGATTTTGACGGAGTTTCTTCAGGGGAAGGGGCTGCGGCTAAGGAGATTGATTTGACGGCTGCCTATGCTTTGGGAGAATCAGGTCTAACTTTTTCTGTTGCCAGCTTGTGGTGGGGCGGACAAGGAGCAAGAAAGTATTTTAATTTTAAGAGCCACGAAACAGCTCATCACTTTGAAGCGGGATTAGCCTATACATTGCCGGTTGAAAAGTTTCCTTTGTCAATCGCTTGGTACACTATGTTTGCCGGAGCTGACAAAGATGATAAAGGCAGGCAGAATTATTCTTCGTATGTTGAACTCAACTATCCGTTCAGTGTTAAGTCTGTAGATTTGAACCTGACTTGCGGATTTCTGCCTTATGAAGCTGGGGTAGGAGTATATGGCGTTCCTAACAGCGGGTTTGCCGTAACCAATGTGGCACTGAAAGGTATTACGGAAATCAAGATTACTGACAATTTCTCAATACCTGTATTTGCACAAGCCATTTGGAACCCTCGTATGGAAGATGCACATCTGGTATTCGGCTTTACTTTAAGGCCATGATTTATTTAGATATAACTTTAGAACTCATGAATTAGTGTTGGATGCCCGTGGCGGTCGTGATGATCGTTACGGGTTATATGGCATATATAAGACAAGTAAAAAAACAGAAGAAATGAGTAGGGAAGAAAGCGTACAGCATTTTCTTGATTTGATTAAAAAGTCGCGGCGTGGCAAGTTCAAAGTCTACATCGGCATGATTGCTGGTGTAGGTAAATCTTATCGTATGCTTCAGGAAGCACACGAGTTACTTGACAACGGAGTAGATGTGAAGATAGGCTATATAGAGACACACGGGCGTGCCGGTACGGATGCTATGTTGGAAGGATTGCCCGTTGTTCCTCGTCGTAAGATATTCTATAAAGGGAAAGAGCTGGAAGAAATGGATTTGGATGCCATTATCCAGATACACCCTGAGATAGTAGTGGTGGATGAACTGGCACATACCAATGTGGAAGGTAGCCGGAATGAGAAACGCTGGCAGGATGTGATGGATTTGCTTGATGAGGGTATCAATGTGATTTCTGCCGTTAACATCCAGCACATTGAGAGTGTCAATGAAGAAGTACAAGGCATCTCGGGTATTGAGGTGAAGGAACGTATTCCCGATAGCGTTTTGCAAGAGGCAGATGAGGTGGTGAATATTGACTTGACTGCGGAAGAATTGATAGCCCGTCTGAAAGCTGGAAAAATTTACAAGCCGGAAAAGGTCTCTACTGCCTTGAACAATTTCTTTAAAACGGAAAATATTCTCCAATTACGTGAACTGGCTTTAAAAGAGGTGGCTTTACGGGTGGAAAAGAAAGTGGAGAATGAAGTGGTTACCAGTGTGGGAGTCCGTCATGAGAGATTTCTGGCATGTATCAGCAGCAACGAGAAAACACCACGACGCATCATTCGTAAAGCTGCACGTCTGGCAACCCGCTACAATACTTCGTTTGTTGCCCTTTATGTGCAGACTCCCAGAGAAAGTACTGACCGCATCGGTCTGGCAAATCAAAGGTATTTATTGAACCACTTCAAATTGGTGACCGAACTGGGAGGGGAGGTCGTTCAGGTGCAATCGCCGGATGTGCTGGGAAGCATTGTTGATACTTGTAGGGAGAAACAGATAACAACTGTCTGCATGGGAAGTCCGTCACTTTCTTTTCCGAAATCATTGTTCATGATATTGAAATACCGAAAATTTGTGCGTGATTTGGCACAAGTAAACATAGATTTGATTATACTTGCATAATATTAATTCTTAGGAACATTATGAATATTCGTACAAAATTGATACTCAGCGTAGGGGTATTGGCTGGAATGATTATTTTGTTGGTTGCTCTTTCTGTGGTGAATCTACAGATACTGACGGCTACAGAGCCGGATAGTCCTGCTGCTGTACCGGGATTGCAACGTGCATTGCTCTGGATTTCTGTGATAGGTGGGGTATGTATTTTTGCCAGTATCATATTGTTGGTATGGCTTCCCCGTTCCATCAGCAAACCTATTCAAGAACTGACGCGTGGGATTCTTGAAATAGCGAACCATAATTATGAGAAACGTCTGGATATGAGTGGACACGAGGAATTTCGTGAAGTGGCTGATAGTTTTAATCGGATGGCGGAACGACTGACGGAGTATCGCGCCAGTACGCTGAACGACATACTTTCTGCTAAGAAATTTCTTGAGGCTATTGTGAATAGTATTGATGAACCTATTATTGGTTTGAACCGTAATAGGGAAATTCTCTTTATCAATAATGAGGCTTTAACTGTGCTGAATTTAAAACGGGAAGAGGTAATTCGCCGTTCGGCTGAGGAGCTTTCTTTGAAGAATGATTTGCTCCGCCGTTTAGTTCGTGAATTGGTAAATCCGGGTGAAAAGAAAGAACCGTTGAAGATTTATGCAGACAATAAGGAGAGTTACTTTAAAGCTTCTTACATTACCATTATAAATGCAGAGGCTGATGATGACGAACCTCATAATCTTGGCGATGTGATTTTACTGAAAAATATTACAGAATTCAAAGAATTGGATAGTGCCAAGACTACTTTTATCTCGACTATTTCTCATGAACTGAAAACGCCTATATCCGCTATTCTGATGAGTCTGCAGTTGTTGGAGGACAAACGGGTAGGGGTGTTGAACGACGAGCAGGAGCAATTATCGAACAGCATTAAGGAAAATGCTGATCGCCTTCTTGGGATTACCGGAGAACTACTGAACATGACGCAGGTAGAAGCCGGTAAACTGCAGATGATGCCTAAAATAACAAAGCCCATTGAACTGATAGAGTATGCCATCAAGGCTAATCAGGTACAGGCTGATAAATTCGGCATTCAGATAGAAGTGGAGTATCCGGAAGAAAAAATGCCTAAATTGTTTGTCGATAGCGAAAAGATTGCTTGGGTACTCACCAATTTGTTGAGTAATGCTATCCGCTATTCCAAAGAGAACGGGAGGGTGGTTATCGGCGCCAAGCATGACGAGGATTTTGTGGAAATGTATGTGCAGGATTTTGGAAAAGGTATCGACCCGCGTTATCACCAGAGCATTTTTGACCGTTATTTCCGAGTGCCGGGCACTAAAGTGCAAGGTAGTGGCTTAGGACTTTCCATTTCGAAAGACTTTGTGGAAGCGCATGGCGGTACACTGACTGTTCAGAGTGAGCTGGGTAAGGGGAGCCGCTTCGTTATCCGGTTGAAAGCGTAACGTTTTCTATTTTTTGCGGTACTGTTGCGGAGACATGCCTGTTTGTTTCTTGAAAAATGTACCAAAATAAGAAGCATTGGGAAAATTGAAGAAATCGGCGATTTCCTGGATATTTTTCTGGGTGTTCTTGAGTAGTGAGATGCTTTTGCGGATGATGGATTTGAATATCAGTTCCTGCACGGTGAATCCGCAGACGGACTTGGATAGTGCAGAGAGGTATTTGGGTGATAAGCAGAGTTTGTCTGCATAAAACTCTACACCGCGTTCTTCCGTGTAGTGCGCATCTATCAACTGAATCAGCCGGATAAAAATTTCATGTTTGTGGCCAACCGTTGTTTTAAGGTTCATCAGTTTACGGTTGTAAATGGAACAGATGCGGTATGTGAGTCCCAGCAGAAGCAGCCTTTGTTCGTTGTCGTTGAAGGTGTTGTTGTCTAAGTGCAGGGTATTGTCCAGTAAGGACATGTATTTCAGAACTTCTTCTTCGTCTCCGGTGTTCCATACGTAGCATGGTTCGGTCCGGAGCTGCATGTATAGGTACATGGTTGCCACTGAATTGCCTATGATGTCCCTTATCGGTTCTATCTGGTAAATGAATATGAATAGTTGCAGGTCTTCCGATTCGCTCAGCACTTGGAAGAGGGAATCTTCCGGAATGAAAACTGTTTCGCCAGCCTGGGCCGAGAATACTTTCATATTGAGCGAAAAGGTGAAGTTACCCTGGCGGCAAACTATCAGTCCTGCTCCATTAATCATAAAAGGTTTCTTCAGGGAGGTGGGAAAGGAGCAGAGCATACCTTCTGAACTACAAATGTTTTCTCCGTTTGACAATGCGTGGTCCAAGTGGGATAAACGTTCTTGTTGGGTATCCATAACAGACAAAATTACAGGTTGTACTGAAAATTGTCCGCTAAGTTAGTAATTTTCGTTTAGGATACCGCACGACAAGCACAAATATCATGCAAATCAGGCAGGCATAGAGTGTCCATCCTGCCATTTCCTTTATAGCAGAGAGAGTGGCTTGTACTTGGATGCGTCCTTTGGTGGATATGGCAGCCATGTTGATTGCTTCTTGTTTGCTCTTTCCCTGATATTGCATACCTTGTACAGTTTGGGTAAACGAGGCGGACGCTTCGGGGTGTAGCATGTCTACATTCTGTGCATAGCGGGTGACGTAGTGCTGCTGGCGTTCTTGCAGTACATTCGTATAGAGTGCGGCTCCGATGCTGGGAGCCAATACCATGCGTACGGTAAGCATGGTGCATATCCAGGAAGAAAGATATTTGTAAGGCATGCGTTGGGTGGCGTAGGTTGGAATCAGCGAATAGAGGAACATCATACCGGTAGAACGGATGATGACCGGATACTTCATCCGTTCGTACAGTCCTGCACCTTGTACCTCGAAATACATGAACATGGTGGAAAGCCCCAATAGAAGGAAACCGGCGGCAAAGAGATATTTGAAGTGTACGCCTTTCACACTGAGCCAGATGGTGGCTATACCGCCGATGAGGTAGCCCAGCATGGACCAGTTGCCTAGGGTGGCGTTCTGAAAGTTGTCCAGTTTCATGCCTATGCCTGTGAATACGTTGACAAACATGGCGCTGGAATTCAGTACCATTAACAGAAAATAGAATAGGAAACCCATACGGATGGTGCGCAGTTTGAATACATCGAGTTGATAGTAAGGATTGCGTTGGGTAGACTCGATGTAGAGGAATATACCACCAGCAATGATGGCGCAGACTGTGGCCCATCGTATGGTTGGGTCGTCGTACCAGTCGAGCACTTTGCCATAAGTAAGCACGTAGGTAATGCAAGCCAGTGTGATGCAGAAGATGGAGGCATTGCCAAACTGCTTGAGGTTGATGGGGAAGCGGCGGGTGGTATATTTATGATAAGGCATAGTGATGAATGTGATGAGGATGCAAAGTAATAGTAGCCCCATCATAAAGTAGTGTATGTACTGCCATTCGTACTCAAAGGCGAGCCAGGCGGTGAGCGAGGTTCCCAATTGTCCCAGTACCATGAAGAATAGGTAGATGGCAGGTTGTGCCGCACTCCGTTCGATGTCCAGCTTGTCCCAGCCTTCGCCGGTTACAGGCTCGTTGCCGGGTGTAATCTTATCGTACGCTTCGATATGCCCTGCATACTTTATGAGGGTGAAGAGGTTGACCATCATCAGTACCATTCGTAGGAATCCCATAAAGATGCTGCATAGTGCCAGCAGGAAAACACTGTCTGTCTTGGCACAGATATAACTGAAGATGTACATCAGGGAGAATCCTGCCAGACACATCATTTTCTGCCGGCGTATGACTACCAGCCTATATAGAAAGGGGCAGAATGCCGCCATACCGATGGAAGTGGCGAAGTTGGCAAACTGGATATGCTCGGAAATGATGCCGAGCCCGCTCATCATTTCGGTGCTTGCCACCGAGTAGGTACCGCCTACAGTCAGTATCGGCAAAAAGAATACGAATAGGATGATGATACCTACCGGCTTAGGTACCCAGTTGTAGAAGGGATAGTTCTTGGGGGATGAGGGCATGGATAATTAAAAATTAATCATTAAACACTAATCATTATTCCATCTTCGCTTTGACTATTACCATCATACCGGCGGCAAGGCTGCTGTTGTCTTCTTTGGACAAATCGGTAAAGTCGATGCGGACTGGGATGCGTTGCTGTATCTTCACGAAGTTGCCGGCAGAATTATCCGTGGGCACTAGGGAATATTTGGAGCCGGTGGCTCCGGAGATGGCAGTGATTTTTCCTTTGAATTCTTTGTCGCTGATGGCATCGACGGTAATGACTACTTCTTGTCCCAAGTGCAGATTCTCAATCTGGGTTTCCTTGTAGTTGGCTATAATCCACTTTTGTGTGTCAGGCAGAATGTAGGTGATGGTTTGTCCGGCAGTGATGAATTGTCCTTCTTCAAGAGTACGCCGCCCCAATTTCCCATCACAAGGAGCTACTACTACGGTGTAGGAGAGATTCAGTCGTGCCATTTCAAGTGCGGCTGTTGCCCGTTGTATGGCAGCTTCGGTATTTTCACGGCGATGTGACACTTCGTTCACACCCGACAAGGCAGCTTTCTGTTGTCGTTTCACGGCTTCCAACTTCTTGTGGGTAGCTGCATATTCGGTTTCTATCTGTTCCAATTGAATGGGGGTGGCAGCGTTTCTCTTCACCAGATTCTGGTATCGTTGGCGGTCTTTCTCCAGCTTGGTAAGGCGGATTTCTATCTCTGCTATGGAGGCGTCGTAGACAGAGGCTGTAGTTTGCGTGGTTTGTAGTGTGGCACCAATGACTGTGGCACCGGCTTGTGCATCCTTGAGTGCAGCTTCAGCTTCCATGACTCTGATTTTATATTCCCGGTCGTCCAATATAAGTAAGGTATCTCCTTTGTGTACTTCTTGGTGTTCTGTGAAACAAATTTTCTTGATATATCCTGATGCGCGCAGATTGACGGGAGATATGTATTGTTCAATCTGTGCATCATTACTGGTTTCCGTCCGTTTGTAGTTCAAAAAGAGGCAGACCACTTGAATAATTCCCCAGATAAGGATAGCTATTCCTAATAGGCTGACAACGATTTGCCAACGGCGAAGCTTCTTCAATTTCCGTGCTTTTTCTTGGTGGGTACTTGCGGTGTTATTGTTCTCTTTTGTTTCCATATTTTCTATATTATATTGTTTACTTATTATTATATATACATCCGTCCTTGAATACGGGCTCTATTCATCTTCCTCTTTAATGAATTGAGGGGCTCAACGTCTCCAGCTGTCCCGTCAGCTTCAGCAAAGTCAGATTGGTTATCCGGTAATTGTAGTGGGCACTGATATAGTTGTTTTGGGCTTCGCTCATCCGCATTTCGTCCTGCAACACTTCGGTCATTGAGGCGATTCCTTCCCGATAACGGTCCATGGTAACGGTATATACATCTTCAGCAAGCAGATAATTGTCCTTCTGCTTCTTAAAGTTACGCTGGCTGTTCATCAGGTCATTGGTAGCATTCAGATATTGTGTCTGAAGATTTTTTCGGGTATTCTCTTGAGCGAGTTTGATGTTCTCTATGTCAATGGTTGCCTTACGCATCTTGTAGCGTTTGTCCAGTCCGTCGAAAATGGGAATGCGCAAGGAGAGTCCCACTCCATAGGAGCGATACCAATGGTTGGAAGGGCCGGAATGGAACCAATGGTAAGCTTTGTCCGTATAGGCAGAGAACATCCAGCTTCCCGTCAAGCTCAAGGAGGGGATGTAACCGTTGCTGACTATTGTTTTTTGTTGCTCTGCGAGTTGTTTCTGTGATTGCAGCAGCTGTAGTTCATATAGTGTTTCAGATAGCCCGGTGAGTGCTGCGGGCGTAATCATTTCTGTATTCACCGGTACCAGTGCTATATTTTCTTCTGCCGGATAGTCGATGATGTATTTCAGTAGGTTCAGTTGCTGTTCCATCATGGCTTGTGCGTTGTCGTGTTGCACCTTGAGGTTCTCCAGGTTGATGTTGACGCGTTTCACATCTACTTCCATAGCCATACCGTTGTCATAGAAGGCTTGAGTGATATCTCTCAACTCTTCTAGGCGAGTGATGTTGGCTTTTATCAAAATAATCTGTTCAGCTGTAACCTGTCCTAGGTAGTACATTTGACTAATTTGAAGGATGAGGTCTTCTCTTGCCTTTTCATAAGAAAGGCGATTCATCTCATCCATGGTTTTAGCTATGGACAGAGTGGTGTAGAGTGTTTGGTTATAAAGTGGTATCTGCAGCTGTAATCCGAAGTTGGCGTTGTATTGTAAGGTTTGGGTTACATTGTAGGGATTGCCGTACGCTGAGCCGTCAGTGACGGATACGGGTGGATCGATGTTGTCGTTATAGTTGGCAAAACCATTGATTTGGGGCAACAGTTTAGCCCGGTTTTCAGAGATGCCGTATTTTCCTTTTTGTATTTCCTTCCGTTTGCTTTGCAAGGACAAATTGTTTTCGATACCTATTTTGAGGCAGTCCTCCAAGGTTAGGGTATCTTGTGCTCTTGTACCTAGTGCAAGCAGACACAGAAAGGAAAATGTGAACAGTTGTCTTTTCATAATAGTCACTTGATATTTGCACACAAAGTTAGTGGCTTAAAATGCAAGAGGACTATCCATATATCAACTGTTTGTATTCATATTTTCCTTTTTACTATAATTTGAAAACAAACCATAGTAAAAAACGAGTATTAAAAACAAAAAAGACCGCCAAGAGTGGAAGCCTCCTAACAGTCTAAATCTTCTTTGTAGCGGGACCCGGGATTGAACCGGGGACCTCATGATTATGAATCATGCGCTCTAACCAGCTGAGCTATCCCGCCATCATTTCTCGATTGCGGGTGCAAAGATATAGCTTTTATTTAAATTGCCAAAACTTTTATGGATATTTTCTGCTTTTTCTTTTGCTGATAGGGTGCTGAAGTGGTTTGCAGTACTTTTTATTAAAAGTCTTTGTATAACATTATCAATGAATTAGGGGTGTATGGAAAGGGAGGTATAAATAAATTTGATGATTTATTTTCTGTAATTAGAAAAAAGTATTTATCTTGGCTGGCGCAATAAAAAGCAGAATAGACTATGGAAAGAAAGAAAATACATTTGGAATATCTCTTGAATGCGACTTCTAAAAGTATTCTTTGGGCAGCGATAAGTACCCCTACTGGTTTGGAGGGCTGGTTTGCTGATAGGGTTCAGTCAGACGATAAAACAGTAACCTTTTTTTGGGGAAAAACAGAAAAACGTGATGCCGAGATTATTGCCGTGCGGGCGTATTCATTCATCCGCTTCCGCTGGCTGGACGATGAGAACGAGCGAGAATACTTTGAACTGAAGATGACAAACAATGAGTTGACCAATGATTTCGTATTGGAGATAACAGACTTTGCCGATATAGACGAGGTGGGTGATTCGCGTGAATTATGGGAATCGCAAGTGGATACTTTGCGAAGAACTTGTGGTTTTTAGTTAACTTTAGATTAAAAATTTCCCGTACTCCCTTTTTTTGTACTACTTTTGTGCTCTCATTGCATGAAACGAGTAAAATGCTGCGCATAAAAAAGTTAGATATATTTGTTTTGAAGAGCTTTTGCATGCTCTTTATGGGTACTTTCTTCATCTGCCTCTTCATCTTTATGATGCAGTTTTTATGGAGGTATGTGGACGAAATGGTAGGAAAAGGATTGGAGATGACTGTCCTTGCACAGTTTTTCTTTTATTCTGCGCTTTCGTTGGTACCTGCGTCGTTGCCGCTGGCTATTCTGCTGGCTGCCCTTATCACCTTTGGAAATTTCGGAGAACGTTTTGAATTACTTGCCATGAAGGCAGCCGGTATTTCTTTATTGAAAATCATGCGGCCCCTGATTATCTTTATTTGTTTCATCTGTTGTGTCTCTTTCTATTTCCAAAATGTCATAGGACCAAAAGCCCAAACAAAATTATGGACTTTGCTTATTTCCATGAAGCAGAAATCTCCCGAAGTGGATATTCCTGAAGGTGTGTTCTACGATGAAATAGATGGTTATAATCTGTATGTGAAGCATAAGAACCGCAAAACTGGTATGCTGTATGACGTACTGATATATAATTTTGAGAAAGGTTTTGAGAATGCTCAAATTATCAAGTCTGATTCGGGACGTCTGGAGATGACGGCTGACAAACAGCATTTATATTTGCATTTATACAGTGGTGAGCAGTTTGAGAATTTGAAATCGCAGAACATGAACCAAAGGAATGTGCCTTACCGGCGTGAGACATTCCGCGAAAAGCATGCAATCATTGAGTTCAATTCGGATTTTAATATGGTGGATGCAGGTATCATGAGTAATCAGTCCAACAGTAAGGATATGAGAATGCTGCAGGCGGATATTGATTCCATGAAATTGCAGAATGACAGTGTGGGACGTGGTTATTATAAAGAAGCTATGGCAGGAACTTATAAGGTGACAGCCAGCTTGTCTAAAGAGGATACATTGAAGATTGAAAAGGCCTATTTAGGTGAGTACAATGTAGACAGCCTCTACAATGTGGCTACACTGATGCAGAAACAGAAGGTTATATCCACGGCCGTCAGCCGTGCAGAGAGTGCGGGGAGTGACTGGAGTTTTAAGAGCTTTAATATATCGCAGACTGAAAGCAGCCTTCGACGGCACATGACTTCCTGGCATGAGAAACTGACTCTTTCTCTGGCATGTCTCATCTTCTTCTTTATTGGTGCGCCACTCGGAGGAATTATCCGTAAAGGAGGCTTGGGAATGCCGGTGGTGGTTTCTGTATTGATTTTTATTATCTATTACATCATCAACAATACGGGGTATAAGATGGCCCGTGACGGACAGTGGGTTGTCTGGATGGGTATGTGGACCAGTACTGCTGTCTTGGCTCCATTGGGTGCGTTCTTGACATATAAATCCAACAATGATTCAGTGGTATTGAATGCTGATGCTTATATAAATTGGTTCAAGAAGGTTGTGGGTATTCGCAGTGTACGCCATCTGTTCCGTAAGGAAGTAATCATCCATGATCCTGATTATACACGTATTCCGGAAGAGCTGAAGGCTTTGTCCGTAGACTGTCGTGAATATGCTGATAGAAAGGGGTTGAAACGTGCTCCCAATTACTTTAAATTGTGGATGACTGATAGCCAGGATGAGGCAGTGGAAGATATTAACGAACGTTTGGAGAGTCTGATAGATGAGATGTCGAATACAAGATCCGTTACTTTGTTGACAGCGCTGAACACCTATCCGGTCATCCCCATCCATGCGCATGTCCGTCCGTTCCGCAATTATTGGTTAAACTTGCTCTGCGGTATTGTTTTCCCGATAGGCTTGTTCTTTTATTTCCGTATCTGGGCATTCCGTATCCGTCTGAATAAGGATATGGAGCGGATTATCAAGACAAATGAAGATGTGATTGGAATCATAGAAAGAGATCAGAATAAATAAAAACAAAATAGATTATGGAAAATGTAAAGTTGAATACGATAGAAGAGGCCATTGAAGACTTCAAAGCCGGTAACTTTGTGATTGTTGTGGATGATGAGGACCGTGAGAATGAGGGTGATTTGATAATTGCAGCTGAAAAGATTACACCGGAGAAAGTAAACTTTATGTTGAAGCATGCCCGTGGTGTACTTTGTGCTCCAATTACAGTTTCGCGTTGCAAGGAACTGGATTTGCCGCATCAGGTATCGGATAATACTTCTGTATTGGGTACTCCCTTTACGGTGACTATTGACAAGTTGGAAGGTTGCAGTACCGGGGTTTCTGCGGCAGACCGCGCTGCTACTATCCAGGCGTTGGCCGATCCGGCTTCTACTCCGGCCACTTTCGGGCGTCCTGGCCACATTAATCCATTGTATGCCCAGGAGAAAGGTGTGTTGCGCCGTGCCGGACATACGGAGGCTACTATTGATATGGCACGTTTGGCTGGACTTTATCCGGCGGGAGCCCTTATGGAAATAATGAATGAGGATGGTACAATGGCCCGTTTGCCCGAATTGCGCAGAATGGCAGATGAATTTGGCTTGAAATTGATTTCTATCCGTGACTTGATTGCCTACCGTTTGAAGCAGGAGTCTATTGTAGAAAAAGGAGTGGAAGTGGATATGCCTACAGACCACGGTCATTTCCGTTTGATTCCTTTCCGCCAGAAGTCGAACGGTTTGGAACATGTAGCTTTGTTCAAGGGTACTTGGGAATTGGATGAACCGATTCTGGTGCGTGTACATTCTTCTTGTGCCACTGGTGATATATTCAATTCCAAACGCTGTGATTGTGGCGAGCAGCTGCATAAGGCAATGGAGATGATAGAGAAAGCCGGTAAGGGGGTAGTTGTATATCTGAATCAGGAAGGTCGCGGCATTGGCCTGATGGAAAAAATGAAAGCATATAAATTGCAGGAAGAAGGCATGGATACTGTGGATGCTAATATTTGCCTGGGACATCTGGCAGACGAGCGTGATTATGGTGTGGGTGCCCAGATTCTTCGTGAGATAGGAGTGCACAAAATGCGGCTGATGACCAATAATCCCGTGAAACGTGTGGGCTTGGAGGCTTACGGTTTGGAAATAACGGAGAACGTAGCTATTGAGACTACTCCGAATCCATACAACGAGCGTTATCTCCGTACCAAGAAAGAACGTATGGGACATACACTTCATTTCAATAAGTAACTGTCTTTTTGTTTTCTTATATCAAAGAAAATCGCTTATTTTGCAACCGGATTTGCGTAACAATCATTAAATAGTAACAAAATGAACCAATTATCAGATCGTTTAAACAGTTTGTCGCCTTCTGCGACACTGGCTATGTCTCAAAAGAGCGCAGAGCTGAAGGCTCAAGGCGTAGACGTAATTAACCTGAGTGTGGGAGAACCGGACTTCAATACTCCCGACCACATTAAAGAGGCTGCGAAAAAGGCGATAGACGATAACTTTTCTCGCTATTCTCCAGTGCCGGGTTATCCTGCCTTACGTAATGCAATTGTAGAGAAGTTGAAGAAGGAAAACGGTCTGGAATATACCGCCGCACAAATTTCTTGCGCCAATGGTGCCAAGCAGTCGGTTTGCAATGCAATCCTGGTATTGGTAAATCCGGGTGACGAAGTAATTGTACCTGCTCCCTATTGGGTCAGTTATCCGGAAATGGTAAAGTTGGCTGAGGGTACGCCGGTTATCGTACCTGCCGGTATCGACCAGGACTTTAAGATAACACCTGCACAGCTGGAGGCTGCCATCACCCCGAAGACAAAGGCGCTGATTCTTTGCTCTCCCTCTAACCCTACGGGTTCGGTGTACAGCAAGGAGGAGTTGGCAGGCCTGGCCGCAGTATTGGCAAAGTATCCGCAGGTTGTTGTGATTGCCGATGAGATTTACGAACATATCAACTATATCGGCAAGCATCAGAGCATAGCACAATTCCCCGAAATGAAAGAGCGTACGGTCATTGTGAATGGTGTTTCCAAAGCATATGCAATGACTGGTTGGCGTATCGGTTTCATTGCAGGTCCGGAATGGCTTGTGAAGGCTTGCAATAAATTGCAGGGACAGTATACTTCCGGTCCTTGTTCTGTATCTCAGAAGGCTGCTGAGGCTGCTTATACGGGTACACAAGTTCCGGTGGAGGAAATGCGCAAGGCTTTCGAGCGTCGTCGTGATTTGATTGTAAAGTTGGCCAAGGAAGTTCCGGGTTTCGAGGTGAATGTACCGGAAGGTGCTTTCTATCTGTTCCCTAAATGCGATTCATTCTTCGGTAAATCTGCCGGAGAACGTAAAATCAATGATTCAGATGATTTGGCCATGTATCTGTTGGAAGTGGCTCATGTGGCTTGCGTAGGTGGTGCTTCTTTCGGAGCTCCCGAATGCATTCGTATGAGTTATGCAACCAGCGATGAAAATATAGTTGAAGCTATCCGTCGTATAAAAGAAGCACTGGCTAATCTGAAGTGATTCTAACTTCTTCTACAAACTTATTTTAGCAAGACATCTGTCATGCTGTCACGAACAGTTCGTTTCATCAAAGCGGACTGTTCGTTTTGTTATGACGAACACTTTGTTTTGTTATGACGAACACTTTGTTTTGTTATGACGAACACTTTGTTTCATTATAGCGAACACTCTGTTCCATACAGTATAAACACTTTGTTTTATATTATACGAACATTTTGTTTTCTACTATATGAACACTTTGTTTTATACTTATGGAACAAAGTGTTCATGTCTGTGAACTAACGTATTATCCGTATATAGAAAATAACAATGAGGGGGGTGAAGGTACTGAATCTCACGTGGGGGATATAAAAAAGCGCAGGCAGTTTATCTACCCACGCTTTTGTTTTTGATACTGGGATTGTATTATTCTCCCGGATGAATTGCTTCAGAAGGACAAACATCTGCACAAGTACCACACTCTGTGCAAGTCTCAGGGTCGATATGATAGATATCACCTTCAGAGATAGCGCCAACCGGACACTCGTCGATACAAGTTCCGCAAGCAATACAATCGTCACTAATTACGTAAGCCATTTTCTTTTAGATTTAAATTATTATTAGTACTAATTCGTTTGGCAAAAATAGTGGTTTTCTTTATTACTTGCTATCAATCTTGATTAAAAACGTATAATTTGTATGTCGTCTAAATAAGGAGTCGAGAAAGCGACACAGCATACCGCAGAGACTGAAAAATGTTCGTTTTTGAATTTCGTAAACGAATTGCTCTGATACTATTGGCTTTAGCTGGAGCTTAAGCCGATTTTCAACTTTTAAGAAAGAGTCGGATAGGTAAAAGTAATCACTGCGATTTCTCCTTCTTCGACATTCTCGGTTTGATAGGTACCTTTGAAATGTTCAAAGAACAACTGGTTGATTTTCTGTTGCACTGATACTTTTTGAGAGGCAAACCTGGAATCGGCTATAGGACTGTTCTCTATCCGGCATGCGATGATGTGTTTGTCCGGATGGTTGACCAAGAACATGCTGACTTTGCGTGTTTCTTTGCAGTCGTTCGGATAAAGCAGCATACTTGTCACTATTTGTGTAAGGCGGTTGACGTCGGTATGGATACGTACATCTCCTACCTCCACTTGTAGTTCCAGGAGGATACGGCCTTCACTGCGCATTTGTATTAGACAATCTAGTTCGTTGCACCATTCTTTTACATTACAATCCTGCAATTGAAATTTCATCATATTCGCTTCCAGGCGTGAGAGGTCCAATACGTCGTTTACCAGTTGGATAAGCTCACCCGAATTGGCTTGGATAATACAGGAATACTCTTTTCGCTCTTCTTCATCCAGCTCGTTGTCGGTGGAAAGCAGTTGGGAGAAACCGACTACATTGTTCAGTGGGATACGGATATTATAACTCATATTGGCAAGGAAACGGCTTTTTATTTCGTTGGCTTCTTCGGCAATAATTGCCAATTTACGCATTTCCTTCTCATCTTGTTGCAGCCGCTTCCTGCTTCTATACATATGTAGGTTGAAAAGTAACAAGGCTATAATGATGATGATGGAGGTAACGAGACAGATACGGTGAAAAGTGGCTTGCCGCTGTTCTTTTTGGAAAAGCAGTTGGTCCATATTATATAGGCTTTGTATCTGTTCTATCTGTGAGGTGGAGAATACTGTATATAACGAATCTTTTGCCTTGGTTATTTGTTTATAGACAGGAAGTGCGTCGTCCGGAAACCCCATCTTTACTAATATATCCGCTTTCTGAAGTCCATAAATCATGGCATCATCCAGTGAAATAGGGGTTACAAGTTCAATGGCGTCTTCTAAATAAACCAAAGCTTTGTCGTATTCTTTTGTCAGTTGGTAATATTCGGCATATGCTGCCAAACGTATCAACCGATAAGGAAGAAATGAAGATGTACTGAGATGCCGCTCTGCTTTCTGCAAATATTCCCATGCTTCCGCAGGACGTTGAAGGCGGGTATAGTAAAGGGCGTATTGTAAATCTATGAGCAGATACAAATTGGTATAGCCGTTTGTCAGTACGGTGGTGCCTTCTTCCTGCAATCTGTTTTTTGCATTGTTGAGTTCCTCCAGATACCGGAACATGTTGTCATTGTCATGCAGATATGAGTAAGCCAGTACCGCTTTTGTCAATAAATCAATCTGAGTGGCAAGGGAGGAATCCGGACTTGTCAGTTCAAAAGCCTTGTTTAGGTAGGTGATTCCTTCTTTGTAACGTAAGGTATTGAAATATCCAGTCATCAGGCATAGGCATGCTTCGCGCATACCGTCATGGTTGCCAAGACTTTGAGCCTTGTCGTACATGTCTTGTGCTTGTTTGAGGGCTAATTCAATCTTCTGGCTGATGACATAGAATTCTATCATCATCTTTTTGCCTCTGAAGTAATGACGGTAGTAGTTGTGCTCTTCAGACAACTGTTCGAGCCTCTTCAGCCATTGTTCTGCATGTTTTTGGTCCAGTAGGTTGTAGTAATAAATAATGTGCGCATATATGGCCGCACTCTGGTAAAGTATATTTTTCTGGGCGATGGCCTCTTCCAGTAATTTGTTCTCGTAATAGATGAATGTCGGTGACAGTTGGTCAAGCAGTGCTATCTGATATAGGGTTTCCAATCTGGTGGTATCGGCTGGGGAGGCAAGATATATACGTAGCAGGCTATCCTTGGCTTCTGTCCGTCGCACATCTGCGTGTGCGGACGGTAACAGCCAGCATAAGGCAATGAGCAATGTAAATATCTGTTTCATTTCTTATTCTCCTTTCTGCCTGTCTGGCTTATGGGGTGGGTGAAGCAGAAGCGTGAGCCTTCGGCATACTCTGAATCAATCCATATTTGTCCGCCGATATGCTCTATGATAAGTTGGCATATGGAGAGCCCCAACCCACTGCCTTGAGCATTCTCATTCAGCTTTTCAAAACGTTGGAAAATGTTGGCTTGCTTGTCTTTGGGAATGCCGCAACCGGTATCTGTTACGGTGAATAGTACGGTGTCGTCCGTTTCTTTTTCCAGCTTTAGGACAATGCTGCCTTGTGGGGTAAATTTGGTAGCATTTATCAGTAGGTTAATCAGGACTTGCTGCAGGCGTGAGTCGTCAGTCTCGATGGGCATTTCTTCCAGCTCGGTGGTGAATGTAAGTTCAGCTTGTGTCTGTTTCACTTTGTTCACGGTATCTATCACGTTTCTGCAGATGCTTACGGCATCATGTTGTGCAATACAGAATTGCAGTTTGCCGAATTCAAGACTCGATAGATCTATCACGTCGTTAATAAGCTTCAGCAATAGTTCTGAGTTCTGTTGGATAACTTCATTGCACTGACGGCGTGTCTCATCGTCCAGTCCCTCTTCCGTCAATAGGGATGAAAAGCCCGATAATGCATTGAGTGGGGTACGGATTTCATGGCTCATGTTCGAGAGGAACACGCTTTTTGCACGCATGGCATTTTCGGCATTTATCCGTGATGTTGCCAGTTTTTGGGTGGAGAGTTTCACCTTTTCCCGTTGCCTTTTGAGTAGGATGGCAAGTAGAACAAATAACGTTACTAATGCCATCGTTCCTACCAATATGCTGGTTATGATTTTATTGTATTCGTTATTGCTGGCCGTCTCTGCCTTATCTACCTGGTATTTTGCCTTTATCGTATTGATTTGCCGGATATAGCTTTGTGAAGCGAGTGTATCTATAGGAGGATACAATTCCTGGTAGATTCGGCAGGCTTCCATGGCCATGCCTTGTATTTTACAGAGATAGATTTTTTCCAGCGAAGTCCAGCGGTAATACGTGGAGCGCTTATTACCGGAGTATTCTGCTTGCAATTTGGAGTAGATGTCCAGAGCTTGTTTCCAGTATTGTTTGTCCCAATTTCCCATGGCTCTATAGTAGGCGGCAGTGGTATAATCCAAGTGAAACCGATAGAACTTCTCTGGGTGCAGTTGGTAAATGGAGTCCATTTTGTGGAGCCAGATGTTTGCTTCATCAAGATAGTCTTGTGAGAGGTGTCCATGGGAAATGGCAAAATTCGTCTTTTCGATGCAGAAAAAGAAGTCTGTCGGGTAGTCAGGCTCCTGATATAATATTTTCTCCAGCTCTTCCAGGATTTTTTCCGCTTCTTCCAGACGTCCTTTCCGTTGCAGAACGTTGGACATTTTTAAAAGAAGCTGTGCCCTATATGGATGCTGGTCTGAAATGTTGGATAGTTCAGTCAAAGCATCCTGGTATGATTCCAGGGCTTTATCCCCCATGTTGGCTATTGTATTATAGGCGTCTCCGATGGCTTGGTTGGCCACTACCATACCAAATTGGTAGTCTGTTGCTTTAGCTTCTTCGTACATAAGTTGTGCCCGGTTCGTCGCTAAGCTGATATCGCCGCGCAATGTATAGGCATTGGCCAATTGAAGTTGTAATAGAAAATACGTTGTTCTATCTTCATTTGATTGTTGGGTGGGAAGAAGTTGCTCGCTCCACGCAATGACACTGTCTATGGATATGGAGTCATCATAGAGAACTTGTCTTTTGACCAATGATTGCAGAATACTCTGCTTTTCTTGATTGGCTATTGTATGTGCTGATAAGACAGAAGTATACAGTATCTGCCCCAATAGCATCCATATAATCATTTTTGTTCTCAAATGTTTGTTTGCCTCTTTTGTTTATTATTGGCAAAAATAAATATAAATGAATAAATAAAAAATTAAATAGATGCTTTTTTTATCCTTTATACTCAATTTGTTAGCAACTTTATGCAGGCGATTGGAAGGGATTAATAGAGTTCCAAACCAAACTCTTCTTTTAGTTGTAATAGTGCACTGTTCTTTTGTGCCATCATTTGGAATTTTTCAACGCGTCCATAGGCACGTACCTTTTCAGTAGGAGCACTAATCCGGACAGTCATGGTGACTTTGCGGTTCTTTAGCCGGGTACGTAGGTAATTTTGCAGAGTGGGTATCATGCCGGTAAATTCCTTGGCAACGATTTCATTGTCTACCACAGCCTCAAAAGTTGTGTCATTTATTAAAGTGATGCGCATGTTCTGCATGCGCTTGGCAATGGCTACTTGCTCCTTGGGCATACGTCCGGCATACTCCTGCCAGTAATAGTTCAAATCCCTTTCATTGAAGATGTAGTCTTCTTCCGGTTGTGCTGCTTGGTGGGCGGCAGTAGGGTTAGATGAAGGGTTTCTTTGTTCCTCTTCTATATGGGGGCGTTTGATGGAGACCCCTAATCCGGACATTTTCATGACCGGAATTTTTTTCTCTTCTCTCCCTTGCGCCATTAATACGGCAGCAGGTGTGGCATGTGGAGTTGTTGCATTACTATGCTGCGTGGCAGCAGGTTGGGGAGTGCTGTTTGTCTGTACTGCCGGCTGTACGGTTTGTTGGGGCATGGCAGCAGTGGCCTGTGGCTGCTGAGCGGCGGCAGGCTGCGTGAATATGGGTTTTATAGCTTGTTTAGGGCTGCGCCCATTGGCACCGTCGTCCTCCTCGGCGGTCAGTTGTGCCACTTGTATCAGAGTGAGCTCTACCAGTAGCCGTTTGTTTTTACTGGCACGGTAGTTCAGGTCACAATCGTTGCAGAGCTTCATGGCACGGTAAAGAAAAGGGAGGGGGCATTGCTGTGCTTGTGCTTGGTAACGTTCGCGGATGCTTGCGCCCACTTCAAGCAACGGCAGTGTCGCCGGGTCTTTGCTGACAAGCAAGTCGCGCAGGTGGGATGAAAGTCCGGTGATGAAGTGGCTGCCGTCGAAGCCTTTGTTGAGCACATCATTCAGTAATAGCAACGCGTCACTGATTTTGTTCTCAAGAAAGAATCCGGTTAGTTTGAAGTAGTATTCATAGTCCAGCACATTGAGGTTTTCAATCACGCTCTTATAGGTGATGTGTCCTCCGGTGAAGCTTACCACCTGGTCGAAGATGGATAGTGCGTCGCGCATACCGCCGTCTGCTTTGAGGGCAATGACATTCAACGCTTCCGGTTCAGCAGTGATACCTTCTTTGGAGGCGACATATGCGAGGTGTGCTACGGTATCTTCCACACCAATCCGGCTGAAATCATATATTTGGCAGCGTGAAAGGATGGTGGGCAATATCTTGTGCTTCTCGGTAGTGGCAAGGATGAATATGGCATGGCGTGGAGGCTCTTCCAGTGTTTTCAGGAAAGCATTGAAAGCCGAGGCGGACAGCATATGTACCTCGTCAATGATATATACTTTGTATTTGCCTATCTGAGGTGGAATGCGTACCTGCTCCACCAATTGGCGGATGTCATCCACAGAGTTGTTTGAGGCGGCATCCAGCTCATGGATATTGTAGGAGCGCTGCTCATTGAAGGAAGTACAGGATTCACACTGGTTACATGCTTCACCGTCTGCTGTGGGGCTCATGCAATTGATTGTTTTAGCAAAGATACGGGCACAAGTTGTTTTTCCCACGCCTCTTGGACCGCAAAAAAGATAGGCATGCGCCAGTTTTCCGGTGGCAATGGCATTCTTCAAGGTAGTGGTCAGTGCACGTTGGCCTACTACGGACTCAAAGGTCGAGGGACGATATTTCCGTGCAGATACGATATAGTTTTCCATATTTGGGATATTCTTTGCTTTTTGTGCAAATGTACACAAAAAAAAGAAATCTTTCGGTTATTCCTCTTATCTTTGTGACGTGAAGTTATATGATGGACAAGCTCCATCATGAATGATAAATTGCTAAATAGTAGATAACGAGATGGATAAACTTGCTTCTCTTTGGTCTTTTGTCCGCAAGCATAAATATCTGATTACGCTTGCGTTGTTTGCTGTAATTATCGGGTTCCTGGATGAGAACAGTGTTGTACGCCGTTTGGGTTACGCCCGGGAAGAAAGCCGTCTGCGCGATGAAATAGAAAAGTACCGCAAGGAATACGAGGAGAATACCGAACGGCTCAATGAGCTTGCCGTCGACTCCGGTGCCATCGAACGGATTGCCCGTGAGAAGTATCTGATGAAAAAGACCAATGAGGATATTTATGTATTTGAAGAAGATATAGAAGAATGAAACAACTGATACCCGCCCTTTTCGCAGTAGGGGCCGTGATGCTCTTGGCAGGAGCTGCCGTTTATATCACGGGCTGGCCTCTTTCACCTTATATATATACTATCGGCGCTACGATGGTTGCTTTGGCCCAAATTAATTCTCCGTCCAAATGTAAAAGTCCCACTGTCAAACGCCTGCGCCGACAGCAAATATTCGGTGCGCTTTTGCTGGTGCTTACGGGGGCATTCATGCTCTTTACAAGGGGCAATGAATGGATTGTGTCTCTGATGATAGCCGCCATTCTTGAGCTTTACACTTCGATACGTATTCCACAAGAAGAGGCGAAAGAAGGTTTAAGCTAAATCCGGAACATATATTCTGCATAAACAAGAGGGGCTGAACTCTTTTATAGAGCCAGCCCCTTTCTCATTTAGTTAATCTTCTGCGTTATCCGTCTATCTTTCTACCTTTTCTACTGTCAGAACTGCCGAAGAGACACCTGCCGTTACGTCAACTGTGAACCGGTAAGCGACACCGTTTTCCAGGCTTTTGCCTTCTACGAGGCCCAAGTTGCCGGCATCACGTCCGTTGGTACCGTCAACTATAAATACTAAGTCACTGGTGGTAGACAAGGCATCGTTTTTATATTCACCTCCCCAACCTTGCTGGTGGAAGAACTTGAAGTTGATGTCATCAGATTTGATTTGCTCTCCCGCTACTACTGTTACCTGATACTTCTTCGCTTCAATCTGTGACATGCAGAGACCTTTTTCTGTAGTCCAACCTACGGCATTGGTCGCTACGGAAGGTTTACCGATACCGTCACCGATAATCCAAAGGGCGCCGGTTCCGTCATCGTTCAGAGTGGCGGTGCTTGTTCCGTTCATTTTCAATACTTCCAGATAATTCAGGGCCAGGTTGGCAATGACGCGATAAGTTCCATCGATGGGCAGGAACTTCAGCGAACCGTCTTCATTCTTTTCGAAGAAGTCGGGGTCTATCCAATATTGGTCGAAGTTGGGAATGTCTGCAGTGATGTTGTCCCCTTGCTTCAGATTGAGGTCGATGCTGTAATGGTCATCATCCACCATCTCCATTTCAGAACCGTTCAGCAGTAGTTTCACGAAAGGAGCGGCTGCATAAGTCAACGTATTGAAGGAGATGGAATATTCTCCAGCTGACAGATTGGAGAAGGTAATTTCACTGGAGGTACCTTGTGTAATGGCACCGTTGCTCCATCCGAAGTTGATTTCATTCCCGTTGGCGCCTACTTTAGGAGCTTTGATGTAACCTTTCACTTTTTGTGCAAATTCACCGGTCACGCTATACTGATTGGCTGCGACTTTTTCCATGCGGTATTCTTGGTCTCCGGAAATCAGAGTTAGGTAGGGGAAGTCCGGACGACTCAGCGCCACGTCATAGCTTTTTTCTGTAATTGTGAAATTGATGTTCTGCAGAATGAACTTCAATGTAGCTGTTCCGTTGGGAATATTTGCCAGATAGGGAACATATATTTTCCCGGTATAGTCTTGACCGTTTACTTTTGTACGGATTATAGTCTCTGACACCATTTCGTCGCTGAAGTATAACCGCGCTTTTAACGTGGAAAGGGGTACATCTGCGTCCGATGCCTTGATTGTAAAAGGCAGACTGTCTCCGAACAAGGCTGAAGAAGGTTCTGCCTGAAAGTCCATTGTCGGGTTGCCGGGAACCGGATCGTCATCGCTGCAAGCATTCAGCATGGCTATGCCTGCCAATGCCATTAGATAGTATTTTAAGCTTTTCATTATAATCTTCTGTTTAAATTATTAGTTTTATTTTTTCCAACGGTAAGAAACGACTGCTTTGGCCGGAACTTCGTAGGAAAAGTAGTGTGTGCCGTCGCTTACGGTGATTCGCTTGGCATCTGCATTGTTGTTTGCCAATACGAATGCATAGGTACCGTCCGTATTCTCGAAGGCGGAGTAGGTGATTCCGTTGGCTGTGTAACCGGTCGTTCCGATACGTACAGCTCCCGGTTTCACGACTGAAGACATGTGCCCGATAAGGTAATAATGGGAATTACGGACAATTTTAGAATAGTTTGTATTGTCAATATCCACTGCACCGTAGCAGGTCTTGCAAGAACCATCTGAGGGGCTTACCGGTCCCAGGTCACTGTCTAACATCAGATTCCACACAATGGCACCGCGGCACCAGTTGTTGGCTGTCCCCAATGCTATTTCTTCCATATCGTTAAGCAGACGTGCTTCTAAATCGCGGCCGGAGTTCCAGGTGCCGATAGACGTTTCTGTGAAAAGCAATTCCTTGTTGGGGTAAAGCTTATGGATGTTCAGCAGTTCGGAACGGTTGCCGCCATAATTGTGGTAGGCAGCACCTGCAATGTACTGTGAGGCTTCCGCATCATCATAAATCTTGGTGGGGTAACTTTTTTGATCGGCCAGATTGTCGTAGTTATAGTTATGGTCGAAAACATAAATCTTTGTAGTAACTCCGGCTTCTTTGAAGGCAGGGCCCAGGCCGGTCTTGATGAAGTCACGGGCTTCTTCCCATCCCATGAACAAGGATGCTGAGTTACCGTGGTTCAGCGGTTCGTTCTGCGGAGTCACAGCGTGGATTTTGATGCCTTCCTTTTCGAAAGCTTGTATCCATTTTACGAAATAGTCGCCATACGTTCTGTAATATTCGGGGTTCAAGTGTCCGCTGGTCCATGAGTCAAAGGGTACACGTTCCTCCAGGCTTTTCACTTTCATCCACTTCGGACATGTCCAGGGAGCGGCAATTATTTTGACGGCAGGATTGATTGCCAGAATTTCCTTCAATATAGGAATCACATATTTGGTGTCTTCCATCGGAAGGGCAAAGTGCTCAAGCCCCTTTTCGTCACAGCAAGTGAATTCACTGAATGAGAAGTCGGAACAACCGATGGCAATACGTACATAGCTGAAGCCATAGCCTTCTTTGTCCGAGAATGTTTCAGTCAGAAACTTCGTGCGGTTCTCTTGTGTCATCTGCATCAGGTTGTAACCGGTAGAGCCGGTGATGGCTGCACCGAAACCGTCCATTTCCTGATAGCGGGTGGCAGGGTTGAGTGTCACGGTAGAAGGTGACATGTTGCTTCCGGTGCCGAAGGCCAGCCCGGACTTTGTCAAATCATAAGTACGACTGGTGTTCGTTACATAGAGGGTAACATCCTTTGCCTCTTCCGTGGGTTGGTCTGGCTTGGGTTCCGGTGTAGGGGTGATGTTACTGTCATTGTCATTGCCGCAGGCTGCCAGTATGGTGAAGCAGCCTAATGCGGTAGTGAATATATTTCTTAAATTCATATTCAATTGATTTTTATATTACTCATTAGTATTAATAGCCCGGGTTCTGTATCAGATTTTCGTTCTGGTCGATGGCTCCTTGGGGAATAGCCAGCAGATAGGAGTTCTCATTGAACAGATTTTCTTGTGCATGGCGGCCGCTGTCTTTGGCGTAAACGGCGTTCATCACTTCTTCTACCTTATTGAGGCGGCAAAGGTCGTACCAGCGCTGTCCTTCAAAGGCAAGCTCCATGCGGCGTTCGTCCATATAAGCTTGGAGCAATGCTTCTTTACTGCTGCGGGTGCTTTGTGGAAGTTTGCCCAGTCCGGCGCGGTTGCGGATGCGGTCGATGATGTCGGCTGCACCGTTCAGGTCGGGAGCCTCTCCCATAATTTTTGCTTCGGCTTTGAGGAGCAGGATATCGGCATATCGCAGATAGATAATGCTGTTGAACGCAGAGCGGCATTTGTACATGAAGGCATAATGGTCTGCCGGATAATAGTTGCTCCATCCGCAGTCATACCATACAACAGATTCATTGTAACGTTTCGTGTCTCCTTGCTCTTCATAGAGGCGGATAAGGTCACGAGAAGGGGTAATCCATTTGGCCCAGGTGAAACTTTCATCCCAGTTGCTCAAGTTACGGCCGAACATCCAAGTACACCAGTTGCCGGAGCCGGGAGGAAAGTGGGCTTCGAGAATTGCCTCCTTGGTATTGCGTACCCGGCAGTCTTTTTTTTCCGTATCATACGCCCAAAGGTCGCTGAAGTCTTCCACGAGGTCGAAGCCGTCGGCAGCAAGTTCATCGGCATATTTGATAACCTTTGCATAATCGCGCAGAGGTTTTTCTGCATAGACCTTGGCAAGCATGGCACGTGCCACCGATTTGGTAAGTATGCTCTTGTCTGATGTGTCGTTTGTCGGTGTGTTGGGGTTTTCCACTGCTTCAGTCAGGTCTTTCTCTATTTGGGCGTAAGCCTCTTCAGCCGTATTCTGTGGAGGAAAATAGGTCGGGTACATTTCTTCTACGTTGTCTTCGGTAATGTCACCGCCCACGGTAGTGATGACCGGGAAGTTACCCCATAAGCGTACCATATCGAACATGACCATGGCACGGAATATCTTGGCTTGTGACTGATACTTGCCGCGTTCACTTTCACTGAGTGCCTTGAGCTGGTCACAGCCCACGATGATGCGGTTGGCAACGGCAATGTCGCCTAAGAAACGGTCCCAGTCACGTTTTAGTACAGAATTAGAGCCTTCAATGGAGTTGGTTTCGTAAGGCACCACTTCGGCCCCCGTTGTTCCGGCGTAGGCATTATCGGAATGAGCGTCACCGATAAGCAGTTTGTCGACATACCAGTGCTCCTGCCGGTCACGAAATTTTTTGTGAAGGGTTACCATTGAAGTTTCCACGTCTTGCACACTGTTGAAAATAGGCTTTTCATCAGTTTTGTTCACTCCTTCCGTTACATCCGAGTAGGTGTCTACCGGATTATAGTCCAAGTCACATGAGGTTGCGGTCATTGCCAACAATACACCGCAAGCTATACTTTTATATATATGGTTTAGTTTCATAAGTTATTTCTTCCTTTTTTAGAATTCAACATTGATACCGAAAACGAATGATTTGCTCTGCGGGTAAGTTCCATAGTCGATGCCCTGTACAGAACCGCTGTTGCCATATTGGTTCACTTCGGGGTCCATACCTGAATAGCTGGTCCAGGTCAGCAAGTTGCTGGCGGTAAAGTAAGGCTGTACGCGGCTGATACCCCATTTCTTGAACTGGCGGCAACGGATGTTGTAAGAGAGTGAAATGTCTTTGACACGCAGGTAGCTGCCGTCTTCTACAAAATAAGTGGAGTTCTTGATGTTGAAGTTGGCTTTCGGGACATTCGTAATCTGTCCGGGGATTCTCCAGCGTTTCAATACTTCCGTTGACTGGTTTTTGCCGTCGTACATGCCTTCGGTTTCCATACGGGACACATTGAAGATGTCGTTTCCGTAGCTTCCCTGGATGAAGATGCTCAGGCTGAGGTCTTTCCATGTAAAGGTGTTTGTCAATCCGTAGATGAAGTCGGGGTTCGGGTCGCCGATATAGGTACGGTCGGAAGTGGAAATCTTGCCGTCTTCGTTAAGGTCGCGATAGATCAGGTTACCGGTTTCAGGGTCTACGCCGTCGCTGATGTAACCGTAGAAACCACCCAAAGGACGTCCGGGCTCATTGCGTACGATATTCTCTTTCACCACCTCGGCACTGCTTGCTGCGGTATAGATTTTCTGCAATGACAGCTTGGTCAGCTTGTTCTTATTGAAAGAAATGTTGAAGTCTGTATCCCAGGAAAACTCGCCGGTCAGGTTGTGGGAGTTGATGGCGAACTCGAATCCCTTGTTGGTCATCTCGCCTTCGTTACGGGTGATGCTGGTGGTTGCTGCCGCACCCGCAGGCAGACTTACGTTCATCAACATGTCTGTGGTTTTCTTGTAATAGTAGTCCATGCTGAAGGTCAGTCTGTTGTTCAGTACGGTCAGGTCAAGGCCGATGTTGGTCTGGCTGGTGGTTTCCCATTTCAGGTCACTTGTTCTCAGGTTGGCCTGGCTGATGCCGGGAACAGCATGGTCGTTGCCCTCTTCGAACCACGGTATGCGGTTGATGTTGTAGCGTTGCAGATACGAGTAATCGCCTATGCCGCTTTGGTTACCGGTCTGTCCCCAGCCGCCACGGAGTTTCAGGTCATCAATCCAAGTGATGTCTTTCATGAATTTTTCCGATGAAATGCGCCAGGCAGCCGAGAAGGACGGGAAAATGCCCCAACGATGGTCGGGATGCAGTTTGGACGAACCGTCGGCACGCATGTTCATGGTAAGCATGTACTTGCTGTCATAATTGTAGGACACGCGGGCGAAATAGGAAGAGATAGCCCACTGTGAAGCTCCTGTTCCGGTACCGTCCCATGAAATTTTATTGGCGGCATTCAGAGTCTGTATCTTATCGTCCCGGAAGTGTGAGCCGTTTATCCAGCTGTTGGTATAGTCCGATTTGGTATAGGAAGAACCTGCCATGACGTCGATACCATGTTTCTTGATGTTGGTGTTGTAAGTCAATATATTGTCGAAAACCAATACGGTATTCATGTTTCGGTTGTCGGAAGCTGTACCGAAGCTGTTGCGTCCGTCGGTGGTCGATATTGGATCGAGGAATGTGGTGCTTACACCGTTACGGCGGTCCAGGGCTACGGATGATTTCAACTTCAGGTTGGGCAGAAAGCTGATGGTAGCGGCTCCGGATGCGATGAGGCGGTTCTCCTTGTTCTTGTTGTTTTTCTGGCGGGCCAGGTTTTCCATCGGGTTCATGATATTTACCCCGTAGAAGTTCTTATTGTATTGATTCGGCTTTTCAGGGTCCCAAATAGGAGCATAGGTCGGTGTGTTGATAACCGAGAGGACTACACCGCCACGGTTGGCACCCGTACCGGAAATGATGCCGGTGTTTCCGATATTGTCGGAGTAGGAGATATTGGCACTTACGTTCAGCCAACTGCGTATCTGGTTGTCAATGTTGGCACGGAAGCTATATCGTTTGAAGTACGTGCCTTCCAAAATGCCTTTTTCATTCAGATAACCGGCAGAGAGGAAGTATTTCATCTTTTCGTTTCCGTTAGATACGGACACCTGGTAGTTTTGGGTCTGTCCGGTTTTGTAAACTTCATCAAACCAGTCTGTCTGGTCTGTTAGACCTTCAAGGGCAGCGGGGTTGACAGCCCCGATTTCTTCCTGTAACTCACGGTATTGTTCTGTATTCAGGGCATCCATGCTCTTGGCTACTTTCGTCATACCATATTGTACGTTCAGTGCCACTTTGGCATTGCCTTCTGCTCCGGCTTTGGTCGTAATCAGTACCACACCGTTGGCTGCACGCGAACCATAGATGGCTGCCGATGAGGCATCCTTTAGGATAGAGAGACTTTCAATGTCGTTGGGAGAGAGAAAGTTGATGTTGTCCACGGGCACACCGTCCACTACGTAGAGCGGGTCGTTGCTGCCGTTGAATGAGGTGGTACCACGTACGCGGATGCTCATGCCTCCGCCCGGTTCACCGCTGGGTTGCATAACCGACACGCCGGCTGCTTTGCCTTGCAGGGCTTGGGCTGCCGATACAATGGGGCGTTGGTCCAAATCCTTTGTAGAAACCGTGGATACGGCTGTGGTTACGTCTTTACGCTTCACACTTCCATAACCGATAACTACCACTTCGTCCAGCAGTTCGTTATCTTCCTGCAATGTGATATTCATGTTGGTGGTTGCTTTTACCTCTATCGTTTTGTAGCCGATGAAGGATATTACCAGTGTGGCATTCTGTCCTACACTCAGGGAAAACTCCCCGTCCAGATTGGTAACAACACCGTTGGCGGTACCCTTTTCCAATACGGATGCGCCAATGACCTCCAGGCCTGCAGCATCTGTTACTTTACCCGTAGCTGTCAATCGTTGGGCAAATGCATTTGTTGACATTAGCAGTACGAGTAATGTCAAAAGGATCTTGTAACTCCGCGTAAGAAGATTTCTTGTAATCATTCTCATAGTACTTTAATTGAAAGATTTAATTTATTATTAGAAAAGTATGTCCTAATAGAGATTGGTGGTTTTCCATAGTACACTTTTCTTTCTGTGCTGCAAAGATAGCGGACAACCCTATTCGTCCGATAGGCAGGTAATATGGAGAAGTAAGTCTGTGTGAAATGTAAATATCAGATATATAATAAGTTGTATTCTTGCTGATTACTGTGTAAAGTAAAGGTCGGCCACTATGGAAGGAGGTCTGTATATACTGTTTTGTCGCTTTGAGCGGTCGAAATATCTCTTAAATTTCATGTACTTTTTAGGGTGGAGGTAGTTTATGTTTAGATAGATTAATTTATCTTTGTGCTCTCAGCCTTATATAGATAATAGAAATGAAAAGAAAAATCATAGCTTTACTATTTTTGCTGATGGGGTGTACCTTTCTGAATGCGGCACCTTACAGTGAAAAGATAAAAGAACTGCTGGTGCGTCTTGATTCTCTGATTGCGCAAAAAAACACGTTTGCTATGCTTAAAGAGGCGAAGATTGCCCAGTTGCACAAGTTGCGAAAGGATGTGCGTACTTTGGAGGAGAGATATTGGCTGAATAAAAATCTTTATGATGAGTATTGTGTCTATAATGCCGATTCTGCAATGAATTATGTGGCAGGCAATTTGGACATAGTTTATAAGCAGAATGATAAATACCGGCAGATGGAGTGGAAGATAAAAAAGTCTTTTCTGTTGGCTGCCACCGGTCTGTTGAAAGAAGCCCAGGATGAGTTGGACGGAGTCTCGGGCGGTTCGCTCCCCAAAGAATTGTTAGTGGACTATTACGGACAAATGTTGTATCTGTATTCGCATTTCAATCAGTATACCGGTAGTGAAATGGGTACTTTGCATGAACATTATGCACAGTTGGAGCGTGTTTACAAGGACTCTTTGAATATGGTTCTTACCCCTGAAGACCCCTTGTTCTTGTGGTATAAAGGGCAGGTAGTACAAGGTACGGACAGTATGTATGTTTTTAAAGAACGTTTGCAGAAGGGAATTCTTAATTCTGCATTCGACACTCGGCGCGATGCCATGAATGCTTACGTGCTGGCCTGCTTTTATCGCGAGTCCGATGAGCAGGAAAATTATCTGACTTACCTGATATATTCTGCTATGGCCGATGTACGTATCTCCAATAAAGATATTGCTTCGTTGGAAGAGCTGGCGGGGGTACTTTTTAGTTTGGGTGATATTGACCATGCTTATGTCTACATGAGTTACTGCTTGCAGAATGCCTTGGCATATCGGAACCGGGTGAGGGTAGTGGGCATCTCTGCGGTGCAGGACACCATTCATCAGATCTATCAGGAACGTAATCAGAGGCAAGAAGCGCGGTTACGTATGTATTTGGTACTGGTCAGTGTCTTGTCTTTGATATCCTTGTTTGCCTTCCTATATATATACAAGCAGATGAAGCGGTTGAAGCAGTCGCGCCAACAGCTGAATGAGGCAAACAACCGCTTGAATAAGCATGTGGAAGAGCTTTCGAAAATGCACGGACAAGTGGCAGAAACGAATGTACAGCTTACTTCTTTGAATGAACAGTTGAGGGATACCAATAATCAGCTTCGTGAATCCAACTATGTGAAGGAGGAATACATAGGTTATGTCTTTTCCATTTGTTCCAATTATATCAGTAAGCTGGATGAGTATCGGAAAAATATCAATCGTAAGCTTAAGGCAAACCAGTTGGAGGATGTGAAAGCATTGACCGATACTCATTCTATGGCACAGAATGAGTTGAAAGAGTTCTATCATAACTTTGATGCTATCTTCTTGCACATTTATCCGGATTTCGTAAGTGACTTCAATGCCTTGCTCCATCCTGACGAGCAGATTGTGCTAAAAGATGGTGAGCTGCTGAATACGGAATTGCGCATTTATGCTTTGGTGCGTTTAGGTATCACTGATAGTGTGAAGATTGCCGAATTCTTGCATTATTCACCTCAGACCGTTTATAATAATCGTTTGAAAACACGTAATAAGGCTATCATTCCTCGGGAAGAGTTTGCTGCCGTTGTGCGTTCTTTGGGTAGGGCACAGAAGTGGATTTGATAAAGGCTTCTACTGATTGTCGCAGTATGGTGCGTAGATGACACCTAAGAGTTAGGAAAAAAACTGCGATGTACTACCTTGTTTTTCTCTAAAAACTAATCTTTCCACAGCAATGTTCTTTTCTTACCACAGCTGTGGAAAGAAAGAAACACGGGTGTGGTAAGAAAGAAACATATCTGTGGTGAGAAAAGTTGTTCAGTAGTTCTCGTTTAGTATCCGGGCTTTCCGGATGTAGCCTTTCGCAGGTTTATTGTCAGTTCTCTTTGGGCTCCTCAAGCGTGGTGCCGGCCGTTCAGTGGTCTATGTCAAGGGGTGAACTTAGTATATTCCGATGCGCGCGCGTATATATATAATGTGTCCCCTTCCTTCCTGCCTTTCTTTCCCTTTAAAAAACATGCTTTAAAACATATCTATCAATCAGCGAGTTATGAAAAAGTTCACGTAAACCCTCAAAAAAAGCTTGTATATATTTTGCAGATGTCCGTAAAAGCCCTACTTTTGCATCCGCTTTCGGGAACGAAGGCGGCGATGTTTTGACATTCTGACAGTAAAACGGAGCGGTAAGCTTCCATTTTTCTCTTCTTTGCCATAGGTTTCTTTCGGAACTTCGGCCTTGGAAAAGAAAAGTGAAAAAAAACTTCCGAAACATTTGGAAGTTATGCTTTAAAGTTCTTACCTTTGCACCCGCTTTTGAAAACGAAAGCAGCGCGAGTTGACATTCTTCTTTCAAGAAACGGTGACCGGGGTTTTTCTTCCTTTTTCTTTTTGCCTCCCTTTCGACAAGAGAGACGACGAGGAAAGAGAAAAGAGAAAAATAAAAAAAACTTCCGAAAATATTTGGAAGATATGCTTTAAAGTTCTTACCTTTGCATCCGCTTTCTGAAAAG
>NZ_CAXUGK010000012.1:0-122960 GCF_964250605.1 Bacteroides sp. AR20 | reverse complement strand
GGTACATATTATGAACGCCATTGGTTTTTATGAATATACCAATTTTGTTCGGTTAAACATACCCATGGGTGGGGCACTTTTTAAATGTTGTTCCGGGTCCCTTTTCAAGTGTTAGCTACATCCAGATTTGGCACATATATTTCTGCGATAGCTTTCATGTACTCCAAACGTTCGTCTGTATCAATGCAATCTTCTTTTAACTTCTCCATGATTATTAGTTTAAGGCAAAGTTAAAAAAAATAATCCTCACCTGCATTGCTACAAGTGAGGAATTATTAGCTTACTTACCAAACACGTATTTCACAACCTTGGTATTAGCCTTGTTTTCATTTACGAAGTCGCGTTCAATATAAATGTCTGTCACCTTCATAGAGTCATCAATATGGTTGAGGGCTGCATGGACTGTATATTTGTCTATGCCTACTTTGTTGAGAGCGATAGTAGCCCAACTATGCCTTGCTGCATAGTACTCCAAATCATCTACTTCTAATATTGAACCAATCTCTTTCAATCCAGAATTGATAGCCTTGTTAAAAGTCTTTTCATCCCCATAGAATTGATGGAAGTTAAACAGACGTTTTCCTGTGCTATCCTTGTACTTCTCAATAAGAGGTTGTACTATCTTAGGAATATCTACCATCATCTTTGCACCATCCAATCTACGAGCCTTGGTCTTGGTTCTGTTATAGATAATAGTGTTCCCTCTCATTTCAGTAGCATTGTAAAGGTCTGCTGAGTTGATTCCCATAAGACAGAATGAGAGAATGAAACAATCCTTAGCCAAATTATAACGGCAAGTGGACTTATATCCTTTCTTCATGTCTTTATAAGGCAGCTTCCACACCTTTTTAATGATGTCTGCTGGAATGGCTCTCTTACGTGTAGCTTCCTGTTTAGGTATCTTGAAGTCTTCAAAGGGTGAGTTAGGAATAAGAATAAGGTTCTTGTCCTTCTTATTGAACTTACGTTTGGCTTCATTGAACAGCTTCTTGATGCTTACCAAGTAGAGGGAAAGAGTGCGGTTAGAGGTCACACGTTTACCTTGCTGCATCAGTTTCTTGGTACGTGCATCACGTTCTCCAATTAAAAATGCTTTGAACTGTTCCAAGAAGTCTAAGGTGATAAGATTTATATCCAATTCCTCTTTACCAACAAACCGTACCAAAGCATTGATGGCAGTTGTATAATTGGGTGCTCCTTTTATGGTAGTAGAAGCTATCCACTCACGACTGAACTTTATAAAGTCAATGGTTTGTTGCTTCTCTTGCTCTCCGTTTAGGAACTCAATTATCTCATCCAATGAATAATGATTTTGGTCTAATTGCAGTTTTAGACACTGTTCCCTATAATAGAGAACAAGCCTATCTATCTCTCTCTTAATGGAAGTGTCCTCTTTGAATTTGAGGGATTTAGTTAGGTCTTGTTGAGTTACAAACAGATTGGTGGATAAGCGTTTTACCTTGCGGTCTAATGTGAATCTAATCTTGACGTTATAAGTTCCGTCAACTTTTAGTTCACTCCTTTTAATCTCAGCTTTAATAGTCAGCATATTAGCTCTATTTTAATTAGTCAACAATTAGTCAACATCTGCTTAAAATAGGAGTAAATCAACCAAGAGCAACAGATTTATATCTGGAGGGTCTGCAAACAAAAAAAAGCTGTATTCCGTTAGGAATCAGCCTTTTAGTTTGTGGACCAGCCTGGGCTTGAACCAGGGACCTCCAGATTATGAGTCTGTTGCTCTAACCAACTGAGCTACAAGTCCGATGCATCCTTGCTTGGATAGCGGGGACAAAAGTAGCATTTTCTATTGAAATATGCAAGACTTTTGGATAAAATTCCTTATAACCTTTGTCCTTAGAACTTATAAGTTCGTTTTGGATTCTTGGGAAACCAGCCTTTTTTCACTCGTTCTTCCTGCTCGAATATCTCCTTGATGGTCCAGAACGAGGAAAATGCAAAGACGCCCAAAAGGGAGGCTATCATGATGTTCTCCGTATAAAGGGAGGCAATGATGCCGCCGATGCCGAGTAAAAGGAAAATCCACCAGCACTTGGTGCCCCAATAATATTCGGCTTTCACAACTATGGGGTGAAACAAGCCGATGATGAGGAATGTGCAGATACCTATGACAAGGCCCGACAGATGATATTCGTTCAAGAAATCCATTGTTGTTCGTTATTTCTCGGGGCAAATAGGAATCTCCTTCTTGATGCTCTGTTCCAGGGAAATCAAGGTCTCGGTAGCGGTTACGCCAGGAATCTCCTGCATCTTGTTGTTCAGCAAATCCATCAGATGCTCGTTGTCGCGGGCATATACCTTAGTCAGCATGGTGTACGGACCAGTGGTGAAGTGGCATTCTACAATTTCGGGAATCTTGCCCAGCTCAGCAACTACCGTCTTATACATGGAGCCCTTTTCCAGCTTGATTCCTACGTAAGTGCAGGTTCTGTATCCAAGGGACTTGGGATTTACATGATAGCCTGAGCCAACAATAACGCCAAGGTCAATCAGGCGCTGTACACGTTGATGGATGGCAGCACGTGACACGCCACATTCAGCAGCTACGTCCTTGAAAGGGATACGGGCATTTTGGGAAATGATTTCCAGAATCTGCCGGTCAAGATTGTCTATTTTTTCCATAATAGTAAATAAGTAAAGTTCTTGTTGTTATCAAATAGTAAGCAAATATAGGACTTTATTTTAATTTATCTATAAAAAGGGACGGAAAAATGAATAAAAGTGAGGGGTAACGATAAGGCGCGGATTACGCGGATTTCACGGATTTAGTTTACCAAATCCGCGTATTCCGCGTAATCCGCGCCTAAAAGAAGTATCAAGAGGGTTTTGCCCCTCCCTTCGGATTGTTACATTACTTCTCGATACCCAGCAGTTCCACTTCGAATATCAAAGTAGAGAACGGCTTGATTTGGCTACCGGTTTCTCTTGAACCGTATGCCAGGTCGTAGGGGATATAGAGTTCCCACTTAGAGCCGACGGGCATCATGGTGAGGGCCTCTGTCCAGCCTTTGATTACCTGGTTGGCACGGAAAGTAGCAGGTTCGTTGCGCTTGTAAGAGCTTTCGAATTCTGTTCCGTCAATCAGCGTACCTTTGTAGTTTACTTTCACCTTGCTGCTGTCGGCAGGAACGGCACCGTTACCCTTGGTGATGATTTTGTATTGCAGACCGCTCGGGGTAGTTACTACACCTTCTTTAGCCTTGTTCTCAGCCAGGAACTTTTCACCGGCAGCTTTGTTGTCAGCATACTTTTCTGCAGTTGCTTTTTCTTTGATGGCATCCATCTGAGTACGCATGTACTCTTGAGCTTTCATCATATCCATAGCACCACCCTTGCCGATGACACCTGCTACGAAACCTGCCAGCAGATTTTCGCGGCTGATGCTCTGTGTGGAGTCGTTGCCGAAGATTTGTTGGTTGAAGCCTTCCACCCATTGCTTGCTGACCATCTGGCCTACTTGCAGACCGGCCATGTAAGCCACGTCTTTCTTATCGATTTTGGCTGCGCCTTCGTTGAAACCTTTCAGGAATTCTGACATCTGGGTTGAGTCAATGCCTTGTTGTGCAAGATACTGGTCCAAACCTTCTGTACGTGCCATACCGATGGCGTAAGATAATGAGTCGATGTCCGTCTTCAAATCAGCTTTCGGACTTTGAGCAGTACAAGATGCCATGCCGGCAGCTACTGCAAGAGCCATGAGAAATGTTACTTTTTTCATTTTGCTTTTACTTGTTTGTTTATTTAGATAAAATTTTCTGTAATTCGACTTCGAATACGAGCGTGCTGTGGGGAGGAATCATCTCGCCGGCACCCTGCGCTCCGTATGCCAGGTCGCTGGGGATGTAGAGTTTCCACTTGGCACCTTCGGGCATAAGCTGAAGGGCTTCCACCCAACCGGGTATCACTTGGTTTACACCGAATGTGGCAGGCTGGCCGCGCTTGATGGAGCTGTCGAACAGCGTTCCGTCAATCAGTGTGCCTTCGTAGTGGCATTGTACCTGGTCGGTTGCTTTGGCATAGTGACCGACGTTTCCTTCTGTGATAACTTCGTATTGAAGTCCGCTGGGAAGCGTAACAACTCCCTCGCGTTTTTTGTTCTCTTCCAGGAACTTTTTGCCGGCTTCTATGTTTGCTGCGTTCATCTTCTCCTCCAGTTCGGCGAAGTACTTGTTGACGATGTCACGGGCTTCTGTGTGGCTGATTGCCGTCTGGTTGCCCTCCAAAACGTCTTTGATTGCTTGTGCAAAGTCATCTACTGCAATGCCTTTGGCACCCATGCTTAAAAGATTCTGACCTATTCCAAGGCCGATAGCATAACTGAATTTGTCCATAAGATTCTTTTGTTGACGACCGGATTGGTTTCTTTTCCAGTCTATTGCAAATTTATGAGTGGCAAAAGTACGTCTTTTATTTGAATGATAAGGCTTTTAAGTATTTAATTTTTCTTATTTATATCACAACTTGAACATTCTTCTTATATTTGTCTTACTTTAATAAAGGAAAGGAGCGGAAAATGAAGAACTTGGTCATATTGTCGGGTGCTGGTATGAGCGCCGAGAGCGGCATCAGCACATTCCGTGATGCGGGCGGATTATGGGACAAATATCCGGTGGAGCAGGTGGCGACTCCCGAGGGGTATGCACGTAATCCGGAACTGGTCATTAATTTCTATAACGAACGTCGCAAGCAGTTGCTCGATGTGGTGCCGAATGCCGGGCATCTGGGCGTTGCCGACCTGGAGAGGGATTTCAATGTAACGGTCGTCACCCAGAACGTAGATAATCTGCACGAGCGTGCCGGCAGTACGCACGTGATACACTTGCATGGGGAACTGACGAAGGTTTGTTCCAGCCGCGACCCTTATAATCCGCATTTCGTCAAGGAACTGGCGCCGGAGGAATATGAAGTAAAGTTGGGCGACAAGGCGGGCGACGGTACGCAGCTCCGCCCGTTCATCGTGTGGTTTGGCGAGTCGGTGCCGGAGATTGAGACTGCCATCCGGTATGTGGAGCAGGCGGACATCTTCGTCATCATCGGCACCAGCCTGAACGTTTATCCCGCTGCGGGACTGCTGAACTACGTGCCCCGTGCCGCCGAAGTGTATCTGATAGACCCCAAGCCGGTGGACACGCACGTCATGCGTCCGATACATGTCATTCAAAAGGGAGCTTCGGAAGGGGTAAAAGAGTTGAAGGCGCTGCTTACAGCTACCCAGCCTCCTTTGCCTTAGGACTTAATCTCCTACGTCTTAGGACTTAGCCCCTCACGGTATAGGACTTAATATGCAGAACATCTGGATGTCTTTCTCCAAAACACCCGGATGTTTTACCCCAAAACATGGGGATGTTTTGCCCCATTACATCCGGATGTTTTAGGTGAAAACATGGGGATGTTTTGGGTACTCACTCCTATACTGTAGAGAGCTGGGTATAGGGGGGATTCCCGCAAGGTATAGGTCTTGCGGGAACAAAGTATATTTGTCCTCGAAATTTGTGCTATTTCTTTATCACGGCCCGTAATACGAACCAGGCATGATGGGCTACGGTACTCATCAGCCCGTAATGCCGCGCCATGATGCGGAAGCGTTCGCGCAGGGATGCTTGCCGGTTCTGGGTGGTCATTCCCTCTTCCAGATAGTCGATGAGGGTGAGATGGGTGTTGTGTAACGCCCTTGCCTTCTTCATCACCCGGATGCACCAGTCGAAGTCGGCGGAGAAGCGGTATTGCAGGTCGTAGGGTTCTACAAGGGAAGCTTTGGCAAAGAAGGCCTGATGGCAGACCAGCATGCCCTGCTTGAAGCTTCGCCAAGTAAGCACTTCCGGGGCGGCGAGGCGGCGCATGCGGATGAAGTGACCTTCCTTGTCCACCAGTTCCGTTTCGCCGTACAGCACGTCGGGTAGTTCGTTGCCGGAGATGGAACGCACCATCTGCTGCAAGGTGTCGTCCTCGTGGAAGCTGTCGCCGGCATTGAGGAAGCAGAGGTAATCGCCGGTGGCAAGGCGGATGCCTTTGTTCATGGCGTCGTACAATCCCTTGTCCGGTTCGCTCACGATGCGGGTGATGCGGTCGCGGTAACGGTCGATAATGGAGAGCGTGCCGTCTTTGGACGCACCGTCCACAAGGATGTATTCTACGTGGTGGTAGGTTTGCGAGATAACGCTTTGAATCGTGTCCTCCAGTACCGCTTCGGCATTGTAGGTCACGGTGATGATGCTGAATTTCGGGGTGGGGTGGTTATGCATTTCTTCCGGTCACTTTGTTGTAAAGGTCAATGTATTTCTTGGCGACGACGTTCTCCGAATAGTGGGAGATGGCTTTCCGGCAGGCTTGTTCCGAGAGGCTGGGGTAGTCGGGTTCGGTCAGCGTCCAGTAGATGCCGTTGGCAAAGTCTTCCGAGGATTTGTATTGTGCCACGTAGCCGTTGTGCAGATGGTCTATCATCTCAGGGATGCCGCCCACGTTGAATCCGACGCAGGGAATGCCGCATGCCATGGCTTCCATGATAGTGTTCGGCAGGTTCTCTTCCAGCGAGGGGGTCACGAAGATGTCCACGGCATTGTAGATGTTCACCAGTTGGTGTTCGTTGCTGACGAAGTTCAGCGGGTAGACTTTGAATGGAAGCAGGTTTTCCAGTTGTTGCGATTGGTTGCCGAAGACGACGACACCCAACTGTTCCCGGAGTTCGGGATGCTTGTCGGCCAGCAGTCGGCACGATTCTATCAAGTAGTCAATGCCTTTCCGTTTGTCCGTAATCTTCACCGAGCCGAACAACATGAGCTTTTTGTCTTGCGGCAGTAGGCAACGGCTGCGGGCTTCCTGTCGGTTGCGGGGCTTGAAGAGGTTGGTGTTGATGGGGTTGGGGATGCACGTCACGGCATGTCCGCAGAAGAGGGCGCTTGTCCGGGCACGTTCTTCCAGCCAGCGGCTGCAGGTGACGAAGTTGATGTGACGGTTGCGATACAATGCCTGCTTTTTGTGGAAGATGCGGTAGGAAAGGTCACGTTTGCCTCTGCCTCCGTGGATGAAGGGGCAGTTGTGGCATTCCTGCTGGTAGTGGGTGCACTCGCGGGCATGGTGACAGATGCCAGTGCAGGGCCACATGTCGTGCATGGTCCAGACGACGGGCTTGCCCGAGGCGAGAATCTTCTCGATGTTCTTCAGCGAGAGCATCCCTTGGTTTATCCAGTGCAGATGGATGACGTCTGCTTGCTGGAATTCGGGCAGTGAGGTGATGTCTGTCCCCGTGTTGGCAATGTCTACGGCAAAGATGTTCTTCTTGTTGAAGCGGTTGGCGCTCCAGATGACAATGCGCTCCCAGACGAACTTCCACACCATGCGCCAGTTATGGTCTAGTGACACAACGGAGATTTGGTCGGTCTGCTTGTCGCGCACCAGCAGCTTGGCTTTGATGCCGTGGTTCTTGAGTGATTCCATCAGACGGCTGGCGGCGATGGCTGCGCCGCCGATGCGTTCGGATGTATTGATAAGTAGTACTCTCATGACTGTTGTTCGTTTCTTCTTTTTTGAATGTTTTTTCTTGTTACAGATGCCGGTCTTGTTTCGTCCATTTCCGGATACGCTTTTGCAGCGTTTGCCATATGATGGTGAAGTTGCCGTACCGTAGGTTCAACGCCAGTTCCTCGAACGACCGTGCAATCTTTATCCAGGGATGCCGCCATGCCATGATGCGGTAAACGCTATCCTTGTAGGCTGTGTTCTCGATGACGTGGCGAGGGTGCTTCAGTGGAAACTCCACTTCGTGGCGTTTCATGGTGAAGATGCGGCGGTAACCGCGCGGCATGGTGTGCACGGAGCCGGCAAAGTGGGTGGAGTCGGCAGTGGCTCCCAGATTGTTTATCATGTTGCGGGTGGGCACGATGCTCAGACCCGAATTGAACAACATGGAAGCGTGGAAGATGGTTTCGTAATAGGCTTTCCCGTGTTCGCGGTGGCGTTGGCACATGTAGATGAAGTCTTTGCGGTAGCGCCGTGTGTGGATGAGGTTCTTCAGTTGCCGCATGTTCTCCTTGTCGTCCAGGAAGGTGTAGAATTCATCCCATTGGTCCGTCACCCGCCGCCAGCTCGCCCATCCCCAGATGGAGAAGGTGGTGGCGAAGAAGTAGTCGGAAGTGATGTCCGGTGTAATCTCCTCGTTGTTGAATCCGGCAATCATGCTGATGCGTGTGTCGTGCTCATACTTGTCGAGCAGTTCCTTGCAGAAGCCGAAGAAAGAGACGGCAGGCACGTCGTCATCCTCAAGCACGATACATTTGTTCGACAAGGAGAATGCCCACTTCTGTGCCATGTATTCCGATGGGTCGCAGCCGTAGTTCTTCTCTTGGTAGTTGTGGTGTACTTCGCATTCCCAGTCGATGTCTGCCACTACTTTGCGACAAGCTTCTATGCCCGGCATGTCACGCTCGCCGCGCGGGCCGTCCTGATAGAGAAACAGTCGTGCGGGGCGTGCTTTCTTCACTTGTTCGAATACTTGCGCCAGCAGTTTGGGGCGGTTGAAGAAAAGAATCAGTACAGATACATCTACAAGGGCTGGTTTCATGGCAATGGTTTTAGTTCCGGGTGAATATAGCAGGCATGGACTATCTGCTTCTCTTTGGGAGGAATGTCCATGTAGTTTTTATATAAATCTTTCAGATAGGCGTCCACATTGCCCGGTGCCGGGAAATCTTTTCCTTCGAAAGTGATGGTGGAGAGCGGAAAGACGGAATCTTTACGGTGCATGATGCCGTATCCGTTATTGATGAGTATATTCGAAAGATAGGTCCCTTTGGGGCGTACCAGGCAGAGCATTGCCCATATCCCTTTGAAAAGCGCATACTTCATGCCGAAGTAGAAGAATTCTGCAAAGGAGCGCAGCGAGTAGTAGTGTTGCGCGTGTAGGATGGAGTAACTGACGGAGATGCCTTTGCACAGCTTCTTTGCCCATGGGCGGGGCACGGTGGGGTAGTCGATGAAAGGGAATATATCTACGTATAGTCCTTTCTGATACTCTACGCTGAAGGTATCTCCTGCTTCAATATAGATTGAGTTTAAATCCCTTATCTTGACGATGGGCTCTTTGCTGGTAGGGTCACTTTCCGGGGTTTGCAGGAACAGTGTGTCGGGTAGTTCGGAGGGGGCTACCTTCATGAATGCTTGCATGTCTTCCAGTGTCATGCCGATGTCTATGTCATCATCCCAGGGGATGAATCCTCCATGACGCATGGCTCCCAACAGTGTGCCTCCGTCAAGCCAGTAGCTTAACTTGTGTTTCCGGCAGATGCGGTCCACCTCTTTCAGTATGGAAAGTTGCTTCAGTTGGCAGGCGCGTAGGTTGTCGGCAACGTAGTCCGATAGGTATTGGTTCTTCATACTTCTTCTCTTTTTACGTCGATGACTTGTCCGGTGAATTCGGAAAGCAGTGACTGTATGGTGGTAATGGCTACTTGCTCGGAGGTCAGCAAGGTGTTATCCGGTTCGATGCCGAAGTTATGGACACGCATCGGTGTCTTGGTACGTTCCGGATTGATGCAGTTCACGCTGATGCCGAACGGTTCCCATTCTTGTGCTATGGCTTGCACAAAGTTCACGATGGCGGCTTTGGTCGATGAATAGATGCTGTAAAAGGCACGCCCCCGAGTGTAGGAACTGGAAGTGAAGAATACGAGTTTACCTTTGCTCTCCTTCAGATAGGGGAAGGCTTCAAGTGCCACGTTGACAGTACCCATATAGTTGGTGTTCACAGCGTTGCAGATGGTCTGATAGTCGCAACTCATCAGAGGTTCTTTATTCAGCAGTCCGGCAGTATTGATAATGTAGTCTATCCGTCCACATTGGCGGTACACTTCCTGCAAGGCTTTGCTCACCTGCTCTTTGTTGCCTACATCCGTTCCGTTCATGCTGCGCGAATAGCAGAATACGTTGGCTCCTTTCTCTTTGAGTAGCTGAGCCACGTCTGCGCCGATGCCGTAACTACCGCCGAATACGACTGCAACCCGGTTCTTCAGGTTGTTTTCCTGGTCGATGGGCAAGGTGTTCAGTTCACTTTTGCGCAGCTGGAAGAATTTGTCCAGCAGATAGGTGTCTTCCTTATAGGTCAGCTTCATGTTGCTTTCTTCGCCGTTCACTACATAAACCGGTACTTCCGGAAGGTATTTCACTACTACGCCGCAGTCGTCGGTCACTTTAAAGGCCGGGTCTTGCAAGGCAATGTCATAGGCATGCTTGATGGTTTCCAGATGGAATGCTTGCGGAGTCTGTCCTCGCATCAGTTTGCTGCGGTCTGGGATTTCCTGAATGAATCTGTCATTGACTTGTATAATGGTATCCGTGGCGGGCATTGCCACATCAATAGCTTTGTAGGTTTCCAATGCGGCAATAACGTCATTCAGAATCCGCTGGCTCACTAACGGACGTACGGCATCGTGGAATATCAGATTGACGTCAGTGTCTTCGTAGGCTTTGATGGCGGATAGGCTGGAATGATACCGTTCTTGTCCGCCTTTCAATATCTTCTTGACCTTCTTCCATCCGTTCTTGATGATGATAGATTCGAAATCGGAGATATAGAAAGGATTGGATACGATAGCTATCTCGTGAATATGTGGATTGCTTTCGAAAGTATCGATGGTGTGCTCCACGACCATTTTTCCCGCTACCTTGAAGAATTGCTTGGGAGTGGACAATCCCAGACGGCTACCGACTCCTCCTGCCAATATGACTGCTACATTCTTTTTCATTGTATCAATAGAAATGTGATGCTGCAAAAATACGAATTAATTGCTTCTTTGCAGCATTCCGGTTGGGATAAAGTGGCATATCTGTTGGGATAACTCTCTTTTTATTCTCTTCTTGTCTGCTCTATGGCTTCCACTAATCTGTCTGATGTGCCGCTTACTATTTTTCGGCAGAACATCTTTCCAGACTGCCGCAATACCGGCAGGTCCTCGAGTGTCATCACGCGGATGGATGCGCCGTAGTCTATGTAGTGCAAGGGGGTGAGACGGGTAAGTCCGGGGTATTCTCCCTCTAAAAGAAGCCCTTTTGAGGCAAAAGGGGAGTTGAATACGATGGTCTGTATGCACAGTTCGCTGGGTACAAAGCTGGTTCTGAAATACTTCACCAGCTTCTCCTCCGTGCACAACTTTTCATATACATATCGTGCGCAGGGCAACGTGATGGCCCAATAGTCGGAACCGAAATAGACATCTGCCTGCTTGCCTTCCAAGGGTGCAAAAGGGGCTTTCCGGATGGGGAGTATCTGTACCAGCTTGCGCGATGCTACGATGAGTTTGTTCTTCCACCATATACTCTTCCAAGGCAGGTCACGGAAAGGGTGGTAATGGGTTATCTTGTGCAACTGCTGTTTCACGGTGCAGTGTGTCAGGTTGAAACCGCCGATGAATTCAGTGTCTTGATACTCCTCGAAATAGTGGTGGATGGCGTTGTTGTTCCATAACGGATAGTCTTGCCCGCTCAGGCATACTACGCGGGTATAGGGGATACCGCTGTGCAATACGGCGGCAAGCAATTCTTTCTGATATTCCACTTGTTCCCATCCTCCCCAGCTTATCCGGTGGCGGGGCACGAAAGTGACCTTGTCTCCCAAGGCTTCTTCAAAAGGGTGTATATCGGCATTGAGGTCGATGTGCACGTAGAAGTCTGCCCGGTCATCCAGTGCGGCAACCAGGCGTGCCAAGTGTGGGGCATCCTTGTAGGCGGATATGATGTAGGCTATGCGGCTCATGCTCTTTTTTTCTTTAAGAGGAATTCAATGCTTTCCCGGAAGATGGTAGATTGTAGTTTCCACAAAACCAGTGCATAAAGCCCAGCTACCATAATGATTTTGGCTGCCATATTTAAGTATAGGTTTTCTATGGGCTGAGTAGCATAGTGAGTTGACACTACGAGTACAATGGATAGGGAGAGATAAGGAGAGATGTCTTTCAGCATATCGCGCAGTCTTAATCCTATCTCCCTCTTGACAAAACGGAACCATACAAACAGCCAGCCGATATTGATAATGACGAAAATACGCAGCATCCATTCCAACCCGTATGGGTATATGGCACATACAGCTACTATTTGCAGCAGGCTCAAGCTGATGGTGCTCCACATATAGATAGAAGAATGTCCCCGGCTGATGAGCAGGTTGGAGAACAGATTGATGACGGGAATAAATGCTCCCCAAATACATAACAGTTGCAAGATATCGGCACTGGGCAGCCACTTCTCCGTGATAGTGATTATAATCAGTTCTTTCGATACCAAGCTCAATCCCAGCATGGCGGGGAAAGAGATAAAGGCGGTGAAGCGCAGCAGCTTTCTGAATACGGCAAGTTGTCGTGCCTTGTCGTCGGCAACCCGGGTAAAGACGGGTTGTGCAATGCCGTTTATCATGCCCGTAATCGTGGTATGTCCCATGCCGTTCCACTTGTTTGCCTGCGTAAAGTTACCCACTTCCCGTTCCGAATAGAACTTACCCAACAAGACGGAAAACAAATTGTTATTGATTATGGTGAAGATATTCGTAATGATTATCTTACTGCTGAACCCTATCATCTCCTTAATGGGTGTGAAGTCGAACCGGAAGCGGGGTCTCCAATGCGAGAAGTAGAAGTTAAGAATCGTCATTACGGTGATGAAAGAGATGCTTTGCAATGCAATCCCCCAATAGGCGAATCCGTTTGCCGCCAATGTGATGCCCACAATACCGGAGACTATCAGACTTGAAATAGAAATGACGGTAGTGTCCTTGATTCTGAGGTTCTTGAATAGATATGCCCTCGGTGCAATGCTCATGCTGGAAATGACGAATCCCAAGAAGGAGAGACGGGACAGCGGTATCAGCTCGGGCGTATCGTAGAAGTCGGCAATCAGCGGTGCGGCAAAGAAGAGTAATATATATATAGTAGTGCTGCACATCAGGCTGAACCAGAACACGGCGTTGTAATCCTTGTGCAAAGTCTCCTTCCGGTTGGTCAGTGCCGAAATGAACCCACCCTCCTGCAAGGCGGCGGCAATGGCGGAGAAGATGGTAAGCATCCCTACCATACCATAATCCGAAGCATCCAGCAGACGGGCAAGGACTATTCCGAATCCCAGATTTAACAACTGCTGTATGCCGTTGCTGAATCCTCCCCAGAAGAGGCCTTTGGCTGTTTTTTCTTTGAGTGATGTATCGGACATAGTTTATTGGTTGATAAGGCAACGAGTTAACAAGGCCACGAGGCTTTTCCTTCCTCCTTGTAGCCTTGTTAACTCGTTACCTTGTTACTGTTTTATTTCACCTCGCTGCCCGGCTTCACCTCTTTCAGCAGTGAAGTCACCGCCAGCGAGCCGTCATAATTCTCGGCAGAGAGAATCATTCCCTCACTTACCAGCCCGTTCTTGAATTGGCGTGGAGCGAGGTTGGCGATGAACAGCACTTGCTTGCCTACCAGTTCTTCCGGTTTGTAGTGCTGGGCAATGCCGCTGACGATGGTGCGGTTTTCCAGCCCGTCGGCAATCTTGAACTTCAGCAGCTTCTTCATCTTGGGCACTGCTTCGCATTCAAGCACTGTACCTACGCGGATATCCAGCTTTTCGAAGTCTTCGAAGGCGATGGTCGGCTTGATGGGGCTTGCCTTGTAGGTGGCGGCTTCGTTTGCCTTCTTGGTGGCAAGCAGCTTGTCTACTTGTGCCTGGATGACGTCGTCTTCTATCTTTTCGAACAGCAGTTCGGGGGTGCCCAGCTGATGTCCGGCAGGCAACAGGTCGGTGTGTCCCAGCTCTGCCCAGTCAAAGCTGTCCATGTTCAGCATCTTGCGAAGCTTCTCGCTGCTGAAGGGCAGGAACGGTTCGAAAGCAATGGCAAGGTTGGCGACCAACTGCAACGAGATGTGGAGAATGGTGGCTACGCGCTCCATGTCTGTCTTGGCAAGCTTCCACGGCTCGGTGTCTGCCAGGTATTTGTTTCCGATGCGGGCAAGGTTCATCGCTTCCTTCTGTGCGTCGCGGAATTTGAATACGTCCAGCAACTTCTCCACTTCTGCCTTGACGTCGGCAAATTCTTTCAGCGTCTCGCGGTCGTAGTCGTTCAGTTCGCCTGCGGCGGGCACTACGCTGTCGAAGTACTTCTTGGTGAGTTGCAGGGCGCGGTTCACGAAGTTGCCATAAACGGCAACCAGCTCGTTGTTATTACGTGCCTGGAAGTCCTTCCAGGTGAAGTCGTTGTCTTTTGTCTCCGGTGCGTTGGCGGTCAGCACGTAGCGCAGCACATCCTGCTTGCCGGGGAAGTCAACGAGATACTCGTGCAGCCATACCGCCCAGTTGCGTGAAGTGGAAATCTTGTCGCCCTCCAGGTTCAGGAACTCGTTGCTCGGCACGTTGTCCGGCAGGATGTAGCTACCCTCTGCCTTCAGCATGGCGGGGAACACGATGCAGTGGAACACGATATTGTCTTTTCCGATGAAGTGTACCAGACGCGTTTCGGGGTCTTTCCACCATTTCTCCCATGTGTCGGGCAGCAACTCTTTGGTGTTGCTGATGTAGCCGATAGGGGCGTCGAACCATACATAGAGCACTTTGCCCTCGGCACCCTCTACGGGAACGGGAATACCCCAATCCAGGTCGCGGCTCACGGCACGCGGCTGCAAGCCCATGTCGAGCCAGCTCTTGCATTGGCCATAAACATTGGGACGCCACTCCTTATGGTCTTCCAGAATCCATTGGCGAAGCCATTCCTCGTGTTTGTCCAGCGGCAGATACCAGTGCTTCGTCTCACGCATCACGGGCTGGCTGCCGCTGATGGCACTCTTCGGATTAATCAGGTCCGTGGGGCTGAGGCTGGTGCCGCACTTCTCGCATTGGTCGCCGTAAGCGCCTTCGGCATGGCAGTGGGGGCACTCGCCGGTGATGTAGCGGTCGGCAAGGAAGGTCTTAGCTTCTTCGTCGTAATACTGCATGCTGGTCTTTTCGATGAATTCTCCCTTATCGTACAGCTTGCGGAAGAAGTCGGAAGCCGTGTCGTGATGCGTCTTTGAAGTAGTACGGCTGTACACGTCGAAGGAAACGCCGAACTCTTCGAAAGACTTCTTTATAAGCGTATGATAGCGGTCCACCACGTCTTGCGGGGTGATGCCTTCCTTCTTGGCGCGGATGGTGATGGGCACTCCGTGTTCGTCGGAGCCGCCGATGAAGATTACATCTTCCTTTTTCAGTCGCAGGTAGCGGACATAAATGTCGGCAGGAACATAAACGCCTGCCAGGTGTCCGATATGAACCGGGCCGTTGGCATACGGCAATGCCGAGGTCACGGTGGTACGTTTGAATTTCTTTTCCATTGTGTTATTATGTATCTCTTTTGTTATGAACGCTTTTAGTGGCACAAAGATAGCTGTTTTCTGCAAAATATGAGTATTCTTCCAGATTCTTTCCAGATTTAGGCTTCATCTTTGCCATACAAAATGAACAAACTTGGTATTGATAATGTAAAAAAACGAAATGACTATGAAACTGGAAAAGTACTTCTTATTATTGGCGTTAGGCGTGTTTGCCTTTGCCTTGCAAAGCTGTGATGATGACGACAACGACGGAATCTCCGTGCCCGCGGAACTGAGTAATGCGTTGGCCAAGGAGCATCCCAATGCCCAGCGTATAGAATGGGAAACAAAAGGTGCATATTATGTGGCTGATTTCCATGAGGACAATTTCGAAAAGGAGGCCTGGTTCACCAAAGACGGTGTATGGCAGATGACCGAAACCGACCTCCGTTATGCAGACCTTCCCGCTCCGGTGAGAAGCTCTTACGAGAGTAGTACCTATTATAATGTATGGAAGGTGGAAGATGTAGACAAGCTGGAACGTAAGGAAATGGCTGTTGTCTACATCATCGAAGTGGAGAAAGGTAATCAGGAAATGGACCTCTATTATTCGGAGGACGGCATTCTGGTGAAGGAAGTGGCCGATGCGCACAACGGCGGTTCTCCCGAAGATTATCTCCCTTCTGATATTTCCGCTGCCATCAAAGATTTTATAGCAGAGAAATATCCCAATGCCCGCATTGTGGATATTGAAAAAGAAAAGAACGGTATGACGGAAGTCGAAATCGTGCACGGAAGTATCAGCAAGGATGTGATGTTCACCGCTGAGGGTGCATGGGCCTATACTATCTGGGATATCAGTAAGAGACATCTGGAGGATGTAGTGAAGAACGCCGTTACGGTTGCCCATCCCGGTTATGTCATTGATGATGCCGACTTTATTGAGACTCCCGATGGCAGTTACTTTTTGGTAGAGATGGAGCAAGGGGAAAGGGAAATCTACGTAAAGGTGACAGCGGAAGGTGAAATACTGCCATAGTCTTATACTGAATACTTCCCTTTAAATCAGCGTATTGTATTTACTGCTTGTTTACCTTCTAATGTAAAGCCGTTTACCATAGGGTGTAACGGCCGTTACTCCATATTGTAACGGTCGTTACATCATAGTGTAAAGCCTTTTACCTCGTAGTGTAAATGAAGTTACCGTTTGGGGTAACCGGAGTTATCATGTGAGGTGACCGGAGCTGTCATGTGAAGTCGTACTCTTCTACATAAGCGTCGAAGTACTCCGTCCGTTGGAGTCCTAAGTTACGGGCAATTGCAATGACTTGTTGCTGCTCGGTTGGTGAGAGCAAAGTTTCCCCTTTCCGCTTCTGATAATATCTTCGGATACCCCATAAGCCGATGAGCCGGTAGCGGAACGTGCCGGACTGGCCGACAGAGATGGCTTCTGCCGTATGGATAAAGCCTTTGGCATAGCGCACTTTCTTATTCGAGCAATAATACTTGCATTTTCCCGCTGTGGACTCTATTGCTTTCGGATTCAGTACATATAGGAAGATGTTGTTTGAGGGTGCATACGTATATGCAATCCGGCGCAGGCAGGTGTCAGTATAAGGGCATGTGTCAGTAGCGCATAAGCCGAAGTTATGGGGAACTTTGGAATAATCGAAAGTTTCTTCTTTCATCATTTTTTTGTTTAAAGTTCCGCAAAGGTACAATTAGTTTGGAGATTGATGGGTGCTTCACCTGATATTTGTTTTATCCCGAAAATATTATGTATTTTACGTAACGTGAAATGCGTAACGTAAAACATGGAATCATTCCGCCTTCCGGTTTCCGCATTTCGTCTTCCCCATTCCGCACCCCGTCCGTAAATGCTTCCCGCTTACTTGCCGCAGGACTATATTTGCAGAAAACATTTGCATATTCCCATGAAGACAAACTCTGTGATTCTATTGGTGTTGTGGCTTGCGGCGTGGCCGTTCTGCTGCCGGGGGCAAGGCTATATCAGTTACGACTATCTGCCCGAAAGTTCGTTGAAGGATGACCTCGGCAACGAGTATGGCTCGGGCAGCCTGATGATGGTATCGGGAAGGTATAACCTGCCGCTTTCCGTCAGGCATGACGACAAGGGCAGGCTGGTGGCGTGGTCGGCAACCGTCAATGCTGCCTATGGCGTATTCCATAATAAGGGGCAGGCGCGGGAGTTGAATCCGGACAATCTGCTGAATGCCAGTCTGAATATCTCCCACATCCGTCCCCTGTCCGACAAGTGGAGTATCATAGCCTCTGTGGGCGGCGGTGTCTATGCCCCGTTGGACGGGGTTTCCATGAAGACCCTACTGGCTAATGGAGCAATCATCTTTGTCTATAAACTGCGGAAGAACCTCGACTTGGGCATCGGTGCGGGGTTGACGAACTCTTACGGTATCCCGATGATACTGCCCATGATGTACTTCAGTTGGAGGAATGCCGGCAGGTATGAGCTGAAAGTGGATATGTCCAGCGGCATGAAAGTGTCCGTCGCCACCTGGCTGAACAAGAAGCTGAAGCTGGAACTGACCGCCCTCGATATGGACGGCATGTCTGCCGTGATGGAAGTCGACGGGAAATCGAAAATCTATTCTACCGTCATGCTGAGGTCATACATCAGTCCTTCGTGCCAGTTGAGTAGGAAGACGGCTGTTTATCTGGGAGTGGGCGGTAACTGGATACGCGGGATAAGTATGTCGGACCGTAGTTTGAAAGGTTTTCTCAATAACTTCAAGAACGATGAGGACGAGCCTTGCTTTAGACCGACTCTGCGCCTGACGGTGGGATTCAGGTATACGCTGAAATGACAAATGCCATTTTAGTAAAGACAAGAGGTAAAATAGTATCTTTGTCGCAATAACAGACATGTTGTATGGTAAAGTATTTATTAGTAGAAGATGAGCGCTTCGCCTACGAAGAGCTGAAGCGTATGATGCAACGGCTGCGCCCTTCCTGGCAGTTGGCGGGCTGGGCAGAGAGCGTGGAGCAGGCTGTACTGCTCTTGCGTCAGGGTAGCCTGGACTTGATGATTGTAGATATCCGCTTGTCCGACGGGTTGAGCTTTGAGATATTCGAGCAGTGTCCCGTCGATTTGCCCGTTATCTTCACCACCGCCTACGACGAATATGCCATCAAGGCTTTCAAGGTAAACAGCATCGACTATCTGCTGAAACCCATTGAAGAAAGCGACCTAGAAGCAGCCTTGTGCAAGTTCGAGCGCAACAGTGCCCTCCGTTCTGCGGCTCCCGAATATCGGTAATTGGAACTCGGCTACTTGGCAGCCAACAAGAAGAACCGTTTTCTGGTGCAGGTGGGCGATACCTTCCGCTACGTAGAAACTCCGGATGTCGCTTTCTTTTATAGTGAGGACAAGCTGACTTATCTGCACCTCTTCTCCGGGAAACGGTATATCATCAGCTACTCGCTGGACCAGTTGGAGGGAATGCTGGATAGGGATGTTTTCTTTAGGGTTTCAAGGAGCTGCATATCCAACATTAGGTCCATCCGGAAGAGTTCCAGGTACTTCGGCAGTCGCTTGAAGCTTTACTTCGAGCCGGAGTGCCCGCACGAGGTATTGGTGAGCCGCAGTCGCGTGGCCGATTTCTTGAAATGGGTGGACGGAGTGGTATGAGTTATAAGTTATGAGGCATAAGAGATACATATTCCTTTTTATACTGACGGTTTCCGTCTCGTTGCTTGTCATAGGGTGCGTTTATAACGTCATCAGCGGTAAGCCGTGGTATGCGAATATCATGGTGCAGTTCTTTCTGAATCTTCCTTTGTGCATAGGGCTGGGGTTCATCGACTTTGGGGTTATCAACTTGATATATAAAAGACTGAAACAGCGCAACAATGCGGTGAGGATTCTGGTGGATATCGTGTTGACCACTGCACTGGCTGTTCTGTTGACGTACATCTTGAACTTCCTGCTGATGGGCGGGCATGGAAATTTCTGGCATATCTTGAGAAGCTCCCTGCCGGTAGTGCCGTGGAACTGGATTATCGTTCTGCAGATAGAGATATTCTTCTATAGCCTGCAACGTTCGGAGATGGAGAAGCAGATGGCTGTCATCGAGAAGGAGAAGGCGCTGTATCAGTTCGAGGTGCTGAAAAACCAGATTAATCCCCATTTCTTATTCAATAGTCTGAATGTCCTTGCCTCCCTTGCTTATCAGGATACCGAAAAGACGAACCGGTTTGCCAAGAAGCTGTCTACGGTGTACCGTTATCTGCTCACTACGCATGGCAGAGCTACGGTGACCGTGCAGGAAGAACTGTCGTTCGTAGAGTCGTATTTATACCTGGAGCATATCCGCTTTGGCGATGCGCTGCATGTGGAGATAGAAGATGATTTGCGGAATCATCATTGTCTCGTCATTCCTGCCAGCATACAGATGCTTGTGGAGAATGCCTTGAAGCATAATATCAGTACAAAGAAGTCGCCGCTGATAGTCCATATATCCATAGGAAACGAAGGGATTACGGTACGCAAAATCTTCAGTTGCGCAACTATGTGGCCAGTAATAGAGCGGGATTGAAGAACCTGCAACGGCAGTATGCCCTATACGGCACGCTGGTGGAGATTCTTAAGGACGAAAAGGAGTTTGTGGTGAAACTTCCCTTTGTGGGCGAAGACGTGAACCGTCTCAGCACAATATAGCCCTCTTCCCGAAGAAGAATCTGGAAACGTGCATCTTGTCCATAGCCCACGCCATACCCATGCAGCCGCTAAGAGTGAAGGCGGTGGCAGTGACAAGGAACAGCATCCCCGTAGGGTCGAAGGCGAACACGGGCAGAAACGCCTTGGACAGAATGGTGAAAATGGGTGAGAAAAGGAGTATGACCAGCGTATTGCGCCCTATAAAGAAGGAAAGCCGTTTGGCTTGTACCGGCAGATAGCCGTAGGCTGCCAACAGCAGGCTGATGGAAAGCCAGGTGATGGCGACTCCTGCCAGAGTACCCCTATCCAGATTGGCGGGAAAACAGCATAGTATTACGAATGGAACAATGGCGAAGGTTGTGGCGCGAAAGACTTGTGTAAAACGAAGCCCGCTTTGGCTCACTGTCATGCCGATAAGGAAATAGAGGGCATTGGAGAAGTTCATCAATCCTCCCCAATGGGAAAGGGCAAACAGGCAGACACCGGTCACAACCAGCCGGGAGACAACCGACAGCCTTACATAGCGGAATGTGATATAATAGATGAGGCTGCACAGAATCAGTGTATGCAGATACCAGTAAGGCCCCATCGGATGGAGGAATATCTTGTCGAGCAATACGGTAGGAGTAATGGCATCTACACTTTCGCGTACGGGCAGGAAATGCGACATCAACGTATAGGCCGCCTCCATGCAGGCATACGGAATGAAAATCCATAGAAGCTTGCGGAGAAAGCTTCGGGCATCCTTCCGGTTATTGGCCAGATAGCCCGAAATAATCAGGAAAGCGGACATGTGGAACGTATAGACGATTTGTTTCGCATACGGATACTTGTCGCCTATATATACAAGGTGGAAGATAATCATCAGGGTGATGAAGATGCATTTCAGATAATCTATCTCTTTGACACGGCTTTCCATATAGGGTAGTTTTCTGCGTATTGTTATTGATGGCACAAATATATATACTTCCGTAAACTTATTTATATTTTGCAAAGGGATTAAGCTTATTTTCTCTTTTACCGATTGCTTTTATGTATGGAAAATGTATATTTGTGCATGAATCATTAACTTAATGTAAAACAGACTATGATAACAAGCCAATTACTTCACCCGGCCAGTATTGTGGTAGTGGGGGCATCCAACAATGTACACAAACCCGGAGGGGCTATCCTGAAAAATCTGCTTAGCGGCGGATATACCGGTGAGCTTCGTGCCGTGAATCCGAAAGAGACTGAAGTGCAGGGTGTTGCTGCCTTTGCGGATGTGAAGGACATTCCCGATACGGACCTTGCCATCCTTGCCATACCTGCCGCGCTTTGTCCCGATGCGGTGGAGATGCTTGCTGCGGAGAAGCAGGTGAAGGCGTTCATTATCCTTTCTGCCGGTTTTGGTGAGGAGACCCATGAGGGTGCTGTGCTGGAAGATCGCATACTGGAAACGGTGAACCGGTATGGAGCCTCTCTGATAGGCCCCAACTGTATCGGTTTTATGAACTCGTGGCATCACAGTGTATTCAGCCAGCCCATCCCGCAACTGCATCCGCAAGGGGTGGACCTGATTTCCAGCTCCGGTGCCACAGCGGTGTTCATATTGGAGAGCGCCGTGACCAAGGGATTGCAGTTCAACTCTGTATGGTCTGTGGGCAATGCCAAGCAAATCGGCGTGGAGGATGTGTTGCAATACATGGACGAACACTTCAATCCGGAAGCGGATTCCAGAATAAAACTTCTTTATATAGAGAGTATCGGTGACCCCGACCGTCTGCTGTTTCATGCATCCTCGCTCATCAAGAAGGGCTGCAAGATTGCGGCCATCAAGGCGGGCAGTAGCGAAAGCGGCAGCCGGGCGGCGAGTTCGCATACGGGGGCCATTGCCAGTAGCGATTCGGCGGTAGAGGCTTTGTTCCGTAAGGCGGGTATTGTGCGTTGCTATTCGCGCGAGGAGTTGACGACCGTAGGTTGTATCTTCACACTGCCGGAACTGAAAGGGAAAAACTTCGCCATCATTACCCATGCCGGCGGTCCGGGAGTGATGCTGACCGATGCATTGAGTAAGGGTGGACTGAATGTTCCGAAACTGGAAGGACCGGTGGCGGAGGAACTTAAGGGTAAGCTTTTCCCCGGTGCGGCTGTGGGGAATCCCATTGATATTCTGGCTACGGGTACGCCGGAACATCTGCGCCTCTGTCTGGAGTATTGTGAGGAGAAGTTTGACAATATTGATGCTGTAATGGCTATTTTCGGCACTCCGGGGCTGGTGACCATGTTTGAAATGTATGATGTGCTGCACGAGAAGATGCTGCATTGCAAGAAGCCGATTTTTCCGATTCTTCCTTCCATCAATACGGCGGGAGCCGAGGTTGCCGCTTTCCTGGCAAAGGGCCATGTGAACTTTGCCGATGAGGTGACTCTCGGCACGGCACTTTCGCGGATAATGAATGCCCCGCGGCCTGCCAATAATGAAATCGAGCTCTTTGGAGTGGATGTTCCCCGTATCCGCCGGATTATAGATTCCATTCCTGCGGACGGTTATATCGCCCCGCACTATGTGCAGGCATTGCTCCGCTCTGCAGGTATTCCTATTGTGGAGGAGTTTGTTTCGGACAACAAGGAAGAAGTGCTTGCCTTTGCGCGTCGCACGGGGTTCCCGGTGGTGGCAAAGGTGGTGGGGCCGGTGCATAAGTCGGATGTGGGCGGTGTTGTGCTCAATATCAAGAGTGAACAGCATTTGGCATTGGAATTCGACCGTATGATGCAGATTCCCGAAGCTAGTGCTATCATGGTGCAGCCGATGTTGAAAGGGACGGAATTGTTTATCGGTGCCAAATATGAAGAGAAGTTCGGACATGTGGTACTCTGCGGTCTGGGCGGTATTTTTGTGGAGGTGCTGAAGGATATATCTTCCGGTCTTGCACCGTTGTCCTACGAGGAGGCTTACTCCATGATTCACTCGTTGCGTGCCTATAAGATTATCAAAGGTACGCGTGGGCAGAAGGGAGTGAATGAAGATAAATTTGCCGAAATTATTGTACGGCTTTCCACCTTGCTGCGCTTTGCAACGGAAATCAAGGAGATGGATATCAATCCATTGTTGGCGACTGAAAAGCAGGTGATAGCGGTGGATGCGCGCATTCGGATAGAAAAATAAGGGTTAGAGATTAGGGATTAGGGATTAAAGGGGCTGACTGTTAATCGCTCACCGCTAATCCCTTTTTCATCCTGCCCAGCCCTCCCTATCCAGATTTCTATATCCGATAGCTTCCGCCAAGTGTGCCGGCTGTATCAATTCGCAGCCTTCCAGGTCGGCGATGGTGCGTGATACTTTCAATATACGGTCGTAGGCGCGGGCCGAAAGGTTCAGTCGGTTCATGGCAGTTTTGAGCATGGCAAGTCCTTTGTCATCCGGACGGGCGTGGCGAGCAAGCAGTTTACTGTTCATCTGGGCATTACAATATATGCCGGGAATGTCTGCATACCTTGCTTCTTGAATTTGTCGGGCACGTATCACACGCTCGCGTATGGTGGCGCTCGATTCGCCGGGGCGGGAATCTGCCATCTCTTCAAAGGGGAGTGGGGTGACTTCAATTTGCAGGTCGATACGGTCGAGCAAAGGTCCGGATATGCGGTTCAGGTACTTTTGTACTTGTCCAGGACTGCATACACAAGCCTTGGTGGGATGCGTGTAATACCCGCATGGACACGGATTCATAGAGGCTACCAGCATAAAACTTGCCGGGTACTCTACATTGCATCGGATGCGTGACACGGTAATCTTCCTATCTTCCAGCGGTTGGCGAAGAACCTCCAATACGTTGCGGCTGTACTCTGGCAGTTCATCAAGATATAAAATGCCGTTATGTGCCAGACTGATTTCACCGGGTTGGGGGAAACTTCCTCCACCGGTCATCGCTACCGTAGAAATGGTGTGGTGAGGGTCGCGGAACGGGCGTTTCGAGATGAGCCCACCGTCTTTGCCCAACTTTCCGGCAACAGAATGAATCTTGGTCGTTTCCAGACTCTCTCCCAAAGAGAGGGGAGGAAGTATAGATGGCAGACGCTTGGCAAGCATGGACTTACCGCTGCCCGGCGAACCGATGAGAAGTATATTGTGGCTGCCCGAAGCAGCTACCTCTAAGGCTCGTTTCACATTTTCCTGCCCTTTTACTTCTGCAAAGTCGAAATCAAAGTTGCTCTGCTGGGAATAGAATTCCTCGCGGGTGTTGACTAACGTAGGGGTTAATTCCTGCGTGCCATTAAAGAATTCTATAACTTCCTTGATGTTTCCCGCTCCGTACACTTTCAGATTGTTTACTACTGCCGCTTCGTGGGCATTCTGTTGCGGTACAATCATACCCTCAAACCCCAGTTCTCTGGCCTTGATGGCAATGGGGAGTGCTCCTTTGATAGGTTGCAGGCTGCCGTCAAGGCTTAGTTCACCCATCAGCAGATAGCGTTCCAGCTTATCGGACTGGATAACTTCGCTGGCGGCAAGTATGCCGATGGCTAAAGGTAAATCGTAAGCTGCACCTTCCTTGCGGATGTCAGCCGGAGCCATGTTGATGACAATATTGCTGGTCGGCATCCGGTAGCCGTTGACCTGCAAAGCAGATATGATACGTTGATGGCTTTCTTTGACCGCAGAGTCCGGCAAACCGACTAAATAGAACATACAGCCTCTGGAACTGTTGACTTCAATGGTGATGAGGGTTGCGTCAATACCTTGAACAGCCGCTCCAAAAACTTTTATGAGCACGTTTTTAGTGATTAGGGGTTAGTGATGGCAGGATAGGCTACCGTCGGTTTTGTTTTTTGAGTTTCTTTTCACTCTCTTTCTTCTCTTTTTCCTTTTGCTCTATCTCCTCCAGTTTCTTTTTGATGTCTTCCTCACTCATATTCTTCCCTTCAATTTTTCCGGAAGGGCTAAGGAACAGATTGGCAGGCAATGCTTGTATGGCGAGCTGTTTGATGGGCGCTGTGTTCCATCCGGAGAAATCACAACTCTGTTCCCACTTCAGGGTATCTCTTTTGATTGCTTCTTCCCATTCCTTTCTGTCGATATCCAAGGAAATGCCCCAGAGTGCGAATAGCTTGTTCTTTTCTTCTTTCTTGTAAATCCGGCGCAGGGCAGCGTTGGCTTCCATGCTTTGTGGGTCCCAAGATGCCCAAAAATGTATCAACAGATATTTGTCCTTAAAGCTAGTACGGCTGATTTGTGTGCCTTTGGCATTGGGCAGGTTGACGTAAGGGATGGTTTTCCCGACGGATACCTTCTCTTCTTCTTGGATAAGGTCAAGCAGTTCGTCCACATATGGGCGGTCTTTCAGGCCTCCGGTCATGTGTTCTGTCATTTCTTTGATTAAGGAGAAGTCCGGTTGCGGTTTTTGCACGAAATATTTCTCCAGCAGATAGATACTTACCAGTGAAGAAGGATGGCTGTTGATGAAGGCTTCTGCTTTTTCTTCCAATGCTTTCTCCGAGGGAGTACTCAAACCTTTCAACTCTTTCTGAAAGGCGGTCAGTTCTTCATTGGGAACATTCCCCGTGATTTCCAGTGAAGTAAGTTCGGCGGCAGAACCTTTTATCTTTATGTTGTCTCCTTTGTCCAGGTAAAGCGGATATTCCGTACCGTCACTGAATTGCAACCATGTAGAGGCAAGTGTGTCGGTGGTGAGGGTTGCAGAGAACTTGTCATCCTTGACAAGCAGAGTGTCCATACGGTTATAGAACTTGTCCGTACCATATATATAAAGGGTATCATTCCCCAGCCCTTTGATTTCACCATTTAGGTAGACTGAATTTGTATTTTTGCTGCCGCAGGCAGACAATATAATAAGCAGAAGGTATGCAAGATAGATTTTCTTCATTCCGGTTCTTTTTCTGATACTTCGTCGCGAAAATACTTCTTTTTGGTGTGAATAAAAAGAAATGCCCGACATATTTCTATGCCGGGCACGTTCTTTTCAATCTAACCTTTATTATTTGATGATATTCATAAAGTCAGTGTTAGTGAAGTATTTGGCGAATTCCAGGTCAGAAGCAGCCTTCTTTGCCAAAGCCGGTTCTTTTGCAATGGCATTCTTCAGACTGCTGGTTACCATAGATGTATTGTTGGTTCTTGCGCCAAGTACAGCCATCAGGTAGTCAGTATAAGCGTCTGGTCTTTCGATAGCAGCCAGTGTGTTCTTAGCCTTGTTGTAGTCCTTAGCCAGGATTTGTGCCAAAGCAGCGCTGTTAGTCTTAGTGTCGCCAAATGAGCTGACAGCCTTGTCGTACTGTCCTTGAGCAACATACAGATTACCCAATGCCTCGTTCAGTTCCTTAGAACCGGAAGCCTTGCTCAGATAGCTTTCTGCTGCTGTTCTGTCGCCCTTGGTCAAGGCAATCAGACCGAGATTCATGTTTGCTTCAGGAGCATCCTTGATGGAGAGAGCTTTCTTGAAGTAGCTTTCAGCCTTGTCAAGATCACCAGCCTGATAAGCCAGTTTACCTAAGTTGTTGTAAGCACGGAAATCGTTCGGGTAGATTTGAGTAGCTTTTGTGAAGATGGCTTCTTGCTTGGCAGCATCTTTAGTCAAGGTGGTGGCATACAGTAATTCTTCGATGTTCAGCTGCTTGGCATCGCTGTCGGCGAGGTTTGCGATTTCTTCGTCAGACTTACCGATGATTTCGTAGTTCAAAGTCAGGCGTGAACGACGCAGTTGCGGCAGGATTTCGTCAGCCAAAGTCTTATAAACAGAAGAGATGTTCTTGATTTCTTGTTCTCTTTGTTCAGGATCCTGATACATGGAAAGAACGCGAAGAATCAATTCTTTATCTTGGATGTTTGATTTGGATACCAGTTCCTGGAAGCCTTCCCAGTCCTGAGCCGTATACTTGGTGTCTACTGCTGCATCGATTTTTGCTTTCTTCAAATCTCTGTTGATGATTTTAGCCGTGTTGTCCTGGCGGTTCTCAGCCAGTGTAGTATTCAAGCCTACACCACCATCGGGAGAAGCGTATGCGGAGATTTCGATGTTGCTGATTTTCTTGTTTTCAGCTTCGTCTATGTTTTTCACTTCTTTGCCGAATTCTTTGGCAGTCTTCAATTCGCTGGCGCGTACGTTGGCTTGTTGAATCAAGAACATGATGTTGGCGTCATGCTTTTCTTTGATGATACGTTGGAAAGCGTCGTCACCATTGGCGGGGTTAGCGCTGCCCAATGTTTGTTCCAGCATCTCAGAAGTGGAGATTACACCATCAGCTACTTTTACAGCAGGGATAGTGACAGTCTTTTTGCCTACTGTAGCCTTGAATTCCAGATACAGTTCGGATTTGGCCATTTCCGGTACATAGTCGAAAGATGTCTTCATAGTGTAGCTGCCGCCCATCTTGTAAGAGATAGTCTGGTCGTTACCTTCTACTTTTTCGCCCTGGAACACAGCCGATTGGCCTTTAGCTTCGCCGCCATTCCATTTCAGCACAGGGGTCACTTCTACCACAGCCTTCTTGTTGAAGTACTTTTCGGGGAATTTTCCGTTGATTGTAGCGGGAACTTTACCACCCACAGCTTCCAGAACTTGAGGAGTTACGGTGAAATAATCTGATGACAATTCACCCATCTTTTTGCTGCACGATGTCATTAATGCAACAACCATTGCCATTAAAAACGGCAGATACAATTTCTTAGTCATTTTAGGTATAAATTAATTGTTTGTAATTGAAATTTGTCTATTCCATTTTAGTGTGCTGTTTGGGCATGGACACAACAACGCAAAGATATTAAATCCTATTACAGTTTGTTAACTCGCGCAGCAATTTTATCATAATTTAATGAATTTCCCGCTCTTTGCGGTACTTTATATTGCGGGGATGATGTTCTATGATTTCACTGCGCAATCTGTGCCGGTCAATATGTGTGTAAATTTCTGTTGTAGCGATAGATTCGTGACCCAGCATACTTTGTATGGCGCGCAGGTTGGCGCCTCCTTCAAGCAGGTGGGTGGCAAAGGAATGGCGGAAGGTGTGCGGACTGATGTTTTTGGTGATGCCGGCCTTCTTCGCCAGTTCCTTGATGAGATGGAATACCATGATGCGCGAGATATTTTTGCCCCAGCGTGCCAGGAATACATAGTCCTCGAAGTCCTTCTTGATTTTCCAGCCTCCATTGCGGTCCACGAACCAGTTCCTTATCTCCTTGATGGCACGGGACGATATGGGTACAAGGCGCTGTTTGCTGCCCTTACCTTCTACCTTGATGAAGCCTTCGTCGAAATACAAGTCGGAGATTTTCAGGTTGCACAGTTCCGATACCCGTAGGCCGCAACTGTATAGAGTCTCGAGGATGGCCCGGTTGCGTTGCCCCTCGTTTGTGCCTAGGTCAATGGCGGAGATGATGCGGTCTATCTCTTCCACTGTCAGTACTTCTGGAAGCTTGAATCCGATTTTGGGTCCCTCCAACAGTTCGCTGGGGTCTCCCTCCAGGTAGTCGGCCATGACGAGGAAATGGAAGAATGACTTGATGCCCGACAAGATGCGTGCCTGCGAGCGGGGATGGATGCCGATGTCGTGCAGTCCGGAGGCAAAATGCTGCAAGTCATCCAGGGTAGTGTCAAGGATAGCGATACCCTCTCCTTCCAGAAAGTGCAGCAGCTTCTGTAAGTCTGTTTGGTAAGCATCCACTGTATTGGGTGAGAGTGCTTTTTCCAGTTTCAGATACTGGTGGTACTTTCTGATTATCAGCGTTTGTTTCTCCTTATTCGTGGATTTTTCTTCTGATTTCATTTCTTTTTTCTACCTTTGCTTCGCGAAAATAGGCTGCATTTCAGCAAATTGCAAATAAATTTGCATCTGCTTTCGGTTTGCACTATCTTTGCACCGCAAAGGTATAAAAAATTGTGTTATGAGGATACAGATTATTAACGGCCCCAATATAAATCTCTTGGGCAAACGTGAACCTTCCATTTACGGTAGCGTTACTTTTGAAGACTACCTTGCCGAACTCCGTAAGAAATATGCGGATGTACAGATTGACTATTTCCAGTCCAACATTGAGGGAGAGCTGATAGACAAGATTCAGCAGGTAGGTTTTGATGTGGACGGCATCATTTTGAATGCGGGTGCTTACACCCATACGTCCATCGCTCTGCAAGATGCTATCCGTTCGGTCACTTCTCCGGTGATTGAGGTGCATATCTCTAATGTACATGCCCGCGAGGCTTTTCGTCATGTGTCCATGATTTCCTGCGCTTGCAAGGGTGTCATTCTCGGTTTCGGGCTGAACTCCTACCGTCTGGCCATGGAGGCATTAAAAGATTATTAAATAAAATAGGTATATAGATTATGTTATTGAAGCAAACGAAGATTGTCGCAACGATTTCTGACCAGCGCTGTGATGTTGATTTTATAAAGCAGTTGTTCGATGCAGGTATGAATGTTGTACGTATGAATACTGCACATCTTGGCCGTGAAGGTGCCGAGAAGTTGATTAACAATGTGCGTTCGGTTTCCAACCGCATCGCTATCCTGATGGATACGAAAGGACCGGAGGTCCGCACGACGGTTCTGGCTGAGCCCATTCCTTTCAAGGCGGGCGACCGCGTGAAGGTGGTAGGCAACCCGGAGCAGGAGACTACCCGTGAATGTATCTCGGTATCCTATCCCCATTTCGTCAAAGACTTGAATGTGGACGGCCATATCCTTATTGATGACGGTGACTTGGAGTTGGTTGTTGTAGAGAAGACCCCCGACTACCTGCTCTGCGAAGTACAGAATGAGGCTACTCTGGGCAGCCGCAAGAGCGTCAACGTTCCCGGCGTCCGCATCAATCTGCCTTCTCTGACGGAGAAGGACCGCACCAATATCCTTTATGCCATTGAGAAGAACATAGACTTCATTGCCCACTCCTTTGTGCGCAATAAGCAGGATATACTCGACATCAAGGCGATTCTTGACGCTCATAACAGCGATATCCGTATTGTTGCTAAGATTGAGAACCAGGAAGGCGTTGATAATATCGATGAAATCCTGGAAGTAGCCGACGGTGTGATGATAGCTCGCGGTGACCTCGGTATTGAAGTTCCGCAGGAACGTATTCCGGGCATCCAGCGTGTGCTCATCCGCAAGTGTATTCTTGCCAAGAAGCCGGTGATTGTTGCCACACAGATGCTTCATACCATGATTTCCAATCCGCGTCCCACCCGTGCGGAGGTAACGGACATTGCCAATGCCATCTATTATCGTACGGATGCCTTGATGTTGAGCGGTGAAACCGCCTATGGAAAGTATCCGGTAGAAGCGGTGAAGACGATGACCAAGATTGCCGCCCAAGCGGAGAAAGACAAGCTGTCTGACAACGATATCCGTATTCCGCTGGACGAGAACAGCAACGACGTGACTGCGTTCCTGGCCAAACAAGCGGTAAAGGCTACCACCAAACTGAAAATCCGTGCAATCATCACCGACAGTTACAGCGGCCGTACTGCCCGTAACCTTGCCGCTTTCCGTGGCAAATATCCGGTATTGGCCATCTGCTACAAGGAAAAGACCATGCGGCACCTTGCCCTTTCCTACGGTGTGGAAGCTATCTATATGCCCGAACTTGCCAACGGGCAGGAATATTACTTTGCAGCCTTGCGTCGCTTGTTGAAGGAAGGCCGTTTATGTCCTACGGACATGGTGGGCTACCTGAGTAGCGGTAAAGCCGGTACGCGCACTTCTTTCCTCGAAATCAACGTGGTGGAAGATGCCCTGAAACATGCTGAAGATAGTGTGTTGCCCAACAGTAACAGATATTTGTAGGATAAGGGATTAAGGATAAGGGGTTAGGGATTAGCGGTTAATGATTAATTAATAATTGTGCGCAGAACTAACCCCTAACCCCTAATCCCTTATCCCTAACCTATAATCCATTAACAAAGTGACGATTGACGAATACATTTTGCAGCACATTGATGATGAGGGCGATTATCTGAAAGCGCTCTATCGCGACACGCATGTCAAGTTGCTATATCCCCGCATGGCTTCCGGACATTTGCAGGGGCGTATGCTCAAGATGTTTGTACGGATGATTCGTCCCCGGCAGGTGCTGGAGATAGGGACTTATAGCGGATATTCCGCACTTTGCATAGCAGAAGGACTGCCGGAGGGCGGGATGCTGCATACGTTTGAAATCAACGACGAGCAGGAGGACTTCACCCGTCCGTGGCTGGAGAATTCCGATTACGCGGATAAAATCAGGTTCTACATTGGCGATGCCTTGGAGCGGGTACCGCAACTGGACCTCACTTTCGACCTTGCCTTTATTGACGGAGATAAGCGTAAATACATAGAGTATTATGAAATGGTGCTCGCCCGCCTTTCCGGCGGTGGATATATCATTGCCGACAATACCTTGTGGGATGGCCATGTGCTGGAAGAACAACCCCATCGCACAGACCTGCAAACAATCAGTATCAAAGCCTTCAATGATTTGGTGGCGCGGGATGCGCGCGTGGAGAAAGTCATTCTTCCCCTGCGTGACGGATTGACGATTATCCGTAAGAAGTAACTGTTTTTTTATCTTTTTCTCAGCAGCCGCTTGCTGAGGTATCTCACCGGATACCATACGGACAAGAAGCCTACAGTGATGACCGTTAAGAATACCAGAATAATATCCGTGGCATGTACACTTACCGGATAAGCGTCCACTACAAAACTTCCATTGCCTCCCCCCAATGAAATCAACCCGAAACGTTGCTGCAGAAAGCACAGCAACAATCCTAAAACGATGCCGGAGAGGGCGCCGAATACAGAAATCATCCTGCCTTCGAACAAGAAGATGCGCGCTATGAGCCGGTCATCGGCACCCAGGTTGCGCAGTGTCTCCACGTCCTCCCGTTTGTCCAGTATCAGCATGGACAGCGAACCGATGACATTGAAGCATGCGATACCCAGAATGAAGGTGAGGAAGAGATAAGAGATGAGTTTCTCTATTTCCATGATGCGGAAAACATCGGCCTGCTGCTCGTAGCGGTTCTGTACAATGAACCGGTCGCCGAGAATGCCTGCTATTTTCTTTTGTACGGAGCCGATGTTGGAACCGGGTTTCAGTTTCATCTCGATGGCAGAGACTTCCGTGTCATAATTAAACAGACGGCGGGCAAAGTCGAGTGACGTCAGTATGTAGCGTGAATCGTATTTTTGCTGGTTGACGGCAAAGATGGCGCCGGGCGAGAAGAGATACTCCCGGTTGAAAGCCGCAGTGGGGTTGGCTATGTTTACCCGTACGTTCCGTTTGGGGGCATAGACCTGCAACGGGTCCACGAACTGAATGCCGGTGCCCAACTCGGATATAAGTTCCACACCCAGAAAACCATAGTCCACCATCGAGTCGCTCAGTAGGAACTTTCCCGTCCCATAGAGCAAGCTGTCGATGGATGTAAGCTGTTCGAAATTGTCCTCCACTCCCTTGATGACGGCCATTGCCTGGCGGTCCTTGTACTGCACCATGGCATTCTCTTCCAGTGTTTCCGTCCACACGTCAATCTCGGACAGGGCGTGTACTTGCCGGATGCACGCTTCGTGCGGGTCGAAAACCTTACCTTCGCGGACGGTGATTTTCAGTTCCGGGTCGAAGGCTGTGAAAAAGCCTGCCACCATGTCCTGAAAACCGTTGAACACGGACAAGGTGCATACCAACGCCAACGTAGCCAATGCCACTCCACACACCGAAATACCGGAGATGATATTAATGGCATTGTGTTTCTTCTTGGAGAAGAGGTAGCGGCGGGCTATAAAGAAGGGAAGGGACATTATTTCAACAGTTCATCAATTCGTTCCAGATAGTCCAGTGAGTCGTCTACGAAGAACTTCAGTTCGGGGATAATGCGTAGTTGGTGGCGTACGCGGGTACCCAGTTCAAAGCGTATGGATTTCATGTTTCCGTTGATGTTCTTGACTATTTCTTCGCTTTTCTCCGAGGGGAATATACTGAGATAAGCGCGCGCCACGCTCATGTCGGGGCTGATGCGTACGGCACTGACGGAAATCAGTATGCCGGGCATGGACTTGGTTTGCAACAAGAAGATATCACTCAGTTCCTTCTGCAGGAGACGGGCTATTTTATTTTGTCTGGTAGTTTCCATACTGTTCATTTTTTTATGCTGGGGTGCAGCCTGTTTTCACGTTAGCAAAGTTACTGAAATATATCGTTCTGCCGACTGTTTATAGCTTTTTTTTCATTCTTTTCCCTATTGTAGGGTTCATTCTTTTCCGTTCTGTCGATGAGATATGCCTTTTCGTAGATTCTATTTGTTGTTCTTGTTATGCTTCCCTAACTTTGATGTCAGTTCGGAGAACTGCTGATGATGAGTGAAGAAGGAAGAGAACCATTCCGTTATAGAAGAGACTCTCTCTAAATAGCGTTTTTTCATGTATTATTGACTTGAACCGTTTTTACCCGGGAGGGTAGAAACGGTTTTTTTGCGCATCTGACCGGGCTTTCTTGTCTCTTGCATAGGCTTCCGTTGTGTGCTACATAGGCTTCTGTTGTGTTTTGCACGGTGGTTTGTCTTGAGAAGCCTTTGGGTTTATCATGTGCGCACGGCTGTGGTACGCCTTTTCCACAGTCGTGAAGAAGACGTGCCACAGCTGTGAAGAATATGCTTCACAGCCGTGGTTTTTCATCAATATATAGGGGTTGACAGAACAGACATAAGGGAATGACAGAACAAACATGAGGGGATAACGGAACGGACATAAGCACTCGACGCATTCCGTATCAGGGTATGAATAGCGGAATGCGTCGAGTCCTTGTGGGGGAATGATATGATATTTTTTTATGCCTTTACATACTTCCTTTTGGCTATCAGCACTGCCACGATGATACCTATCACCAGCAGTGCCAGTGCTCCGTAGGCGATGCCTTCCGTCACGTGTAGGCTGGTGGGGTCAAAGCGCATTTCGATGGTGTGCTGTCCGGCAGGAACATACATTGTGCGCAGGATATAGTCGGCGCGTGCCAGTTCGGCAGGCTGTCCGTCGATGGTTACGTGCCAGCCGTCCGGATAATAGATTTCGGAGAATACGGCAATACCGTCTTGGGCATTGTTCGTTTCGTACGTCAGGCGGTTAGGTGCGTAACTTGTCAGGCGGATGCTGGAGAGGCTGTCTTTATAACTTTCCGTGGTACCTTTCAGTACATCCTTGAAGCGGGCATCCACTACGGCTGTCTCTGTGGGTATGATGCTGTCCAGGGCGTCAATCTCTTCGTTGGCGTTGTTCACATACTGCACCTTGTTTACAAACCATGCATTGCCGTAGGCGTGCGGGTTGAGGATGGGAACGGTTTGTCTTTGCTGCCCTGCAGGGAAGATGAAGTATTTGGTGTTCAGCATGTTCAGTATGCGGAACTTATTGGCATCCACGCTGTCCATCTCACCTCCGGCGGTGGCAATGGCCTTGTAGGCCGCCTGCATTTCGGGAGAGATGTGATGCTCTATCATTTCCTGGTAGCGGCGCAGCTTGGCCGGGTGATAACCGCCGACGCTTTTGTGCCAGTAGGAGGTGTTGTTGTCATCGAAGGTGCTGGTGGCAAAGTTCAATACACGATAGTCCAAGCTGGTATCTTGCAGTATCAGCTCGTCTGTATTCGTCTTGGTGAAGGTTTCCGTACGGATGGAGTGGGGCACGAACTGGGCATCATTCAGATAGCGCTTGTTGACCCCCCACATATCTGCCAGGCAGAGTATGGTGATACCTGCAATGGTCAGCGAGCTGCGCAGCTTGCCGCTTGCATAGAGCCAGAGCAGGCTGCAGCCGATGCCTATGATGATGAAGCTACGCAGGGCGTCGCTGCTGACGAGTTCGGCACGCATCTCTCCCAAGTTGGCAAGGATGCCGGAGAGCTCGTTGGCGGGTATCATCTGCTGGTTGACGGCATTCTGCAGCATCTGTGCCTCTTGGGCGGGCACGTAGCCGGAGCCGATGCTGCCCGGGGCAATGGCAAGCAGCAGGGCGATGCCTGCAGTGAGCAGCAGGCTGATGCCGAGGGGCTTCTTTTCTTGTTTTAAGATTTCCGGCTCTTCGAGCAGGCGTTTCAGGGCAAAGATAGCCAGCAAAGGTATCGTGAACTCTGCTATGACAAGGATGGAGGACACGGCGCGGAACTTGTTGTACAACGGGACGTAATCGATGAAGAAATCCGTCAGTGGCATGAAGTTCTTGCCCCAGGACAAGACGATGGAGAAGAAGGTGGCTCCTATCAATGCCCACTTCAACGGTCCTTTCACGATGAAGCATCCCAGTACGAACAGAAACAAGACGAATGCTCCGACGTAGACGGGACCCGACGTCATGGGCTGGGTACCGAAATATTGTGTCAGTGAGCCGTACAGACTACTGTACATCGGGTTTGCCTTGCTCATGGCAGTTTCACTCTGGCTGAGGGCGGCAGATGCTCCGCCTTTGAAGTTGGGCACCAGCAGAGTCAGTGTTTCGTCGATGCCGTAGCTCCACTGGGTGATGTAGTCGCGGTCCAGCCCGCTACTGGTCTGCTTGGCAGCGTCGCCGGTCTGCACCAGTTCGCTCTTGCCGCGCATGGTTTCTTTGCTGTAGGCATAGGTGTGATAGAGGTTGGATACGTTGGTGGCTATGCCGACGAGGGCTGCTACAATCAGTACGGCACTTGCCTTGAAGAACTGGGGCAATGTCTTGGTACGCCATGCTTTCTCGAAGTAGGCTCCCACAAAGAAAAGGATGACGAAGAAGAAGTAATAGGACATTTGCACGTGGTTCGAGGTGATTTGCAGGGCCACGAACAAGGCGGTGAGGATGCCTCCCCACAGCAGTTTCCCACGATAGGCGAGCACGATGCCCGCTATGGTGGGCGGCACGTAGGCAAGGGTGATGAACTTCCAGATGTGTCCGGCGGATATCAGGATAAAGAAATAGGACGAGAATGCCCACATGATACCGCCCAGTCCGGCCAGCCAGACCGGTATGCCGAAGACGCGCAGCAGGATGTAGAAGCCGAGCATCAGCATGAATGTGAGGCACACATAGTCGGGCAGGAAGAGTTGGTAGGCTTTCTGTACCCACTGCAGTGACTTGGTGGAGTCATACGAAGGGGCTATCTGATACATGGGCATACCGCCGAACAGCGAGTTTGTCCAACGGCTGCGTTCGCCCGTCTGTTCGTAATACTCCTTGACTTCTTGTCCTGCCCCTGCTCCTGCAGCCGTGTCGTGCTGAAAGAGAATACGGTTTTCTATATCCGCCGGGAAGAAGTAGGCGAAGGAAAGGAGGACGAATGCCAAGATGGCAATAAGGTCGGGAAGAAGCTTCTTCATGAGTTATAAGTTATGAGTTATCAATTAATCAATTGTGGGGCAAAGATAGTGCAAACCGAATACAGAACTTTCATGCTTGCGTGAAAAAGTTTTGTTGAGGTGCAGCCTATCTTCGCTTTTGTGGCAAAGATACATAAATGCAGATTGTTATTGTCACGTTATCGGCAGAATGTTGTACCTTTGCCTTTCCAAAAAAAGATTAAAGTGCTTTAATGGTAATATGCAAGCTTAAATTATTATAGATATGACAATAGGGATAATCAGTGCAATGGACAGCGAACACCGCCGGTTGGTGGAGCGCTTGCAGGATGAGAATACGTCGGGCGATGGTAGTTTCCGCTATGTGGAAGGTACATTGGGCGGTAACCATGTAATCTTGACGCAATGCGGCATCGGTAAGGTGAGTGCAGCGGTAGGAGCTTCGGAACTGATACGGCGCTTTTCTCCGGACTGCATCGTCAGCACCGGTGTGGCGGGCGGCATTGATGCTTGCCTGAAGGTGACGGATGTAGTGGCAAGCCAACGTCTGGTGTATCACGACGTCTGGTGCGGCGACGGTAACGAGTACGGACAAGTGCAAGGTTTTCCCGCCTCTTACGAGGGATGTTCCTCTCTGTTGAAACATGCCTTGTCGCTGAACGAAGCCGGAATGGAAAGCCGCATCCACAGCGGACTTGTCTGTACCGGCGACCAGTTCATCACCAACCGTACGGAGCTGGATACCATCAAGCAACGTTTCCCCGACGGTCTTGCCGTTGATATGGAGTCTGCTGCCATTGCGCAGACTTGCTATCTGTACAATGTTCCTTTTCTCAGCTTCCGCATCATCAGCGACACACCCGGAGTAGAGGACCATGCTTCGCAGTATGCCGATTTCTGGGGAACCATGGCAGAGCGTTCGTTCCTCACGATATGGACCTTCCTCTCCACCCTTCCCAGCAATTTATAACTCATAACTTATAACTCATAACTCATGAAGAAGATTCCTAGTTTTACAATCGACCACATCCGCTTGTTGCGCGGCATTTACATATCCCGCCAGGATGAAGTGAACGGAGAAACAGTCACTACTTTCGACATCCGTATGAAAGAGCCCAATCGCGAGCCTGCTTTGGGACAAGGTGCTCTGCATACTATCGAACATCTTGCCGCCACCTACCTGCGCAATGACCCGCAGTGGCAGGACAAAATTATCTATTGGGGTCCCATGGGCTGCCTCACCGGCAATTATCTGCTGATGAAAGGCGACTTGAAACCACAGGACATACTGGCACTGATGCAGGATACCTTCCGTTTTGTTGCCGAGTATGAAGGTGAAGTTCCCGGTGCCGCTCCGCAAGATTGCGGCAACTACCTGCTCCACGACCTGCCAATGGCTAAGTGGGAGTCTGCCAAATACCTGCATGAGGTATTGGAACAGATGAAAGAGGAGAATATGAAGTATCCGGAAAAAGAAGAAAAATAAGGGGGTTAGGGATTAAGGACTAGGGATTAGAGATTAGGAATGGGTTTATGCCTATATTAAAGTCTATGCGACCCCAATAATCCCTAACCCTTAATCCCTTATCCTTTATTATCACACAATCTCAATCCCCTGCTCCTTGCAAAGCTGTAATCCCAGGTCTTTCAGCTTGAATTTCTGTATCTTGCCACTTCCCGTCATGGGGAATTCTTTGATGAAGAAGATATACTTGGGTATCTTGTAGCGTGATATTTTGCCGATGCAGAAGTCTCGTACATCCGATTCGTGCATATCCACTCCTTCGTGCAGGATGATGAAAGCGCCTACGGCTTCACCGTACTTCTTAGAGGGAATGCCGGCTACCTGCACGTCTTTTACGCCTTCCAGTTGATAGAGGAACTCTTCTATCTCGCGGGGATAGATATTTTCACCACCGCGGATAATCATGTCCTTGATGCGTCCTGTGATGCGGTAATTGCCGTCCTCGTCCTTTATTCCAAGGTCTCCCGAGTGCAGAAAGCCGTTCTCATCAATGACTTCGGCTGTGGCTTCCGGGTTTTTGTAGTAACCCTTCATGGTGTTGTATCCGCGGTTGCACATTTCACCTTGTACGCCTACGGGACACTCTTCTCCGGTTTCGGGGTCGATAACCTTTACTTCCGTATGTTCAAAGTCGTGTCCTACAGTGTTGCAACGTACGTCGAATGGGTCATCTATCCGGGTGGCGGTCATTCCGGGAGCAGCTTCGGTCAGCCCGTAAACGCTGGTTACCTTCATGTACATTTTCTCTTCCACCTGCTTCATCAGCTCTACCGGGCAGAGGGAACCTGCCATGATACCCGTACGTAGGCTGGACATATCGAACATGTCGAACATCGGATGGTTCAGTTCGGCAATGAACATGGTGGGTACGCCGTAAAGTGCCGTGCAGCGCTCCTTGTGGATAGAGGCGAGCACTACCAGTGGGTTGAAGCGTTCCACCATTACTTCTGTACAGCCGTGTGTCAGGCAGTTCATGGTGGCAAGTACCACGCCAAAGCAGTGGAACAATGGTACGCAGACGCAGAGCTTGTCATCGGCGGTAAACTTCATGTGCTCACCGGTGAGGAAACCGTTGTTGGCAATGTTGTAGTGGGTAAGCATGACGCCTTTCGGGAATCCCGTAGTGCCGGAGGTGTATTGCATGTTCACTACATCGTGGCAAGTGACCTGACTTTTGAGTTCATTCAGGCGGCTGTCTTCTATATTGTTGCCCAAGAGAAGTATTTCGGCCGTGTTGTACATGCCCCGGTGCTTCTCCTGCCCCACGTAGATGACGTTTTTCATATAAGGGAAACGTTCGCTTTTCAAGTGTCCGCGTTGGCAGGTCTTCAGTTCCGGAAGCATGGTATAGGTCATCTGCACAAAGTCACTGTCCTTTTCGCCATTGACGATGCAGAGGGTATGCATGTCGGAGTTCTGGCAGAGATATTCCAGCTCGGACTGTTTGTAGTTGGTGTTTACCGTTACGTAGACGGCACCTATCTTGGCGCAAGCGTATAATAGAGTCAGCCAGTCGGGTACGTTGGCTGCCCAGATACCTACGTGTGTTCCCCGCTCCACGCCGATGGCGATAAGTCCTTTGGCCATGTCGTCCACCCGGCGGTTGAACTGGCTCCAGGTGAAACGCAGGTTGCGGTCAGAGTAAACGATATATTCTTTGTCTGGTGTTGTTTCGGCCCAATGTTCCAACCATTGGCCGAGGGTACGTTCGTATAACATGATGTGGAAGTTGAAAGTGGAAAGTTGAAAGGTGAAAATAGAAAGTATTTATCATTTTCCATTTTCACCTTTCAATTTTCCATTAATTTAAATTGGTGTATAAACTACTGCAAGTATCTTGGCTGCCTGCCCTTCATAGGCGTGTACGTGGTGCGGAACGATGGAATCGTAATAGATGCTGTCACCTTCTTCGAGCAGGTAGGTGTTTTTGCCGTAACTGATTTCCATGGTTCCTTCCATCACCATGATGAATTCTTCGCCTTCGTGTGAGGAGAGTACAAAGTCACTGTCGTCCGTAGCGGCCACATCAATGATAAACGGCTCCATGTGGCGGTCGGCTTTGGATTTGGAGAGTGAATGATACTCCATATGCTTGCGGCTGTGGATGGCATTGTTGGAGAAACTGATGCTGTTCTGCGACTCGTCCTTACGGCAGACCACGGGACCGTTCTCATCCTGGTCGTCAAGAAAAGTTCCCAAACGTACACCCAGCACACGAGCTATCTTGATGAGGGGAGCCAGTGACGGGAGGTCGATGTTGTTTTCTATACGTTCAATCTGTTCGATAGCAAGTCCCGAACGCTGTGCCAGTTCTTCCATACTGATGGATTGGCTTTCACGGAGTGATTTTATTTTTTCTCCTACGATTTTGCTGGTATCCATAATGATAGTATTTTCTGTCTAAAGGTTATAATTTATAGCTGTTAAAGCGCAAAAATAAGAGAAACTTTTACTTGATGCAACATTCTGAGGGAAAATATTGCTGAAATATCTCCGGTGGTCGGCTTATTTGTATAATATTCTTCTGTTCTGTTTCTCTTTCTTCCCCAAAGTTCTGTTTATAGCCGCTTCAAGTCTTGTTCCGATACGTGCTTTCCTTTGTACGCTTTGCCTGCTGCATTGAAACAATAGCTTAGGTTCAGGGAGAAGCTGCGCGAGTCCGGGTTTGCCTTTTTCGTATAGGTCAGCCGGGGACCGAACAGCATGAAGGAGCCATACCGGGAATTCCACAGGTCATTGGCTTGCAGTCCGAGCGTCAGCCTTTTGTTGAAGAATGTTTTGCGGATGCCAGCGTCTATGCCCCAATAGGAACGTTGCAGCATGGCGCCGAAGTTGCCTTCGCTCTGGTAGTCGGCATCAAGGGAGAGAATCCACTCGTCCGGAAGCTGGAGACTGTTTTGCAGAAAGAGGTAAATGCTGCCGCGGTTCATATTCTTGCTACTGCCTTGATTGGTGACTTTGAAGAACGGTTGGGCGAAGTAGATGCCGAGCTCCGGTTTCCAGATGCCGACGGTGGGTGACAGATGGGCAGAGGCGGTGAGATACTGCATCCGTTTGAAATTTCCGGTAGTGAAGATGACAACATCCGGATTGTCCTCGTATTCTTTGGTCATGAAGGCAATGGCATTGCGGCGGTATTGGTAGTTAAGTCCGAATTGTACCCACTTGTAAAGGGCCGTGAACTGCAGGTCGTGGTTGGTTTCGGGGGTGAGCAGTGGGTTTCCGCCTTCGTAGATGAAACGGTTGTTATAACTCAGTGTGCTACGTAGCTGGAAGAAGCTGGGGCGGTTGCTTTTGGCTGTATAGCTGAGATTGGCTTGGGCTTTGCCGAGAGGAAAGTCTACCGATAGGTTGGGGCACCAGTCATTGTAAGTACGACTTTGACCGGACACGTACTTTTCCTGCTCCCAATAGTCGGAGACGGCATGCTCGAAGCGCAGTCCTGCAAGAAGGCTGATTTTTCCTAATGTCAGTGAGTATTCGGCAAAGACGGCGGACTTGCTTTCGTCGATTCGACTGTCTGTATCGGGAAGTATGTGCTGCCGGTTCAGGAAATTGTCATTTCGCCGGATGAAGGTGTAATCGGCACCGGTCTTCAGTTCACCTTTCCAAAGGGGATGGGTCAGAATCAACTTGGCGGCATAAAGGCGGTTGTCGGCGTGGTTGAAAGAGCTGATGTCGCGATTGCCTTCGGTCTGGCTTTCTTCTTTAGCCTCCTGGTGATTATAACTTTTTCCGTATACCAGGTCGGTGTTGAAGTTTATGTGGAGTTGCTTTATGCTGCCCTGATAGTAGGCATTCAGCTGGTGCCGGTTGGTTTGCTGCAAGTTTTGGGAGGAATGTATGGTATGATCGGCCAATTCTTCATTTGCCCGGACGGTATATGCCGAATGGTCACTGCTGTGATAATCGGGGGTACGATGAAACTCATAGGAGGCACCGAGGCTGTGTTGGGGGGTGAAGTCGTAACTGGCGCTTGCTTTTCCTCCGGCAAGTAGTCCCTTATTATATAAGTGAACCCGGTTATTTACATCCCATTGTATTTCGGACGGTATCTGGTAGCGAACCTCCTGGTGGCGTTTTCTGTTTTCATAATTGGTGTACAGCATGCCCAGCAGGGACAGTCCTTTCTTCTGATAATTCAGATTGACTTGTCCGTAATGGCTGTTGCGTCTCTGTTGGGTGATTCCTGCACGGAAATTACCGCCAAAACTGTCTCTTTTGTTACGTACGGTGCGTATGCGTACAACGGCTTTAACGGTAGCATCGTACTCTGCACCCGGGTTGGTGATGAGCTCCACTTTTTCAATATCGGCGGCAGAGAGGCGTTGCAGCTCGGAGTTGTCTTGTAGAAGGCGGTTGTCTATATAGATGACCGGTGTCCCTTTGCCAAAAACGGTATACCCCTCATCAGAGGAGCGTAGTCCGGGGATATGTTTCAATACGTCGTTGGCATCATTCAAGGATGCGAGCAGGGTTTGCCGTACGCTTGTCTCCAACTTTCCGCCCTTTAGTCGGAAAACGGGGCGGGCGGCGGTGATGACGGTTTCCGCAAGTAGCACGGCATCGGTTTGCAATATCCAGTTGTGGGTACTCCCGGTGGGGCAAGGCTGGCAAAGGGCTTTGTAACCGATGGAAGAAACTTGTAGTAGATAGTTTCCGGGAGCGGGAGGGAGAAGTTCAAAACTACCGTCGCTTCGGCTACACGTTCCTTGTATGAAGGTGGAATCTTCGGAAAGGAGGGCGATGTTGGCAAACTTTATCGGTTGCTTTTCCTCTGTGAGAATTTTACCTCGGATGGAGGGTGTTGCCGGGCTGGTTTGTGCTTTTGTTGTCGTGACGCTCATTAGGAGCAGGGCAAGAATACATATTATCTGTTTCATGTTCCGGTTGTTGTTTGATTTCGGGACACGAAGGTATCCGCTTTCTGCCGGGATGGAAGAAACAAAAAGCGGATAGTTGTCTGACATTTGCCTGACAATAGACTGACAATGCCTTCTTTTGTCCTTTTAAAGGGGGAAGATGATTACTTTTCTGTATCCATCTCTCCGGTGAACGAGATGGACTGTTTGTTCATGGGTTGCACATGGATACTGGTAGAACCATCGGGAAAGATGGTGAGGCGGTACTCATAATTGTCTTCATCACTACGGGTCTTGAAGTCTATTTGGATTTTGCCTTTTTTGAGTGCTCTGGTTGTGTATCCGGTGATGGATGCATTGAAATTCAGGCTCTTGCCTCCTCCATACGGAGCATTGTAGGCCACTCCAAAGTAAGGCAGGTAAGAGAAAACGGAGTCGTTTCTAATTTCCAGTGTATAGTTGGTGGTCAGGTTACGGCTACCGCCTCTCATCGGTTGCATCCGATCTACGTTGATTTTGTATTGTTTAGCAGCAATAGCTTCTTTTACAGCACGTTCAGTGCGCGCTTTCTTTTCGTTACGGTTTTGGGCGGTTGTCGGCATTGCGACAGTTAGGCAGATTAGCCCTAATAGGATAAGTTTGTTAGTCTTCATGATTCTATAATGTTTAGGTTTTTATTTCCAGTCCGTAGGCGCGACCACGATCTGTTGTTATTCTGAGGTTGCTGTTGTCCTCGACAATGGGCTTCAGACGCCGTATCAATGTGTAAAGCGTTTCGTCTGCATTGTCTTTTCCCGGCCATAGCGATTGGCAGATGTCGGATTTGAAAAGTAGGTGTGAGGAAGAAAGGTAGAACATCTCCATCAGTGTGTACTGCATGGGGGTGAGTTTTAGCTTTTCCTGCTGTTCGTTATAGAAGCAGGCTTCCTGGAGGGAAAGCGAAAGGTTGCCGAAGGTAATGAAGTTTTCTTGTTGCTGCCCGTTACTGGCATTAGTCTTTGTGTGCCGGTGGAAATAGAAGAAAGTGAATCCTCCCCAGAGCAGGGCGGCCAATAGCAATGTTGCCGGAATTGTCTGCTTGGATAAGCTGAACAGCATGGCAGCTGAGCAGCGGGCATATCCCCGGAAAGAAAGTGTCAGCCCAGATGCATCGGCTGTGGTGGAGAGCCATACTAATGTGTCGCTGGCAAGACATCCGGCAGGAATCTCATTGAATACGGTGGCGGGAGCATTCTTTTTCAGTATATGTAGCGAAAGGGTAGAAACATCTTTCAATCCGGTGATGGACAATGCTTCGGTAAAGGCTCTGTGGAAACCGCTTACGGAAACGGGAGTGCCCATCACTTCTTGCAACTTGGCATAGGTTTGGATGGTATCTGCATTCAACCATAATCCCTTGTGCTGCAATACTGTGCGTTGCAGCGCTTGATTCAGGTCAGAGACCACACGTTGTTCTGCCTGCGAATAGCTGCGATAACCGAAGCCGAATGATAGCAGTATCAATAGAAAAGTGATTGCTATCGAAAGATTTGCTGCTGATACTTTTCTTTTCATGGATACAAAATTAGGTATAAATCGGATTATAAACAAAAAAGGAAGTTTCCTTTTGGAAAACTTCCTTTTTTGATGGTTTTGCCGCAAGTAGATTACTTACGCAAGCCGAGTTCTTTGACAATAGCACGATATCTGGTGATGTCGCGATCCTTCAGGTAAGTCAGCAATGCACGGCGTTTACCTACCAACATAGTCAAAGCTCTTTCTGTACTATAATCCTTTCTGTTGAGCTTAAGGTGCTCAGTCAGACGAGCAATACGGTAGGAAAACAAAGCTATCTGAGCCTCAGCTGAGCCAGTATCAGTGTTAGACTTTCCGTATTTGCCGAAGATTTCTTGCTTTTTAGCAGCGTCTAAATACATAATGTTTAATTAAAAGTTATTATAAATATTCCCTTTTGGGGCTGCAAAGATAGGGATAAACTTTTATATTACAATGATATTCAGCAAAAAAATCATATCTATACTGCATATCTAATCCAAAATCACTAACTTTGTCGCCTGAAAATAATAGGTATTATATGCAAAAGATTAGAAACATTGCAATTATTGCCCATGTGGACCATGGGAAAACGACGCTCGTTGACAAGATGCTTTTGGCCGGAAATCTTTTCCGCAGCAACCAGAGCACAGGTGAATTAATGTTGGATAACAATGACCTGGAGCGTGAACGAGGTATAACGATTCTCTCAAAGAACGTTTCTATCAACTACAAGGACACCAAGATTAACATTATTGATACTCCGGGACACAGTGACTTCGGAGGTGAAGTGGAACGTGTATTGAATATGGCGGATGGATGCATTCTGCTTGTGGATGCTTTCGAAGGTCCTATGCCGCAGACACGGTTTGTATTGCAGAAAGCTCTGCAGATTGGTCTGAAACCTATCGTTGTTGTAAATAAGGTGGATAAGCCAAACTGCCGTCCCGAAGAAGTGTACGAGATGGTGTTCGACTTGATGTTCAGCTTGAATGCAACCGAGGACCAGCTGGATTTCCCCGTTATCTACGGTTCTGCCAAGAATAATTGGATGAGTACCGACTGGCAGCAGCCGACTGATAACATTTATCCGCTTCTGGACTGTATCTTGGAGAATATTCCTGCCCCCGAACAGTTGGAAGGTACACCGCAAATGCTGGTTACTTCGCTGGATTATTCTTCGTATACCGGGCGTATTGCTGTGGGCCGCGTGCACCGTGGTACATTGAAAGAAGGCATGAACGTGTCTTTGGCAAAGCGTGACGGGAGTATCGTGAAATCAAAAATCAAGGAACTGCATACATTCGAAGGTATGGGCCGTGTAAAGGTGCAGGAAGTGTCTTCCGGTGACATCTGTGCATTGGTAGGTATCGAAGGATTTGAAATCGGAGATACGGTCTGCGATTACGAAAATCCGGAGGCGTTGCCGCCCATTGCCATTGACGAGCCTACGATGAGTATGCTCTTCACCATCAACGACTCTCCGTTCTTCGGTAAGGAAGGTAAGTTTGTTACTTCCCGCCACATCCACGACCGTTTGATGAAGGAGTTGGATAAGAATCTTGCTCTTCGTGTGCGCAAGAGCGAGGAAGACGGCAAGTGGATTGTTTCCGGCCGTGGCGTGCTTCATCTTTCCGTACTGATTGAGACCATGCGTCGTGAAGGGTATGAGTTGCAGGTAGGGCAACCGCAGGTAATCTTCAAGGAGATTGACGGCGTGAAATGCGAACCTATCGAAGAGCTGACCATCAATGTTCCCGAAGAATATGCCAGCAAGATGATTGATATGGTGACCCGTCGTAAAGGTGAAATGGTAAAGATGGAAAGTGCCGGCGAACGTGTAAATCTTGAGTTCGACATGCCGTCGCGCGGTATCATCGGTCTGCGTACCAACGTGCTGACCGCTTCCGCCGGAGAGGCCATCATGGCGCACCGTTTTAAGGAATATCAACCGTATAAGGGTGAGATTGAACGGCGTACCAACGGTTCTATGATTGCCATGGAGTCCGGTACGGCTTTTGCCTATGCCATTGACAAGTTGCAGGACCGCGGCAAATTCTTCATTTTCCCGCAGGAAGAGGTTTATGCAGGCCAGGTAGTGGGCGAGCATTCCCATGACAACGACTTGGTGATTAATGTAACGAAGTCCAAGAAGCTTACCAATATGCGTGCCAGTGGTTCGGATGACAAGGCACGTCTGATTCCTCCCGTACAGTTCTCTCTTGAGGAGGCACTGGAGTACATCAAGGAGGATGAATATGTGGAAGTTACTCCTAAATCAATGCGTATGCGTAAGGTTATCCTCGATGAGCTTGAGCGTAAACGCGCAAACAAGAACTGATAAACAGAAGAGTTTTAGTTGTTATATATGAAAGGAGTGCCCCGCCGAAAGGTGAGGCACTCCTTTTTATTGTCGTCATTCAAACGAAAGTCAATCGATGAATTTTACCTTTGCCGCATTACGGGGTTTGGCAGTGGGCGTTTCGTCCGGATAGCCGAAAGCGATACAGTAAAGTAGCTGATAGCCTTCCGGAATATCCAGTTTCTTCAGGTATTCGGCAGCAGCCGGAGTAGAGGTCATGAAGCGCGTGGGACCGCCCAAGCAGCAAGAACCGATTCCCATGGACCAGGCTGATAGAATCATATTCTCACCCAGCAGTCCGCAGTCAATCTGCGAAAGGTCATAAGACGGGTCATTGGCAATAAATACTACTGTAGAAGCGTTGCGAAACATGTTCTTGAATTTCGGGTCTTCGGCGGCTTTGGGATTTTCCTTCTTGTAGATTTCCGTGATGCCGTTGATGAAATCCGGGTTATCCACTACACGCACTTCCCACGATTGCTTGTTCTGTCCGTTGGGTGCATTGATACCGCAATCCAGGATAATCTGCATGGTGTCGCGATTCACGGCTTGCGGTTTGTACTGGCGGATGCTGCGGCGTGACATGATGGTTTCAATCACCGTATTCTCTTTGCTTTCATTTGCATTGGCAACTTGGGTCTCTTTCTGGACCTGGGCACCGCAACTGCAGAGCAGCAACAAACTTGCGCCTGCCAACATCAATCTGATACTTTTCATATTGCTTTATTTGAATAATGGTTTCTGCAAAACTACTAAAACTTTCGGATTATCAATGAGATAGAGATATTAAAAAAGAAAAAAGGCATCTCCCGGAGGAGATACCTTTTCCATATGTTTCTAACTTTATTGTCAGATTAGAGCTTCGGACCAGCAGCAACCAAAGCCTTACCAGCTTCGTTGCCAGTGAACTTAGCGAAGTTCTTGATGAAGCGGCCAGCCAGGTCTTTTGCTTTTTCTTCCCATTGGCAAGCGCATTCGTAAGTATCGCGAGGATCAAGAATCTTCGGATCTACATTAGGCAATTCAGTAGGAACCACGAAGTCGAAGAAAGGAATAACCTTCGTCGGAGCCTTGTCGATAGAACCGTCGAGGATAGCGTCGATGATACCACGAGTATCTTTGATAGAGATACGTTTGCCGCTACCGTTCCAACCAGTGTTAACCAAGTATGCCTTAGCACCAACCTTGTTCATCTTCTTAACCAATTCTTCTGCATATTTAGTAGGATGCAGGCTCAGGAAAGCAGCACCGAAGCAAGCAGAGAATGTCGGAGTCGGTTCAGTGATACCACGTTCTGTACCAGCCAACTTAGCAGTAAAGCCAGACAAGAAGTAGTACTGAGCTTGTTCAGGGTTCAAGATAGATACCGGAGGTAATACACCGAATGCGTCAGCAGACAAGAAGATTACCTGGTGAGCGTGAGGACCCTTAGAAACCGGTTTAACAATGTTATTGATGTGGTAGATAGGATAAGAAACACGAGTGTTTTCTGTTACGCTCTTGTCAGCGAAGTCAATCTTACCGTCAGCAGCTACTGTAACATTCTCCAACAGAGCGTCACGCTTGATGGCAGCGTAGATATCGGGTTCGCTTTCTTTATCCAAGTTAATAACCTTAGCGTAGCAACCACCTTCGTAGTTGAATACACCTTCGTCATCCCATCCGTGTTCATCGTCACCGATCAACAGACGTTTCGGGTCAGTTGACAAGGTAGTCTTACCAGTACCGGACAGACCGAAGAAGATAGCAGAGTCAGTACCTTCCATGTTAGTGTTGGCAGAGCAGTGCATAGAAGCGATACCACGCAACGGGTTCTTGTAGTTCATGATAGAGAACATACCCTTCTTCATTTCACCACCGTACCAAGTGTTCAAGATAACCTGTTCGTTGGTCTTCAAGTTGAATACAGTAGCTGTTTCAGAGTTCAGACCCAGTTCCTTGTAGTTGTCAACTTTTGCCTTAGAAGCGTTGAATGATACGAAATCGGGTTCTCCGTAGTTAGCCAGTTCTTCAGCAGTCGGGCGGATGAACATGTTAGTTACGAAGTGAGCCTGCCATGCCACTTCCATGATGAAACGTACTTTCATACGAGTAGCGGGGTTGGCGCCACAGAAAGTATCAACAACGAACAGACGCTTGCCGCTCAATTCCTTTACAGCCTTAGCCTTTAGGTCAGCCCAAGCTTCTTCAGAGCAAGGTTTGTTGTCGTTTTTGTATTCTTCAGAAGTCCACCATACAGAATCCTTGCTGGCTTCATTCATTACGAAGAATTTATCTTTAGGAGAACGACCGGTATAGATACCTGTCATTACATTTACAGCACCCAGTTCAGTTACCTGACCTTTTTCAAAACCTTCCAAACCTGGTTTGGTTTCTTCTGCGAACAGTACATCGTAAGACGGGTTGTGGATAATTTCCTTCACGTCTTGGATACCGTACTTGCTTAAATCTAAATTTGCCATTTCTTTTAATGATTTAAAATGTTGGTATTTGGTTTATAATCTCTTTCCTTAATCTCTTTTACCTTTGATTTACAAGGAAAAACGGGTGTAGAAAAGCTCTTTTTTTCCTGCTTTTCAGCAGGTCCCTTGTTTTTCGCCTACAAAAGTAATACTTTCTTTTTAAAGAAAAGCTCTATTAGAGAAATTTTTCTCTAATAGGAAATCTTTTATAAAACCATAACAATATCTGCTAACTGAATGTTGCAAATTGGGTGAAATTCGTTTACTTTGCACATCAAAACATTCTATAATTATGAAGGTTATCAACTTTGCCGAGACAAATTCTGTCTTGAACCAATACGTGGCAGAAATTCGTGATGTAGCAGTCCAGGGCGACCGTATGCGTTTCCGCCGTAATATTGAACGCATTGGAGAGATAATGGCGTATGAAATGAGTAAGGAACTGACGTATTCTGTCAAGCAGGTACAGACTCCCTTGGGGGTGGCGTCGGTCAGCACACCCGATGACGAGGTGGTGATTGCCACTGTTTTCCGTGCCGGATTGCCTTTGCATACTGGATTCTTGAATATGTTCGACCATGCCGGGAACGCTTTTGTTTCCGCTTACCGTTATTATAAGGATAAGGAATGCCGTACGGTGGATGTACACATCGAATACATCGCTACTCCGGATTTGTCCAAGAAGACATTATTGATTGTAGACCCGATGCTTGCCACGGGAGAAAGTATGGAATTGGCCTGGAAGGCCTTCGTCACCAAGGGGATGCCGGCCAAGTTGCAGATAGCTTGTGTCATAGCCAGCCAGCAGGGCGTAGAGCATCTGGAAAAGCTGTTCCCTGGAGATGAAGTGACCTTGTGGTGTGCAGCAATCGACCCGGAGATGAACGAGCATTCCTATATCGTTCCCGGGCTGGGAGATGCCGGAGATTTGGCGTTCGGTGACAAGATATAAGGTTCATATATCTTTTCCATCAGCCTTTTCCCAAGTGCGGGCCTATAATGACCCGGTTCATAATAATTGTGGATGTCTTCCGTGTATTCGTTGATACCGGTGAAATCAAATACATTCCGTTTTCCGAAGAAGCGCTTCAGTGTCTTTACGTCGGCAGGGTTTATGTTGACTTGCAGGTAGTCGGGACTGATAATGATTTTTACATCGGTATCATGTTTCCGGCAAATCCACTTTATTTCCTGCAACAGATTGATTTGCTTTTCCCTGAGCACTTGGGGGGCTTCCCGGTATTTCCCGTCTCTATAATTCTTCATTTTCTCTTTGGTGAATTCTCCTTTCCGGTTTTCCCAGTACTTATCTCCCTCTTCCTTTATCATTTTCTCTCTGGGATTTAACACGTCATTGGTTACCGGGTTTCGGGTGGAGCCATAGGGGTTTATAACCCCTTTCATGTAAGGGCGATAGGTATGGAACAGCTTGTAGTCCAGATAGGGGAAGAGAAAGTTCGGGTAGAAGAAGGCTTGGCAGAATTCCTTCTGAAACTTGAAGCTGCTTATTCCCGATATGGCGGGCGGCAGAATGTTGGAATGTCCGGTGAGGCAACGGTCGTTGTGCAATGATTCCTTGTCGATAATCAGCAGTAGGTTCTTGATTGTTGCACCTGCCTTGTCCAGTGCCTTCAGCTTCAGGCAGACGGCGGCAAGGCTTTCGGCATTTCCGAATAGCCGTACGGCTCTTCCGCCGTGGAGGTATTTCTCCCATTCATGGCATTGATAAGCCATAGTGCAGGAGTTTCCCATGATATAGGAGTCGATGGGGATGGTATCCCGGTTGTTCAGATACATCTGCCACCCCACGTGCCCTTCGTTTAGTACAACCGGGGTTTGGTCGTATCGTTCATAGTTCTTCAGGACCATGAAAGGGTCGTCCAGGAAATAGACTGCCAGTAGGGCTATAAAAGGGATAAAAAGGATAAAGAGCTTTTTCATGAAACGTATGGCTGCGTTCCGTTCGCTGTTTTTCTTCATCATGTGTCTTTATTGTCAAAATTGTAAATATATGAAGCTGTCCGAGTTGAACTGTCCCAGTGTGAAAAGTATTATGGCGAGCAGATAATAGATACTCCATCTTACGGCTGCCGGCTGTCGTCCGAGGGCTTCTAGCAAATCATGCTTGGACATGAAATATTCGTAAACCAATATCAGTACGAGTGCGCTTCCTGCCACAATGCTGTTGTGGTCCGGCATTCCGATGTTCATTTCCTTCCAACTGTAATGTACGCCGAAGGAGAGGTGGCTGATGTAGTGGAACGCTTCGGCCATAGAACTTGCCCGGAAGAATATCAGAGATACGGCAAAAAGTAGGTAGGTCCTTACGACGGATAGTGTGGCATATAAGCGGCTTCCCAATTGGGCTTTCAGTCTGCGGTGAAATGTCGTGGTCTTCATCTCGTAGAAGATGATGACACCTTGAATTAGTCCGTAGACAGCGAAGTTCCATCCGGCACCATGCCAGATACCCAGTCCCGTGAAGGTCAGCGCCAGACTTAGAAATACGCCCCATTGTCCCCATCCACGCAGGCTCGAGGACAACGGGAGGTACAGATAGTCGCGTACCCAGAATGAAAGCGACATGTGCCATCGGCGCCAGAAGTCGGCAGTGGTCTGTGCAATGAACGGCCGGTTGAAGTTTGGGCTGAGCTTGAATCCCAGCATGCGCGCTCCTCCCAATGCGATGTCGGTATATCCGGAGAAGTCGGCATACAGCTCTATCGGATATAGGAGGCATGCCATCAGTAATTGCACGCCCGAGGCTGTGTATACCGACCCGAAGACACCGTCTATGTATGGGGCGATGGAGTCGGCCAGTATCAGTTTCTTTATTAGTCCCACGACAATCAGTCTCATTCCGTAGACCATGGATGTATAGTCCGTAGCTTTGCAGGACTTCAGTTGGGGGAGCATGTCACTTGCTCTTTCTATGGGACCGGAAAGGAACTTCATGAAGAAGAGCATGTATATCATGAAGTCGGGCAGGCTCTTTTCCGGTTCTTCTTCTTGCCAATAGATTTCTGTCAGGTACGAAATGGCCTGGAAAGTATAGAAAGAGATTCCCAGCGGAAAAAGGATGTGGCAGTCTGTAAGCCGGTCGGCATACCGGAATGCCAACCAGCTCACGACCAGAAAACACACACCTGAAAAATAAATTCCCTTCATGCTGCTTTCCCGCTTGGTCTGTCCTATCCATTTGCCAAGGTAGAAGGTGGTAAGCGTGAGGATGAGGGCCGTTATCAGAAAAGTGAGGTGGTAGAAGCCTATGAAGAGGCAGCTGGCTGTCAGTAAGGTCGCTTTTCTGAATCGTGAAGGAAGCGTATGGTATAGAATGAAAGTACACGCAAACAGTACGACGAAGTTCAGGGATATGAATGACATTTCCTAGTTGGTTTTGGTTAAAATGGCATGGCAGATGTCTCCCACGTTTTTGAGTTTTACAATATCTCTGAAGGTGAAGCGTACATTGAATTTCTTCTCTATCTTGTTTATCAGTTGCATGTTGGTCAGTGAATCCCATCCTTCCACATCCTGGGCGGTGGTCTCATTGTCAAGTACAATGTTCTCTCTTTTCAGTACCTCCCGAAAGATGAGGCTCATTTCATTCAAAATAGTCTGTGTATCCATTGTCAAGTTTAAATTAGTTCTTGTATTTTCTTTCTGTCTGTTTTGCTACTGGTGTTCAGCGGAAACTGTTCCAGGCAATGCATATGCTTGGGAATCATGTAGTAGGGAAGCCTGCTATACAGATATTCCTCCATCTGCTGTTTGTCGAGCTGTTTCTTCTCTACGACGAGATGTAGTTCGCACTGATTGCCGTTGTCGTATTTGGGAATGACGACTACACGGCATTCACCGTTGAAAAAGTTTTTTGCCACATGTTCAATCTCGCTCAGCTCGATGCGAAATCCTTGTATCTTTATCTGTGAGTCTTTTCGTCCGCAATAGATGATGTCACCGTCGGCATCCATCCGGCAGAGGTCTCCCGTCTTGTAGTATACTTTTCCATTGGCGGTCTCTACGAGGCATTCCCCGTTTTTTTCGGGAGCATTCCAGTATCCACCCATCACTTGATTGCCGCTAATCCATAGTTCGCCGGTTTCTCCGGTAGGCAGCGGGCGACCGTCGTTATCCATAATTAGGGCATCGATGCCTTCGAAAGGCCTTCCGATAGCGGTCATGCCGTTGTGATGCTTGCAGGAGGTGACGGGTATCCGGTAGGCAGTGCAGTAGATGGTTCCCTCTGTCGGTCCGTATAGGTTTATGAAAGAGGCATTGGGGACACATTTTCTGAAAGCATCCAACAGCTCCGCGTCAGAAGCCTCGGCAGTAACCACTAGATATCTAAGTGCGGGGAGGTGTATCTCCGGAAAATAGGGACGTAGCAGCTGGAGCAGTGAAGGGGCCACGGCAGCGAAGGTCAGGTCGTATTTTTCCAGAGTTTCAATTACGTTGATGTATTTCACGCCTTCCGGAGAAACGGTGTATATGCAAGCACCCAGCGTCAGCGGATATAGAAAGGATACGATGGAAACGTCGAAAGTGAGTTCGAACATCTGCAGCATCCGGTCGTTCTCGTCCAGTTGCCAGTCGAGGCGGTGGTAGGCGGTATAGAAAGCATTCAGGTTACGGCGGGAGATGGGTACTCCTTTGGGTTCGCCTGTGCTTCCGGAGGTAAAGATGATGTAGGCATTTTCCTCTTCTGCCGTATGGAGGATGTCTTCTGCGGCATGGAACGTGGCGGAGTTCTCTGCCTGCTCTATTTCGGAGGTACATATCAGTTCCAGATTCCGGGTGTCGAGGTTCAAGACATGGATATTCTCGGTATGCAGCACGAGGCGGATGCCTGCCGAGTCGGCAATTCTGTCGTTCCTATGTTTGGGGTAGGAAGGATGGAGGATGACGTATGTCTTTCCGCAAATCAGTGCAGATAGTATGGATGCGTATGTTTCCAGTCTGTTTTCTGCGACGATACCGATAATTTTGTCTTCTCTGTCCTTGAATAGGGAGGATATTTTCTGTACGCAAGTTGCCAGCTCTCCATAAGTGCAGGCCGTGTCTTCGATGACGAATGCCGGTCGGTCGGCATATTTGCCGAAGGCTTTCATGATGTCGCCAATCAAGTCATTTGGATACTTTTTCATTTAGTCCGTTATGTTATAGTTCAGTTTTTGCGGAAGCGATGTTTGTCCGTCGTTCATTAAAGACAGTGGTTTCCCGCAATCTCCCTACCGGGAAATCCTTAAGATTTCTAAAAAAGGAGGGATACTGTTCGGAATAAAAGAAACAGAGGGGGCAAATACATACTCACCACAGGATAGCACGGATTAACACTGCTAAAAGCTCTTTATTATCAGAACTCCTAAGGCAATCTGTGTTAATCCGTGTTATTCTGTGGTGAGTATGATATACTCTTCGGGCAAAATGGGTTTGCGAACAAAGTCCTTATTTTGCCCAGAACAGTTTGTGGTAGTAAGTGTCTTCGGCTGACACCTCTTTATAGTAGGGATTGTAGTTGACTTCCGTATTCGGGTATCTCCAGCGGTTCGGCACATTTGTGATGGTACCGGCCACTTCGGGGAAGGCTAGGCCGGACGGATAGCCGGTACGTCGGATATCACTCCATGCCTCACGACTGGCTAGGAAACCGAAATGCAGCCACTTTTGGGTAATGATGGCATCCAGCTTGTCTGTATATTTCGTGCTGTTCCATTTGGCAGCGGCGAAAGAGGCGGTTTCTTCGGCGGTAGGGGCATCATACCGGCGTGCGTTTTCACCCGTACTTACCGAATCGTAATAGTAGTAAAGCGTGATGGACTGGCTGACAGCCTTTTTGAACTCTTCTTCCGCTTTCGCTTCATTCTTTGCCACTCCATACCCCATTTCATAGGCTTCCGCTTTCAGGAAATGGATTTCGGGTGAGGCCATTATCAGCATGTCGAATTTATCGTTTTCCCAAAAGAAACCTTTCTGCGTGATTTGTGAGAAACCGGTGTTGCTGGTATTGACTTCGTCTTGTGCCTGCGAGTTGTAATATTCCGTCAGCTCATCTGCCACGGTAAGGTCTGTGCCCAGATAACGGTGTTCGTCCAATTGACCGGTGTTCTGGTTGGTAATCTTCACGGGATTGAAGTTGAGTAGGATGCGCGGGTCGTCTTCTCCTTTCACATAAACGCCGCTCAGTGTGTCATTGCAGGTCATATCGTAGTTGCCATGGCCCAGCATGCGGTCGATGATGGCGCCCGAAGCGAGTCGGTTGGTTACCCAGTCACCCAGTCCGTGGCCTGCAGTGAAGTTCAGTTGCCCAGACTTCTGGTTGACAATGAGGATGTTGTTTTCTTGTTCCTCTATCAACGGATAGGCCGACGGATTTTCCAGGATTTCCTTGATGGCGGTACGGCCTTCTGCCTGCAAGTCTCCTTGCGCGGCTACGCGCATGGCAAGGCGCAGTCGCAAGGAGTTTGCATAGCGTTCCCATTTGTCCATGTCCCCGTTGTTGATAAAGTCTTGTGTATTGAAGTTCCTCGGTGTGGGGATGGAGCGGAACCGCGGAGCAATTTCTTTGAGCTCGTCAAGAATGGTTTTATATATATTCTCGGCCTTGTCATAGTGAGCATACGATTTACCTACATCGTTGGTAAGCGGTAGTGTGCAAGCTTCCGAAAAAGGCATATCCCCGAAAATGTCCACTGTGGCGGCGAAAAAATCGTACAGCTGTACTTTGGCGGCAAGATAGAATGCCTCATCCTGTGCTTGCTCTGCCGCGCTTTCTTCTTTGTAGAGAGATTCCAGCTTGCGGAACTGGGCCAGTGCCGAATACACATTGTCCCACTGTCCGTCAATGGCGGGTATATAGCCGGGGGTATACATATCTGTAGTGTTGGAGTAGCCGAAGGTTTGTGCATACTTGCCTGTAAACTGTGAATCGAATCCGAAGAACCGGTTGTATTCGTAAACATCATAGTCCTTTACTTTTTGGAAGACTCCTACCATCAGATTACTGATGGTGACTTGGGTTACTTTGGAGGGGTCTTCGTATTTGCTGTCGAAGTCATAATCCGTACAGCCTGATGTTGTCAAGAGGAATGCTCCCAATGAAACAAGGGATAATATCTTTGTCTTTTTCATACTCTTTTTTGTTTTTTGGATGGTTGTTTTGTCAGAAACTTGCACGAAGTGAAACACCGAAACTGCGGGTAGCTGTGGTAGAACTTCCCACGGTAGCCTGGTTGGCCCAGGATGTTCCGACGGACGACTCCGCATCGTAGTTTTTCAGTGCTTTGTAGAAGTAGAAGAGGTTACGTCCGAAGACCGACACACTCAGCCGGCCCAGTCCCAGTTTGGAAATTATCTTTTCGGGAAACTGGTAGCCGATGGTCAATTCACGCAGTTTGACATAAGAATTGTCGAATACCGAATGGCGGTATGTCAGCTGTTCGGCCTCCGTTCCCCAATTATAGGTGGTGTTGTAGTAATAGCCTGCCGGAATGATACGTGTGTTTCTTTCGCCAGTGGAGGCCACTACACCCGGAAGGATGATGCCGTCGTGGTAGATTATCTCTCCGTTGGGGCCGGCACCCGTGGAAGGGTCTACTTGTACCGGAATTCCGCTGGAATTGTTGTCGCCCGGATAGTAATAGGACAGTCCGCCGTGTTCCGTATCGCGGTACTTTAGGGATTCGGGTGTCAGACCCACTGCGGTGGCATATTGGTTCATTTCGTTGATGACATCTCCTCCGATGCGGAAGTCGATACTGAAATCGAGGAATACATTCTTGTAGGAGAAAGAGTTGAATAGACCTCCTACGCCTGCCGGATTGATGTTGCCGACTTTCTGCAATTCGGTTTGGTTGAGGTAAAGCCCTTTATCGGAAACGAGGTACTCACCGTTTTCGTTCACCTGGGGAACCTGCGCATAGATGTCACCCATTGGCTGGCCTTCCACAGCTTGTATTTTTATTCCACTGCCTCCGGAGTTGAGTATTTCCAGATAGGGCACTCCATCGGCCAGTTTCACTACTTTGTTCTTATATACACCATAGTTGGCTGTCAGGTCCCAGCGGAAATCTCTGGTCAGTATGGGAGTGGCACTGATTGATATATCCCAGCCGTGGTTGGCTACCTCGCCCACATTCATCAACACATTCTTTACGCCTGATGTGGAAGGTTGCGGTGTGGAGAGTATCTGGTCCTTTACACGGTTGTTGTAGTAAGATACATCTATACCCAACCGGTTGTTTAAGAACTTGCTTTCCAGACCTATCTCGTATTCGTACTTCTTTTCCGGACGGATATCTGCATTCCCCCATGAAGAGGGAATGGTGTTCCAGGTGAATCCGTTGTCCGAACCTTGCTCGTAGACGATATTGGCGGTATAGGTTTCAGGAGCATTTCCTACGATACCGTATGAGAGGCGCAGTTTTCCATAGTTCCACCATGACGGCATGTGGAAGGCTTGGGTGAAGAGGAAACTCAGATTAGCGGAAGGATAGAAAAAGCTCTGGTCTTTTAGGGTAGACGAGCGTTCCTGGCGTCCGGTCAGTTCAAGGAATAGATAGTTGTCCCATCCCAGGCTTAGTGTACCCATATAGCCGGTTTTCAGTAGTTCCATACGTTGCAGGGTACTGCTTGGCGTGTAGCGGCTGGCATTGAGGTCGAACCAGTTTTCCGTGACAAGCCCGCCATTGGTGGAGACCCTCATATTGTTCATATTTTCGTAGCGTCCGGTCCAGCCTACGGTGGCGGCAATGTCGAAGCGGTTGATATTATAGTTGAAGTTCAACATAACATCTCCATAGACAATGTCGTAACGGCGGTTGATGGACTGGAAGCTACCGTTGGGGTCGTATAGGGAATTGGGTTGTTCGCTTTCATATTTCAGTGTTTGCTTCACATCTGTGATATCAGTTGAAACCTGGGCGCGCAGACTCAGCCAGTTGGTTATCTGCCAGGTGGGGCGAATCATACCGATGAGCCGATTCTCTGTCTCGTCGCTATGGTGATGGTACATATTCCACAGCATGTTGTTCACTCCGGTGGCGTAACTGGGGTCGTAGGCCCATGATTCCTCAGGAGTCAGCGTGGCGTTTCCTCCGACAAAGGTATTACGGTATCCCAGACTGGTGACGTAACTTTGTTTCAGATAGGGAATGTCCAGGAAGGTGGAGAACATGTTGCCGAAACCGCTGTATAGGTTGAGCGAGGTTTGCGGGCGGTCTTCTACATTCTGTACGATGTAGTTAAGGGAGTATTCCAGTTTCAGCGGTTTCGCCAGTTGATACGAACCGGTCAGCTTGAAGTTGTGTTTGGTGAAGCTTCCGGTCAAGGCATTGGGAATCTCGTCCATGAATGTGTAGGAGAAGCGGCTGCTGGTGGTTTCCGTCCCTTGTGAGATGGCGAGATTGTAAGTTTGGGTCCAGCCGGTGCGAAACAACTCTTTCCACGGGTTGTCGGTCAGTGCCTGGTAGGGGCGCATCTTCCCGTCCCAGTAAAGTACCTCGCTACCGTCGTATTTCGGGCCGAAGGACAAGGTGGTGGAACGGAGGCTTTTGTAGCTTTGTCCGTTTAGGGTTCTCTGATAGAAGCCTCCCGTCTGTTTCTCATAATCGCTGTATGCGGTGTTGTAGGTTCCCGGCCCGTATACGGTCTGTACTTTCGGCAGATAAGCCGGTAAGTTTGCCATGACTTGGGCATTGAAGTCCACCGTCAGCTTGCCACTTTTGGCGCGTTTGCTGGTGATGACTACCGCACCGTTTGCAGCCTCCGAGCCGTAGAGAGCTGTGGCAGAAGCTCCTTTCAGAATACTGAGGCTCTCGATGTCCTCTGGGTTGATGTCTACCAGACCATTGGAACGGATTTGTCCGTCGTTGCCAAATTCGGCGAAGTCCGTGCTTTTACCCGTGCCGCCGTTGCGGATGGGTACACCGTCCAGAATGATGAGTGGCTGGTTATTTCCAGTGATGGAAGTCAGTCCGCGTACGTTGATGGAGACAGCTCCGGCAGAACCGCCTTGTGTCTGTGTGATGCGGACTCCCGGTGCTTTACCGTACATGGCAGAGGCAAAGTTGGGTGCTCCTGCCTTTACCAATTCGTCTGCACTGATGGTACTGATGGCATAACCGACACGTTTCGTATCTTTTTTGATACCCATTGCCGTTACTACGACTTCTTTCAGTTGCTGGGTATCTTCGCTGAGTGTAATCTTCAGGTCGCCTTGCTTTTTTCGTTTTGCCAGGTTTATCTCCCGGGTGGCATAGCCCATGTAAGCGATAGAGAGTGTTGCATCTGCAGGAACGGTCAGTGTGAAGTTGCCGTCCACATCGGTAATGACGCCGTTGTTGGTACCTTTCTGTATGACGCTGGCACCGATAAGCGGTTCTCCTGTTACATCTCTCACAATGCCTTTAATGGTTCGGTTTTCTTGTGCGAAGGCTGTTCCGGTGAAAAGAAATGCTAATAACCAACTTGCAATAATCAAACTTTTTTGGAAGTGCGACGCTGAATGTGGAATGTCACACCGTTTTCTCATCCTGATTTTCATACTACTGAAAAATAATTGATTTATCTTATTATAAATGTTACGTCCTTTCGGCGGATATTTTAGCAAGAGGTATGCCAAACGAAAGGCAGACTATCCTTTTAAGGATGAATAATGTTGATAATCAATTGCTTATTTCCTATCGGGAAAAAGGGAAGTTCGGGTGTTTGTGGTGTGGAGATGTGGAAAAAATCCACAGTAGGTATTCCACAATTTCCCTCTCTTCCCTTGAAGTCTTGTTGTCGACCCTTATTGGTAGCCTTGTTCATCGGAGGTATGCTCTATCACTACAATAAAATCTGGTGCAGTTGCAGTGGTTGCATTTTCTTTTCAGGGTGGGAGTGTTTTTGACCTTTATCCGGGAAGGATTACTCGAACGAAAGAGCTATCAGCCTGCGGTTTGTGAGATTGATATTAAGCCAGTATAAATCAGAGAATTACTTTCAAAATGTGACTACTATGGTTACTGTGGCAAATATAGTTATTCTTGATGGAAGAACTGCATGTTTGGCGTAATAAGTATCTATGTTTGGGAGAGAAAGGATAGGGAGGTACTCTTACTTTTAGGAAATTAATATCATGTTTGCACCTTATTTGTTTCGTGCAAACATGATATTAATAAATCTTAGTGGTTTATTTTACTTCCCACGTATCATTCGTCATCAATAACTCCTCGAAGTTGTGATACTTCTTCTTGGCAGACACCTCTTCGATTTGTTCATGAACAGCATCGTCGTAAGTAGGAGCTTCCACATCGCGGATAACACCGAGTGCAATCGGGAAGTCGGGACCTTCCATCAGGGCAAGCTTCAGTTGCAGGGTGTTGTCCATGCAGTGGGCATCGTGGATGAGGATATCCTTCTCTGTAATGCCGTTCTCACCGAGTTTCACGACTTTTAGACCAAAGCCTTCCTGCATCAGTCCGTATTCGTTGTTCTCGCCGAAGAGCATCGGTTCGCCGTGTTTCAAGTAGATGGCATTCTTGGCGCGGTCTTCCTTTTTGGCTACGGAGTCATGCGTACCGTTATTGAAGATAACGCAGTTTTGCAGAATCTCGCAAACGGAAGCCCCTTTGTGAGCCATGGCTGCCTTCAATATTTCCACTGTCCCCGGAGCATCGGTAGCTACCGCGCGGGCAAAGAAACGGCCGCGGGCACCGAAGCAAAGCTCTGCCGGGTGGAATGGATCTTCTACCGTACCATAGGGAGACGACTTGCTGACGAAACCACGTGGAGAGGTCGGAGAATATTGACCTTTGGTCAGACCGTAGATGCGGTTGTTCAGCAGAATCATGTTCAGGTCGATGTTACGGCGTACGGCGTGGATGAAGTGGTTACCGCCGATGGCCAGACCGTCACCGTCGCCGGAGATTTGCCATACCGTCAGGTTGGGATTGGCAACCTTGGCACCCGTAGAGATGGCAGCAGCACGTCCGTGGATGGTCTGCATTGCATACGTATTCATGTAGTAGGGCAGACGGCTGGAGCAGCCGATACCTGAGATGACGGCATTCTCCCAAGGAGCTTTGCCGATTTCTGCCATTGCTTTGTGCAGTGAAGCCAGAAAGAAGTGGTCACCACAACCCGGACACCAACGGGGTTGTCCTTTTTTATAGTCTTTTGCTGTATATTCGCACATAATCTTTTTTAATTGATGGTTGATAATTGATAGTTGATAATTGGTGGCTGATGATTGATAATCCGCATATTACGCATGGTTATTATCAATTGTCAACTGTCAATTATCAATTAATTTATTGAACGCTGCGACCAGCTCGGCAACGACGAACGGTTGTCCTTTGACTTCGTTGAACTGGTACGGGGTGAAGTTGTCTATCTTCATACGTAGATAACCTGCAAATTGTCCGAGATTCTGTTCGGCAACTACCACCTTCTTGTACTTCTTCAGAACGGTTTCCGTGTTCTTGGGGAGCGGATTCAGATAAGTGAAGTGGGCGAGGGCAACCTTCTTGCCTGCCTTGTTCATCTCTTCCATGGCCGAATACAAGTGGCCGTATGTACCGCCGAAACCGACAATCAGCAAATCGGCATCGTCTGCACAGCCTTGCACTTCTACATTAGGTACGGGGATTTTGGCAACCTTCTCGGCACGCAGGTGGCACATCAAGTCATGGTTTTCGGGATCGGTGGAGATGGCACCGGTATTGCTGTCTTTCTCCAGACCGCCGAGGATGTGCATATAGCCTTCTTGTCCGGGGATGGCCCAATAGCGGACACCTGTTTCGGGATTGCGTTTGTACGGAGTATAGTTGTCCTTCATTTCGGAAGTCACGTAGGGAGGGGTGATGGCGGGATAGTCTGCCAGTTTGGGCAGCTTCCAGGCGCCGGAGCCATTGGCAACAAAGCCGTCGGTCAGCAATACGACCGGGGTCATGTGCTCCAGTGCAATTTTGCTTGCCATGTAGGCTGCGTCGAAACAGCTTGTGGGTGAAGAGGCGGCGATGACGGGCATTGGGCTTTCACCGTTGCGGCCGAACAATGCCTGCAACAAGTCTGTCTGCTCTGACTTGGTGGGCAGACCGGTAGAAGGACCGCCACGTTGCACGTCGAGCACAACCAGCGGAAGTTCTGTAATGACTGCCAGGTTCATAGCTTCCGATTTCAGGCAGACACCGGGACCGGAAGTGGAGCTCACAGCCAGCGCACCTGCAAAAGCGGCGCCGATAGAAGTGGCGCAACCGGAAATCTCGTCTTCGCATTGCACGGTCATCACGCCCAGAGACTTGTGCTTGGAGAGTTCGTGCAGTACATCGGTTGCCGGAGTAATGGGATAGGAGCCGAGGAACAGCTTCAAGCCAGCCTTTTCAGCTGCGGCGATGAAACCGTAAGCAGTTGCTTTGTTCCCCGTGATATCCATGTATCTGCCGGGAACGGTAGTCTTACTTTCAATCTTATATGTATGGGCTACGGAAGCATGGGTGTTGTGTCCGTAGTCATATCCTGCATGGATGACCTTGATATTTGCTCCGGCAATTTCGGGCTTTTTGGCGAATTTCTCGCGGATGAAATCTTCGGCTATTTTCAGATCGCGGTTGAACAGCCAGCATACCAGGCCTACTGCAAACATATTGCGGCATTTCAGCATGGACTTGTTGTCCATTCCGGTGTCGGCAAGGCAGTCTTTCACCATCTTCGAGATGGGGGCGGCGATGACATCCTGCTTAATACCCATTTCCTCTATCGGATTATCGGTCTTGAAAGCGGCCTTTTCCAAGTCTGACTTCTGGAAAGCATCTGTATCGATGATGATACAAGCAGTGGATTTAGCAAACTTATATTGGGTTTTCAGTGCGGCGGCGTTCATCGCTACCAATACGTCGCATTTGTCACCTGGGGTATAGACTTTCTCTGCACCGATATGTACCTGAAAACCGGAAACACCGGTGAGTGAGCCTTGCGGGGCGCGGATATCTGCCGGATAGTCGGGGAATGTACTGATATCATTGCCCACGGTAGCCGAAACTGTTGAAAAGATGTTGCCGGCGAGCTGCATACCATCGCCGGAGTCTCCGGAGAAGCGGACTACCACTTGCTCCAGTTCTTTGACCATCATGTCGTTTGCCATAACTTACGAATTACTATAGATTATTTGAGGATTACTATTCCGTTTACATAGGCAGCAAATTTCGGAAAGTTAATCGGATTAACAAAACTTTTTTCGGAAAATCGGCAGAATACATTATCTTTGCATCCGTAATCAGCTTGCGTCGTGTAAAAATAGTGTAGAAGTTCTATAAATATTCTACATATTCCGCTGATTATCAGTTGAGGCTCTGTAGTTCAACGGATAGAACAAGAATTTCCTAAATTTTAGATAGGGGTTCGATTCCCCTCGGAGCTACTTTTCAAGCCCGTCTCCATTAAGGTGGCGGGCTTTTTGTTGCTTGTTGAATTCGGCTATTATTTCTTCCTTTTTTGTTTTTCTACGAAAAAACAAGAAATCAATCGTTCTGTGTTGAGTTGAAAAATATGGGATTTAAAATTGCGTGATTCTTGTCGTTACTTTTCGGAACTGCTCTTTATAACCGGCTAGGTTATAGCAAACCGGAATGGTACTGTTGCCGACACGGTATATGCCGAATTTGAAGTAATATCCTTCTTCGTCATTGCGGCCAATCAGTATCTCCTCATTGTTTACGATATGTTCTTTCACTTCCTTTTCTGATTGACGGTAGGACATGGTTACGTCAAGAAGTCCGGGTTTAAGAATGGTTTCTTTTTCTTTTCCATATTCGGTCCAGTCTATATTTACCTGAAAAGTTATCCAGCAATCTTTGGGGAAATTCTCGAATGGCATTTTATATGCTATTGTCGAGGTTTTGAAGGTAGAGGTGACTGGATGCATGATTTCTGCCTTGTCAGGATTGGCATTACAGCGGTCGGTCTTGTCCGTCAGCCATTTGCGGTCCGAATTGGCTTTGATGTAGAAATAACCTTGTGAAAAGCCGAAGGCAAGCGGGGGATAACCGCCTTGTTCTATCAGCCAACCGTTCGGTTTCCCTGCTCTGTAGAGGGTATCTCCTTGGGCGTTGATTTTGATAATTTTATCATATGCCGTATTTTTCTTGAAAATCATTCGCCTCTCCAGTTCCAGAAACTCCTTGGTACTGAGTCTCATTACTTTGCCATCAGGGTCGGACACAAGTGTACGGCTTGGCATGCCGTGCCATTGGGCAAAGATGGTAGATACGTTTTTGTCAAGGGTATGTGGAATGTAAACAGAGAATGTGTAGCTCATGGATGAACCTTGCGGGCAACTTCCCTTGCCATAATGATAGACGGTCTTCATCTTTTGAGCATTGGGATATTCATCTGCCGGATAGTTTTTGAAATCGTCGGATACGGCATAGCAATAGCATAGTTCGGCGCGACCTTTGGTTTCTCCTTTAGAGTAGCCTTCCAGAGTGTTGTCATCTTGTTTCAGCTCAAAACGGTAAGAAGGCTGTCCTTGAAAGGGACGGGAGTAGTCCAGTTGTATGGCATGGGACTTATTGGTACCTACGGCCACCCAACAGCCGTCGACAATCTGTCGGATACGAGCAGAGTCGGCCTGTACATTCACACGTTCCTTGATGGGAGTTAATTCCGGCCATTCCATTATTTCGGGCAAACCTTTTCTTGATTTCACTCCATAGAAGTTGGATTGGGATTTGTTTTTTGCCCGGATAAGGCGTAGTTTGCATTTTGTTGATTTGTCAGGGGCCAGCGTTACGCTTTCTCCGGTTTTCAGGTCCAGTTCATAGGTCTCATTACCCAGCGGTTTGATGGAGACGGTACGTCCTGCAGATAGCTGATGGACGGCATCCCATCCGGATAACTGTATACGGCAAGGTTGTCCTTTTTCACTGGTCAGGCTGACCCATTCGGTTCTTCCGTCTTGGCGTTGAGCCGAGACGGTAAATCCTCCTTCCGCCCTGAGGGCATGGAAAGCACAATCTTTCCAATGGTCTGGCACAGCCGGGAAGATACGTATAGTCTCATCCCAGCTTTGTATAAGCAGCTCAGTAAGGGAGGCCGCAGCACTTAATGGGGTTTCTATTACCGGATTCTTGCCTTGACTTTCCACATAGAATGTATTGGGTAGCAGAATGCTGATTCCGATTGGTTTGTTGATGAAATGTGCCAAGCGTTCGTAAGCCTTGTTACCGTTACCCAAATAGGCATATAGAGAAGCTGCTCCGGTATAGGAATATCCTGCTAATCCTTTCCCATCTTCTAAAGACAACCAGTGTTCGATGGATTTCTCCAGGAATTTACGGTTCTCTGGTACATCGGGATGTAAAAGTCGGAAAGGGTAGAAGGCCAATAGGTGTGAATAATGGCGGTGGGACTTCTCCAGCGGTTTGTTGGCGGCAATCATCAGACCGTTTTCATTGGTGGGATATGGAGCCAGTCGTGTCAGGATTTCTTTCCAGCGTGCATAGTCGGGATGAGTGCTTGAAGTTCTGTCATGACATGCTATCAATGTTTGGAGCAACCAGCTCAGTGAAGCTAATCCGTAATTGCTGTCATTGTATTTTTGGAACCCTTCATATTCGGGAGACTCAATATGGGTGAGATGCCATGTGTTTTCTTTATAACACAGTATTTTATCGAATACGGCAAATGCGTCCAGTGCTTTTGGAACTACTTGTTGTTTGATATCTTGCCAGTCAGCACCGGCATATCGCAGGTACATATAATAGTTTTGCAATGCCCAGGTGTAGTCACCTATCTTGCATGGTTCAATAGAACGGACAAGTGAAGGAAACACTTCATCCATCAGTCGCTGGAAGTTTTTGCCTTGTTCCATCCTATTGGCTGGTCCTATGGGCATATAAGTCAGTTGTATATTTAGGTTCCACCAGAAACTGGGCCATGGGCTCAGTTTGAAGAAAGTGCCCATTACGTCCATTGCCGGGCCATCCGGATGAGAACAAGTGGCAAGTTTGTACATCTGTATGAAATAAAAGTTCTCCAGTTTTTTGTCCGGAATGGAAAGGAAAGAACGTTCGTGGTAGGCATTCCACCACTGGCGTGTCTTTTGTTTCAACAATTTAGTTCCTGTAATCTGTGTTGCTTCTACAGTCTTCATGGCTTTGGCAAGAGAGAGGGATGAAGCCGGCACTTCATTGGCTGTAGACACGTACAATACGGAACGTGATTTTCCGCCCGGCACCTCTTTCCAGTAGGTTGCATAGTCTCCTCCCGCCAACAAGGACTGTACCCAACTACCTTCTTTGTCTTTTTGGTCGACGACAGGTGCGGGGTTGTCCTTGTATTTTAATTTTTCTTTCAAATGGGGAAATACTCTTATGCGGGGAGAGCATGGGTTCCCGGGAATCCCCTTCCAGCGGTAAGGGACTCCGGAGGAAACTTCCACGATATTCACTTCTTCGGGTTGGGGAGTATAGGCGTGGAAAGTCAAGTCTCCTTTGTCTGTTTTTAGGTGTCCGGTCAGTTCGGCATTGTAAATGTCGAGATAAAAAGTGCCTGAAAGTATCTTCCCTTCAGGGAATAATAGCATTTTACCGACATCAAGCCTGCAAAAATCCACCATTTTATCTGCCTCTTCCGTGCCGATGGAGGTTTTTCGGTAGGGAGCTTTCCTATGATCTGTGACATCGGGACGTCCCAGATGGAAAACTAATGCATTGAGTGTGGAATCGGCATATACCATCATGCCGACCAATCCATTACCTAAAAAAGCACCTTCATTCCATTGCATGGGTAATTGTTCCCATATCAAGGCATGTTGGCGCATATACTTTTCCATGTCCGGAAACGAAGCTCCGGACATGGAAGTACATATGAAAAACAATAAAATTACGATTTTGATTGTACTACGCATAAATTTATTCCTTTTAGTTGGGCAACGGTATCATTGCTCTACGACCATAGTTAAATTTCAGACCTCTTTTATAAGCTTCAGGACCATATAGGTCTTGGATATCCATTTCACCCAAGTTCACGAGGATTCCCCGCGCCATGAGTCCGGCATCTTCGTTTTCAAGGCGTGGCAGGGTTTCTGCGGCTTCTCTCAGCTCCGACAGGAAAGGACGGATACAGTCACGCATATCAGGGTCTAAAGATAAGCATTCCAGTGAAGAGTACCCTATTTTTCTGTATTTTTCCTCTGTGGGAATAATTAGGCGGGCAACGCTTTCTTGACTTTTACCCAGATAGGCTGCGGCATAGGCGGCTTCGGAAGCGATGTAGGGATTACTGTCTTGGAGGAGTGCCAACAAGGCTTGCGGACAAGAAGATATTTGCTTTTCTCTGGCAAGTTTGGCATATCCTACTACTCCCCAGAATCTCATTTCGGATAGCGGATTGGTAATTGCTTCTTCTAACATAGACAGAGAGGCGGTGGTTGCTGTTCCAGCTGTTTCAACAAGAGTATAAAGTTCGTTCAGAGGATATTTCTCCTTGCGCACTTTGTCGTAAAGAATATGACCGGTGCGTGAAGTGGGAAGGAAGAACCCCAAATCACCGGTGACACGAATATGGTCAGATAGTGCTTGGCGCATTTTGGACAAGATTTCTGCATATTCGGGAGTACCGGATAAGTCGTGCAGTTCATCCGGATCTTTTTCAAGGTCAAACAGCATTTCTGCCGGATGGGCTTCGAAAGTCAGTTTCCAGTTAGGGTTGGTATTATGCCCTTCCAATACTAGTTTATCCCATGCTTTGTTGGAAGGCATTCCCCATTGATAATAATTGCGCAGGGCAAACTGACGATAGGGGATATAACTACGGATATATTTGAAACGCCCATCGGTAACGGCGCGTACCGGCATGAAATGATGCAATTGATTGGCTGCTAATGCAAATTGCATCTGGCGTTTTTCTTTGTTTGCAAACTTGCCGTAAAGTGCTTTGCCCTGCATCTGTTTGGGTGGTTTTACCCCTGCAAGACTAAGTACGGTAGGCCCTAAATCCGTGAAGTTGACCAAGCTGTACTCTTTGCCTGAAGCCTGCTTGGCCAGGTGTTGCCATTTGGGCGGGAAATAGACAATCAGAGGTACTTTTAGACCGCTTTCGTACAAATATCCTTTACCACGGGGTATACAACCGCCGTGGTCACTGAAGAAAAATATAATTGTATTTTCATCCAAGCCTTTCTCTTTCAGGTCTTTCAGGAAGAATCCCAGCCAGGTATCCACGTCTTGTACTGCTTCTAAATGACCGGCATAGTCGGAACGTACTTCCGGCAAGTCGGGAACATAAGCAGGCAATGAAAGCAGTGCCGGGTATATGCCTTCCCGTGTGTAATCTCTGCGTCCGTCTGTATGGAAAGTTCGGATGCGTCCCATGTGTGAGGTTACCGTGTTGAATACAGCGAAAAAGGGTTGGTTCTTTTTTCGTTTGGGACTATTGTATGAGGCTTTGTTGCTACATTCGTCCCAACATATTTTATTGTCAGTGGTAGAGTTGTAGTGTGTCTTGCTGTTGTTTGTACAGTAATATCCGGCTTCGCGTAATTTCTGTGGAAAGAAGATGTCAGCAGGTGTATCGTAGGGCACAGGATGGATGTCCATGCCGTAAGTGCTTGAATAGCATCCGGTAATCAGTGAAGAACGGGCAGCCGAGCTCTGGGGAGCTACGGACCATGCGTTCATAAACTGTATGCCGCGGGCGGCAAGGCTGTCCGCATTGGGAGTATGTACTCCTCTGTTGCCGTAGCAACCGAATTCGTATGCACTAGTATCTTCAAAGGTGAGCCAAAGAATATTGGGCTTTTCGTTTTTTGTGTCTGCCGCCTTTGTCTGTGTGGAATACAATCCGCAGAAGGCAGTACACATTAATAAAGGTAGGTGTCTCATAAAGCATTAAGAATTAAGAACATTTGTTTCCCGCAGCTAAAGTAGTCCGTTTGTGTTTAACTGAGACTTCCTTATGTTTAAAAGTGTACCAATATTGTTTTGGCAAGTGAGGTTTCAACAATATTAGCATTGATTCAACAATATTACAAGAGGTTTAAACGCCCATTGGCATGATATTGAATAAAAAGAGAGTGAAATACTGATAACAAAGGACTAACTTTGAGCATTAAAATCTAACCATGAAAGAGATATGAAAAACATGTTGTTTATGATGGTGCTGTTTTGTGTATCATCTTTGGCAGGACAAGCCCAGAATGTAAATGCGAACTCTTTTGATGATTCATTGCGTAGTGAAGCGGATAAGCTGTTGACGGAATGGATGGATGCTTTTCTGGCTTATCAGTGCACCTATTCCGATTCCGCACTTGATGGAGGAGTCTTATGCCCTGCATGTGCCCGTATGCATGGACGTATAGGTGATGCCGTACTTCCTTTGATGTATTTGGCAGAAAAGACCGGAAACCAAAAATATTTGCTTGGAGCCAAGCGCTTGATGGCGTGGATGGAGAATGTGCACCGTCCGGACGGGTCATGGATGAACGATGTACATGTATCGGATTGGAACGGTACGACGGTATTTGCAGCGATTGCTCTTTATGAAGCTTTGCATTATCACGGACATCTATTGGATGATTCAACCCATCATCATTGGAAACAGCGATTGGTAGAGGCTGGTGAGTTTATGATGAACAATCCTTTCATTTATAGCCGAAGGCGAGAAGGCATGAGAAATATGAATGTAAATTATTCTGCTTCAGCAACCTATGCACTATATGCTATCGGTGAAATGTGCAATCGGCCTGAATTTAAGAAGGAAGCCGAAGAGATAGCTCTCGGATTAAAAGAATATTTTACCGTGAATGACTGTTTCTTGTATGGCGAGGGACCTAATATCGCCTCAGAAACTCCAAACGGTTGCCGTCCGGTAGATTTGCTTTATAATGTAGAAGAATCACTGCCTAATATGGCATATTATGCAGTGATGGCAAACGACATGGAACTATTTTCGCTTGTGGAACGTTCCATGGATACTCATCTTGAGTTTATGTTACCCGATGGCGCTTGGGACAACAGTTGGGGAACACGAAGCTTTAAATGGACTTATTGGGGCGGGCGTACCAGTGATGGCTTTATGGGAGGTTATTATTTGATGGCTGCTGCCCGTCATCCGGAATATTTGGAAGCCATTCGCTGCAATATCCGTTTATTGAGTAAGGCTACCCATGGTGGACTTCTTTATGGAGGAATGCATTATTTTGCATCCGGTGTTTCTCCTTGTATTCATCATACATTTGGGCATGCCAAGGCGTTGGCTTCTTTTTTAGAACTGCCTTCTGTGAAAATGACTTCTTTGGAAAAGCTTCCCCGTGACTCCGTTTACGGAGTGAAGTTCTTTAAGGATATTCGTACGTGGCTTTTATCCCAAGGAGATTGGCGTGCCACATTTACCGGATATGACGCCGAATATAAAGTGAAAGGGACTCATCCAATGGGAGGTGCTCTTTCGTTGTTGTGGCATGCTCAGGCAGGACCTATATTTGCTGCGACTATGAACCGGTATAAATTGATTGAAGCTCCCAATATGCAGGACAATGTCCGTAAATATCTGATGGGAGGTACCCCCCGGGTTGAATCGATTCAGGATGAAGTTGCATATAGTAATCTGGACGATTTGAATACGGACATTACTTGTTTTATAGAAGACGGGTTCTGTCGATTTAATGTAAATTCTCATTTGGTTGATATCAATCAACAGTCTCCAAAGCAGGGAGAAGTACCGGTAGAGGTGAACTATGCATTTTCAGAACAAGGAGTGAGCATAAGCGTGGAACGTTGCAATGACTCGGCTTACCTTGTGTTGCCAGTTATCGCGTCGCCCAAAGAAGAGGTGAGGATAAGTACGCGAGAAGCTTCCATAAAAAAAAATAAGGGGATATTGTACATCACTTGCGAAGCAGGATATATAGATGTAGCACCGACAGATAGTGATGGACGAATCTTTAATCCGGTTCCAGGATTCTCTTTTGTACCTTTGCGAATAATACCGGAAAGTATTGGCAAGAAAATACAGATTAATATTTACTTTTGCTAATGTGTTTTATTTATTTGCCTCATAATAGATTACAAACATGAAAATACAGCAATATTTGTTAGTGCTTTTAGAAGTATTATTCCCCTACATGTTGAATGCCGATGTCACTGAAGATATTCACTTTTCCCATATTGGTTTGGAGGAAGGATTGTCGCATAGTACGATTTTTGCGATTAATCAGGATAAAGGAGGGAATTTATGGTTTGCGACGTATGATGGTGTGAATAAATATGATGGTTACAACTTTATTGTATATCGTCATCAATATACCAATCCCAAAAGTATTGCCAGCGATATATCCCGTTGCATCACAATGGATGATTCAGACCGGATTTGGATAGGAACTCGTGAGGGGTTGTCTCTTTACAATCATTATAAGGATGAATTTTCCAATTATTATTATAAGAGAAATGGTTTGAACGTAGCTGTGACCAGTATTATCCCGATAAAAAAAGATTGGTTGATGTTGGGTACTGCCGAAGGCATTCTGCTTTTTGATGTAAAGAAAGAGTGTTTCCTTTCGGATACATTATCCTCTTCTTTGCATGGATTGCAGCCGGCAGCTTTGGTACGCCAGGGTGATTGTATCTATATAGGTACTGAGGAAGGTGTATATATTTATACTTTGTCAAACGGTATTTTGGAGAAACTAGTGGATGTGCCTACTGGCATCCGGGTTCATGCCATTCTGTGCCAGATGTTTAATAGAATATGGCTGGCTACGGAGGGAGATGGACTTTATCTGTACGACATGAAGACAAAGGAGCTGAAGAATTACCGTTATGAAGATGGGAAATCAGGATTGAACTCAAACTATGTGCGTTCTTTAGCACTGGATACAGAGAATCGCCTATGGGTGGGAACCTATGGTGGATTGAATATCTACAAGGAGGGATCAGACAGTTTCTCGTCCATTAAAAGCTCTGAGATTCAGGAAGGAAGTTTATCGCAGAATTCAGTCCGGAGTATTTTCAGAGATTCGCAGGGTGGCATGTGGCTGGGTACTTACTGGGGAGGGCTGAATTATTATCATCCTTTGTGTAACCGTTTCCAGCGTATCAAACATGTCCCGTTCTTGAACTCACTCAGTAATAATGTGGTCAGTTGCATTGTTGAGGATAACAAGCATAATTTGTGGATTGGCACGAGCGATGGCGGTTTGAATTACTATGATAATGCCTCTCAGCTATATAAGAATTATCTATTCAATTCGGGCAATCTAGATGTACCTTTCAAGGATATCAAGACGGTGTATGTAGATGAGGTACAAGATAGAATATATGTGGGGGCACATGCCGGAGGAATGATGGTTTTACATCGTAAATCCGGTTACATAGAATATTATAATCGTCACAATAGCAATTTGCCGAGCAATAATATCTATTCTATTATTTCAGACGGGTATGGGGGGCTTTGGGTGGCATCGCTGGAATATTTATTGCATTTTGATATAGATAAACGCAATTTTACGATTGTTGATGTAGATGGGGACGGGCATAAATTGCAGCAATACAATCGCTTGTTGTTTTGTGACTCAAAGAAACGTATATGGGCTGGGGGAGAAATGGGAATTTCTGTTTTTAACCAGGTAGGTACCTCTTTGCTCCCTAATACGGATTTTCAGATAGCTTCTGTGTTGAAGCAAGCGTTTGTGAATTGTTTTTACGAAACATCTTCCGGATATCTGTGGATTGGAACACGTAACGGATTGTTTGCTTTGAAAGAAAGTGATAAGCAGTTTCTGCAATATACTACAGAAAACGGTCTGCCGAGTAATGTTATTTATGGAATTCTGGAAGATGCTTACGGGCGTTTATGGATAAGCACGAACCAAGGGTTGAGTTGTCTGAATTCGGAGAGTGGGAAGTTTCGTAATTTCACGATTATGGACGGATTACAAGGCAACCAGTTTAATGCTGGGGCTTATTGTCGAAAAGACAATGGCTACATGTTGTTTGGTGGAGTCAACGGCATTACTTCATTCCGTCCTGAAACGTTGATTGATAATCCTTATGCTCCCAAACCTGTGATCAATAAATTATTTGTTCATAATAAGGAGGTATTACCGGATGATGAAACCGGAATTTTAAAGGAAAGTATTACATACGTGAATCGTATAACTTTATCTTCATCTCAGAATTCATTCGCCATTTCTTTTGTCGTTTCCAATTATATAGCGGGTAAACATAATACATTTACCTACAAACTGGAGGGATATGATAATGTATGGTATAAGCAGAATGATATCAGCCTTGTTTCTTACTCCAATTTGCCAGCAGGGGATTACACTTTTTGTATAAAAGCAGCGAACAATGATGGTAAATGGAATGAGGAACCCGCCATACTTCATATACATATATTGCCGGTTTGGTATTCTACTTGGTGGGCGCTTTCCTTGTTTGCTTTGTCGTTTGCTTTGTTGGTGTTCGGTATCGTACGCTTCTTCTGGCTACGCAAGAGTATGCAGGCTGAAATACGAATGGAACGGCTTGATAAAGAAAAGCGGGAAGAGATAAGCCAGATGAAAATCCGTTTTTATGTTAATATCTCGCACGAGTTACGGACTCCGTTGACTTTGATTGTTGCGCCTTTGCAGGAATTACTTGATCGTATCAGCGGGCATTGGGAGCATGAGCAGTTGCTTTATGTGCAGCGGAATACCAACCGCCTCTTGCATTTGGTTAATCAGTTAATGGATTTCCGGCGTGCTGAGTTAGGGATATTTGAACTCAGGGCTGTGTATTCCAATGCTTATAAGCGGATATTGAACTGTTTTATGAATTATGAAAGTTTGTCTAAAAGGAAGGATATAGACTATAACTTCTATACAGAGTTGCAAGATAAAAATGTTATTTTCGATGAGAACTATCTGGATTTAATTGCAAATAATCTGCTTTCGAATGCCTTTAAATATACCGAAGTCGGCGAAAGTATCATTGTGAAACTTTACATAGAAGATGACAATCTTGTCTTGCAAGTAATAGATACTGGCATTGGCATCCCATTGGAGAAGCAGGAAAAGATTTTTGAACGTTTCTATCAGATAGAAAATGGACGTGAAGGGAGTGGTATCGGACTCTCATTGGTTCAACGTCTGGTGGAATTACATCATGGGCGGATTGTTCTACAGAGTGAAGTCGGTAAAGGTTCTACCTTTACGATTTATCTGCCGCAAGATGAATCCGTATATACACAAGAAGAGTTGTTAGGAAGAAGTGGGGATGAAGGAGAACAACGTGTATATTCCACCAATGCAAACGACATTTATATCGGTGATGACGAAAAGTTCGGGGAAGAAGTTAGTACGGATGAGGAAAACTGTAAACGTGGTACTATTTTGGTCGTAGAGGACAATAGGGAATTAAGGCAGTACTTGGTGAACGGCCTGTCTGCGCTGTTTGATATATTGGAAACGGAGAATGGGCAAAAAGCGCTGGATATACTGAAAGACAAGGATGTAGATTTGATTATAACAGATGTCATGATGCCTGTAATGGATGGCGTTAGGTTATGTAAGTTAGTGAAACAGAATCTACGTACTTGTCATATTCCGGTTTATATGTTGTCTGCCAAAGTGGATATCAAGTATCAGTTGGAAGGTTTACAGGTAGGAGCCGATGATTACATTGCCAAGCCTTTCTCTATGGAAGTGTTGAGAACCAAGATTCTGAATATGCTGCGTACACGTTATCGCATATTCGAGCGATATTCCAATATGACGGAAATAAGACCGGAAAAGCTTACGAGCAATACGATGGATGAGGAACTGTTGCGAAAGGCTATTGCTGTCGTTGAGAAAAACATGGACAATGTGGAATTTTCTACAGAACAGTTTGCGCGTGAGATGAATATGAGCCGTTCAAATCTTCATTTGAAATTAAAGGCAATAACGGGAAAATCGGCTATTGATTTTATACATAAGATACGTTTTAATCGGGCATGCCAGTTATTGAAAGAAGGAAAGTATACCGTTTCAGAAATCAGTTTTATGGTGGGATATAACACTCCTTCTTATTTTGCGGCACGTTTCAAGAAGTATATCGGTTGTTTGCCTACAGAATATGGAAAGAAATAGTATAAATCATCAGGTTATGAAGATGCGTATTATTGGAACGTTGATTACCATCTTGGGGTTGTCGGTCTCGTGGGGGCAAACGGATTTATGTCGGCCGTCTGTATTTAAGGATGGTAGCATTTGGAAAGGAAGTGATGTGATAGAAATGTTCACCTTGACCAATGCAAGCGGCATGTCTATCAAAGTGACAAATTATGCCGCTTCGCTGACTGACGTTTCCGTTCCTGACAGACAAGGGCAGTTTGAACATGTGGTTTTAGGATTTGACAGTCTGGAATCTTATCTGGAAAGACATCCTAAGTTTGGAGCCACCATAGGAAGGTTTGCCAATCGCATTAGAAATGCAGAATTCAGCCTGAACGGACAAACTTATCATCTGGAAAAAAACAATAAAGAACATTCCATTCATGGTGGAACAAACGGGTTCAATCGTCAAGTCTTTAAAACAGACACATTTTATACCGTCAAAGATACGGCTATCGTGGTATTCAAATACAAAAGTGCTCACTTGGAAGGTGGATTTCCCGGCAATATAGAGCTTTCAATAGCTTATAAACTGACTAATCATAATGAGATTGTTCTGGAATATACAGCTACTACGGATAAGCCTACGGTAGTTAATTTTACAAATCATAGTTATTTTAATCTAACAGGTTGCACCAGAAACGTGTTGAATCATATTTATAGGATTTATGCGGATTCCATAACTCCTACCGATTCCATGGGTATCCCTACCGGAGAGTTAATGCCTGTGGTGGGTACTGTATATGATTATACTTCTCCACAATCGGTGGAAAAAAGAGTACAGAAAATGGGAAAAGGATATGATGTGAATTATAGACTGGATAAATACCCAGGTTCGTTAGAGTTGGCAGCTATCGTAGTGGAACCTATATCCGGTAGAGTGTTGAAAGCATACACTACTGAACCGGGAATGCAATTTTATATTCCAAATTCAAATATGGATTATCTTATTGGTCATGGTGAAAAGAAATATGGCAGATATTATGGATTTTGTCTTGAAATGCAGCATTTCCCCGATGCTCCCAATAATCCTCAATTTCCTGCTACAAGTTTGTTGCCGGGAGAAATATATCGGCAGGTCACTATTTATAAATTTGAAACAATATCAGAATAATATATTTAATCAACTAAAGTTTACTAATTATGAAAAAGAAAACATGGAAAAGATGTGTATGTATGATTGGAGTAGTTCTTTTTGCGGTAACGGGTTTGAATGCCAATAATAGAGTGCCTGATAGTCCTATTAAGAAAACAAGAAGCAATACTTTTATTATAGAGAAAGAAAAAGCGTGGGAGCCGGCAGGTGAAGGTGTGGCCAGACAGATTATGGGCTATGATGGGCAAGTAATGTTGGTTAAAGTCAAATTTGAGAAAGGGGCTATAGGAACTCCTCACACGCATTACCACACGCAAACGACTTATGTGGTAAGTGGTAAATTTGAGTTTACAGTGGGTGATGAAAAGAAGATTGTGGAAGCGGGAGACGGTATTTATATTGAACCGGATATTTTGCATGGCTGCGTTTGTCTGGAGCCTGGAGTTTTGATTGACTGTTTTGCTCCGATACGAGCTGATTTCTTGAAATAAGCCTTGAAAAGATGTTTTGTACAATTTGTTTTTCGTGCAATCCAAGCAGATAAAGCTATTGCTTAATCGGATGATTTTCCTTTTGTGGTAATCTGTGAAGTTGTTTTTGCACAAAAATAGTGTGTAGTGAACAATATTGGTATGGAAAAAGTGTAAAAGTAAAAGTAACAAAAACAATACTTTTGCACTTTTTTTAGTGCTTGTCGTATGTTTGTCATCAGAAAAATTCTAAAGTTAAACCTTAGATTATTTATTATGTACAAATTGAAAGAATTGTTTTTAATGTTTATCCTCGCTTTTGTCAGTTTGGCTGCATACGCACAAAGTTTGACAGTAACTGGTAAGGTGATTGATAGTGAAGGATATGAAGTGATTGGAGGTAGTGTAACCATTAAAGGTGTTGCCGGTGTTGGAACAGTTACCGACGTAAATGGTAACTATACTCTGAAAGTGAATGATGCATCCAAAGATGTATTGGTTTTCTCGTATGTAGGTATGACTCCGCAAGAAGTGAAAGTCAATAACCGAAGTGTAATCAATGTGACTCTACAGGCTGATGCCGTATTACTGGAAGACGTTGTGGTAATTGGTTATGCTGCCGTTCCTCGTAGAGATTTGACCGGGTCGGTAACCTCCGTTAGCAGCAAAGAACTTTCTAAAGTGCCAGTAAGTGATGTTACACAAGCCTTGACCGGACGCATGGCAGGTGTGATGGTGCAGCAGAGTGAAGGTACTCCGGGTGCTTCCATTTCCGTACGTGTGCGTGGAGGTATCTCTATCACACAAAGTAACGAACCTCTTTACATTATCGACGGCTTTCCCAGTGAAGACGGTATGTCTACCCTCGACCCCGCTGAAATTGAAACCATTGACGTGTTGAAGGATGCTTCGGCCACTGCCATCTATGGTGCTCGTGGTGCCAATGGTGTAGTTGTAATCACTACGAAGAATGGTAGTAAATCAGGTGGCAAGGCTACAGTGACTTTTGACAGTTATGTCGGTGTCAAAAAGATTGCAAACAAATTGGATGTACTTAATGCCGGTGAATTTGCCAGATTGGATTACGAACGTACATTGTGGAGAATGGGTACAGGAGATTCCGGTGCGGATGGTATGACCAAATGGGAAGAGAGATACGGTAAGTTCAGCGATCTCGCTTCCATATATAATGGTCGCAAGGGTATCGACTGGCAAGATGAAACCTTGGGTCGTAATGCTATTACTCAAAACTATCGTGTAGGTGTATCCGGAAAGACGGAGAAGATGAATTACAGTCTGGCTTACTCATACTACAACGAAGAAGGTGCTATGGTATACAGCGGTAGTAAAAAGCATAACATCTCATTCAACATGAATCATGAGATAAACAAATGGTTAACGGTAAATTCACGTATCAGTTACGACCAGATGCGTGTGGAAGGCATGGGTACATCAGAAGGTGGTGACCGCTTCAACAAGATGCAGCACATCTTGCAGTATCGTCCTACAGTAGGTATTATGGGGGTAGATGAAGATTTATTATACGGCGAAGATCCTCTGTTGGCAGATGATAATGGCAACGTTATGCAGAATCCGCTGATTTCGGCAGCAGAAGAGCTCAACGATAGGGAATGGCGTACTTTCCAGGCCAATGGTGGCGCTACCATTAAGCTGCTGAAAGGACTATCTTTCCGTAGTACGGTAGGTATGCGCTATCAGACTCGCCGTAATGATGTATTCTATGGTGATGAGTCTATTACAGGTAAGCGTTCCAGTATTCAAGGTTCAATTACTAATTTGGAAAATAGCAGTTTTCAGACTTCCAATGTTTTGACCTATTCTTGGAAAAACAAAATTCATGACTTTACAGTCATTGCCGGACATGAATATGTGGAAAGATGGTCACGCAGCTTTTCTGCAAGTGCCAGTCAGTTTCCGAATGATGAAATAGGTTTGGGAGACCTCTCACTGGGTGTTCCAGGTGTTCCCACTTCCAGTGAAAACTACGATGATAAATTGCTTTCCTTCTTTGGACGTATAAACTACAACCTGATGGATAAATATCTTTTTACTGCTTCAGTCCGTGCTGACGGTTCTTCCAAGTTCGGTAAGAACAACAAGTGGGGATATTTCCCGGCTTTCTCGGCTGCATGGCGTTTAAGCGAAGAAGAATTTATCAAGGATCTGGGAATCTTCTCCGACTTAAAATTCCGCATCGGTTATGGACTTGCGGGTAACAATCGTATTGGTAGTTATCAAAGTCTTGCTCTTATGAATTCTGTTACTGCTGCCAATGGCAACGGTGCACAAGCAGGCTATGCTTCTCGTCAGGTGCCTAATCCCGATTTGAAATGGGAGGCAAATAAGACATTCAACGTAGGAATAGATTTTGGTTTCTTGAACCAGCGTATCACATTCTCGCCGGAATTCTACATCAATCGCAGTAGCAACTTGCTGCTGAATGCCAAACTGCCTAACTCTTCCGGTTATACTAGTATGGTTATCAACGCAGGCGAAACTCAAAATTCGGGTGTGGATTTGACTATCAATACGGCAAACATCGTATCCAAAGATTTTACTTGGAACACTTCGGTTACTTTCTCCCACAACAAGAACAAGGTTAAGAAACTGACAGGTGAAGATGTACAGTTGTATCTGGCCAACTTTGGTTATAGTGGTGCGGGGGCATCCCATCAGATTGGAGTAAATCAACCATTGGGACAATTCTACGGTTATGTGACTGACGGATTGTATCAGGTGGAAGACTTCAATTACGATGCTACAACCAAAACTTATACATTGAAGGACGGTGTACCTTATCATGGCGACAAGAAGAATATCCAGCCAGGTTACTGGAAATTTAAGAACGTGGACGGTAGTGAAGACAACCAAATTACTGAAAGTGATAAGACCATTATTGGTAATGCCTTGCCTGATTTCTATGGCGGTATCAACAATACTTTCAGTTGGAAGGATTTTGACTTGAGCATCTTCTTTACTTACAGCTATGGTGCGGAAGTACTGAATGCTACTAAGTTGACCAATACCAAGACTGCCCTTACTAATAAAAACGTTCTGTCGGTAGCTGATGATGCTCATCGTTGGGTGACTATTAATGCCAATGGTGAACTGATTACGAATCCGGAAGAACTGGCAGCAGTGAACCAGGGAAAAACAGTAGCTCATTTCGGTGATAACGGATCCAACAACACCTACATTCATTCTTGGGCCATTGAAGATGCTTCTTATTTGAAATTGAGTAATATCACTTTAGGGTATACCTTCCCCAAGAAAGTGATAAATAAAATTGGTCTGACCAAATTGCGTCTGTATGCAACGGGCAATAATTTGTTTACATGGACTCCTTATACCGGTTTCGATCCGGAAGTATCTACCATGAGTAGCGCGTTAACTCCCGGTGTCGATTTCGGTGCTTACCCCAGAAGCCGCTCTTTCGTATTTGGTGTGAACGTAGCATTTTAATTAGAATTAAAAAGGGAATAATAAGATGAAAAACAAAATGATATATGCGCTTGGCGCAATGATGCTTGTAGGGGTTACTTCTTGTGACCTGACTGAAAAGCCCAGCTCATTCTACGAGAAAGATACTTATTTCGTGACAGAAGGAAAAGCCCAGATGGCTGTAGTCGGAATCTATGACTGTCTTGAAACTACAGACTATTATGGACAAAATATCATGCCGTTCTTTGGGTCGGACGACATGTTCATGGTACGTGGAACCGGTTCGGACGGAACTCGCCGTGACATATCCCACTATCTGTACAATGCTTCTAATACTTGGATTGCTAGTGTATGGAGATGTGCTTACCAAGCTCTCGATCGTGCCAATGTGGCTATTGCCAGCATCGAGGCTATGTCAGGTTTTGCAGAAAACAAAAACCTGCAGGAAATTGACGGGCAAGCTCGATTCCTCCGTGCCTACATAGCTTTTGACCTAGTGAAATTCTTTGGTGATGTACCGTTCAGCACGGAATATACGAATGGTTTTGCTAATACATCCAAACCTCGTACCGACCGTGAGCTGATTTATGACCAAATCATCGAAGATTTGAATTATGCAAAAACATATTTGAAATCTGGTCGTGAAGTGGCTTCTTCTGAAATACCTTGTAGCGGTGCTGCCCATACTTTACTGATGCGTGTCTATTTGCAACGCGCTGGCTATAGCCTGAACTGTTCATCGCGTCAATTGACCCGTCCGGATGATACTACCCGAAAGGGATATTTTGAAGCGGTGATTAAAGAATGGGAAGCTCTGAAGGCTGAAGGCTACCATGGTTTTTATGCAGGTGGTTATGAGCAACTGTTTAAGAACTATTCTCAGCTGACATTGGACAATCAGGAATCTCTTTGGGAGATCGCTTTCGAACCCAACCAAGGTTTGAAGGACAATGCCGGTGTGTGGGCAACTTACAACGGGCCACTTGTAGATGCTCCGGGAAGTTATCCCGGCACAAGCAGTTATATGGGACGTGCCAATGCTTTCTTTGTGGTATTACCATATTGGAAGTCTTTCTATGAGTCAAATGAGGATGGAAGCATAAAGGATATACGTCGTGACGTGAATTTCGTGGACTATGCTATCAAGTGGAATAAAAATAAAGAAACTCAGGAAAAATCGCATACTTCTGCCGATATCAACAAAAATCTGAACAGATATCCGGGCAAATGGCGCAGAGAATGGATGGCTCCGGGTTTTGTGGATCCCAACAATACAGGCGTCAATTATGCTCCGTTGCGTTATGCCGATGCTGTTCTGATGGCAGCTGAAGCTTATAACGAAATCGGCAACACAACCGAAGCATGGAAATTATTGAATGACGTCCGTGTACGTGCCGGTGCTACTCCTATAAGTACAGCTAATTATTCAAGCTTGTTGAAGGCTCCGAAATTGTATGATTTGCCATTTATTCCGGATGGTGATGATGCCGGCAGATTCCGTACAGCATTGTATTGGGAACGTGCTTTTGAACTTTGCTACGAGGGTCAACGTAAATATGATCTATTGCGCTGGGGTATTCTGGAAGCATCTTTAAAAGCTGCTCAGAACTATATGGAATCATGGATTCCGGGACCAGATGAATATATAACGGATGCTGCACGTAAAGATTGGAATCCGGTGAAATGGGCTAAGTCCAATTACGTAGCAGGCCACAATTTTACCACAGGCAAGCATGAACTTTACCCCATTCCATTGGCCGAAATCCAATCGAACGCGGCTTTGAATGGAGAAAACAATCCGGGATTTGAGTAATTTCATTTTCTGGGTATGAACTGACAATGGATGGAGAAAGTATAAACATCTTACTGTTTCTCCATCCTTGTATGTAAGGATGATAATTTGAGCAGATATAACCTATAGAATATGCATATATTTATGAAGAAATTTTTATTATTTTGTTACGCAGTTGCTACATTGCAGGGATTCTCTGGCTGTTCACCCAGTCAACCAAAGGAAGATTACGGCTGGTTGAAAAACGCGATAGACACTTCTGTGCAACAACTGGAAGAAACAGTGGCGGATGTAGGGGATTCAGTCTTGTTGCCCCGTTCCATCTGGACGGGATACAATATGGATTTTCTCTGTAGCCAGTTACAAAGAGAGCCTGTAACTTTTAAAGACTCCTTGCGGATGAAACCTGTGAAAGATGCCTTGGGAAGCCGTAGATATTGCAGTTCCATCTATGATTGGACAAGCGGTTTTTTCCCCGGAAACTTGTGGTACGCATATCAGTTGACTGGTATAGAAGACTTGAAAAAAGATGCGGTGAAATTTACGAATTACCTATATCCGTTGAAAGATTATAAAGGTACACACGATATCGGATTCATGGTGAATTGCAGTTATGGTAATGCGCACCGTCTGTCTCCTGCCGACACTATCCGTCAGATATTGGTACAGACTGCTGATAATTTGTGCGGTCGTTTCGACTCGAACATAGGCTGTATCCGTTCCTGGGATTTTGGGAAGTGGAATTTCCCTGTGATTATTGATAATATGATGAATCTGGACTTATTGTTTTACGTCAATCATCTTACGAATGATTCCAAGTATAAAGAAGTCGCATTGAGACATGCTGAGACAACAATGAAAAACCACTTTAGAAACGATCATTCGTCCTACCATGTAGTAAGCTACAATAGCGATGGCAGCGTAGAAATGAAATGTACGCATCAGGGGAAAAATGATGATTCCTCATGGGCGCGCGGACAAGCTTGGGGAGTATATGGATATACATCCTGTTATCGTGAGTCGAAAGATGCAGCCTTCTTACAGCAAGCCCAAAATATCGCGGCATTAATCATGGAACGTGTAAAGACTGACGATGCGATTCCTTTGTGGGACTACGATGCCCCGAACACACCGGAGACGCCTCGTGATGCATCTGCCGCCTCTATCACAGCTTCTGCCCTGATAGAGCTCAGTACTCTTGTAGAGGACGGACAAGTCTATTTTGATTACGCCGAGAAACTGCTCAAGTCTCTCTCTTCCGATGCTTACTTGGCAAAAGTCGGCACCAACCAGGGATTTATTCTGATGCACTCTACAGGTTCATTGCCTAATGGTTCTGAAATTGATACACCTATCAATTATGCCGATTATTATTATCTGGAGGCTTTAGTCCGATATATGCAAGTAAAAGGAATTGATTATAAATCGCTATAAACGAAATTAATATACCATGAAGATAACAAAGTATATTCTTAGCTTTATTTTTCTGTTGGTTGTATTATGTGCGGAAGCACAGCAGTTGCGGAAGGAAGCTTTCGGCTTGCTGAATCTGGATTATCCGGGATTGGAGAAAGTGAAAGCCGCATATGACCGACAACAATGGGACGAGGCAGCCAAAGCCTTATTGGACTATTATCGCCAACGTACCGGCATAGGACACCCTGATATCGATATGCAGAATATCAAGATTTCCAAGGAAGAACAGAAATGGGCGGATGATGCCTTGGAACATACGTTTTTTGTGCATAAAGGCTATCAGCCTTCTTATAATTACGGCAAAGATATCAACTGGCAATATTGGCCGGTACAGGACAATGAGTTGCGTTGGCAATTGCATCGCCACAAATGGTTCACCCCAATGGGTAAGGCATATCGAATCTCTGGAGACGAGAAATATGCCAAAGAATGGGCATACCAATATATGGATTGGATTAAAAAGAATCCTCTGACAGAGGTAGAGAAAGAAGAATACGAACTGGTCAGCGCAGGCGAGGTAAAGGGAAATGCGGAAAATGTACGTTTTGCATGGCGTCCTCTGGAGGTGAGCAACCGTTTACAGGATCAAACGCTGCAATTTCTGTTGTTCGTTTCTTCGAAGGCCTTCACGCCGGAGTTCTTGACTGAATTTCTGATTAATTATCACCGGCATGCACTGCATATTCTTGGCAATTACTCGGATCAGGGTAACCACTTGTTGTTTGAAGCTCAGCGAATGGTGTATGCAGGTGCGTTTTTCCCCGAATTTAAGGAAGCAGGCGAATGGCGAAAAAGTGGGATAAGCATTTTGAACCGCGAAATTAAAAAACAAGTCTATCCGGATGGCGGTCAATATGAATTGGACCCACATTATCATCTGGCGGCAATCAACATTTTCTGCAAGGCTTTGCGCATGGCGGATGTTAATGGCTTCCGTCAAGAATTTCCCACCGGATACGTGAATACGGTCAAGAGTATGATTGAATTTTATGCCAACATTTGTTTTCCGGATTACAGCAATCCCTGTTTCAGTGATGCCAAGTTGGGAGACCGTCCGGCAGAAATCCGTAATTATCAGGATTGGCTCAAGCTATTTCCTGATTGTGAGTGGATTCGTTATTATGCCACAGAAGGTCGTGAAGGCGCTCCCTTGCCCAACCTTTCTCACGGTGCGCAGACTTCCGGCTTCTTTACTTTCAGAAACGGCTGGAAGCAGGATGCTACCGTAATGGTTGTAAAGGCCGGTCCCAAAGGGGAATGGCACTGCCAGCCGGACAACGGAACTTTTGAGTTTTGGTTCAATGGCCGGAATCTCTTCCCGGATAGCGGTTCCTACGTCTATGCCGGTGATGATGAAGTAATGAAACTTCGTAATTGGTTTCGCCGGACAAGTTCTCACAATACGTTGACATTGGATGGGAAAAACCTGCAAACAACCCAGTCTGTCACCAAACTATGGAAGCCCGAAGGCAATGAGCAGATTCTGGTGACTGAGAATCCGCATTATGATGGTTTGAAACACAGACGTTCTGTTTTCTTTGTAGACCAATCTTATTTTGTAATTGTAGATGAAGCCGTGGGAAACGCCCAAGGAGTAGTGAATCTGAACTACCATTTGTGTGAAGGTACTGTAAATATAGACAGAAAGAATAATATGCTGACTACAGTTTATGACGGCCCAAGCAACGTGAAACTGCAATGCTTTGCCGAGAAGAAAATTTCAATGAAAGAAAAAGAAGGCTGGCGTTCAACTGCCTATCGTTTACGAGTACCCCGTACAACTGTATCTTTTGATATAGATAAAAAGGATTCGGACGCTGTACGTTACATAACTATTCTTTATCCGTCGAAAAATACAGCTTCCTTCCCTATATTCAAAGCTAAGTTCCTGAACAAGGCATTTGACGAAAATGGGGTGAAAATAGAAATATCTGTTGGCGGAAAGAAACGTCAATTGGAATATAAACTATAATAACCCGTTGGCGGAATTAATTCATTACCGCTGCGGAATGACTGCAATGATACTTTAATGGTTTGTTGTAATATATTGAAGGTATGAATCTGCTTTGTAATATTTTGATTATCAGTACCTATTGGATGCATTGCATTCAGTATACGATTGAACCCTATTCAGTATACGACTGAATGGCATTCAATATACGACTGAATTAGGTTCAGTATACTGCTATTTCTTGCATCTGTATTATTTGTAAGGAATGCAGATTGCTGTTCCGTGCCTTATTGCAGTTCACAATCGTCCGGATTTTCTTAAATTCCGCCAACGGGTTATAAAAGATTTTTATAATGAATCGTTTATCATACATATTTCTGCCTTTGACTGCCATCGGAATGTCCGCTTGCAGTTCCGGCAAAGAGGAAGTGAAACGTCCGAATATCATCTTTATGATGACGGACGACCATACTACGCAAGCTATGTCATGTTACGGTGGACGTTTCCTTCAGACTCCCAACATGGATAGGATTGCCAATGAAGGTGTTCGTATGGACAATTGTTATGCGGTCAATGCTTTATCCGGCCCGTCAAGGGCTTGCATCCTGACGGGCAAATTCAGCCACATCAACGGATTCACAGACAATGCCAGCACTTTCGACGGCAACCAACAAACCTTTCCTAAATTGTTGCAGGCCGCTGGTTACCAGACTTCAATTGTCGGCAAATGGCATCTGATTACCGAGCCTCAGGGATTTGACTATTGGTGCATCCTGACCGGACAACATGAACAGGGGGACTATTATAATCCCGATTTCAACGAGAACGGAAAGCAGATTGTAGAGCAAGGCTATACAACTGACGTTATCACAGACAAGGCCATCGAATATCTGGAACACAGAGACAGAAGCAAACCATTCTGTATGATGTATCACCAGAAAGCCCCCCACCGTAACTGGATGCCCGCCCCCCGTCATTTGGGAATGTTCAACAATACCGTATTCCCCGAACCCGCTACGCTTTTCGATACATACGAAGGCAGAGGCTCTGCTGCTATAGAACAGGATATGTCCATCGAGCATACATTGACCAATGACTGGGATCTGAAACTGCTGACCCGTGAAGAAATGCTGAAAGATACGACCAATCGCCTCTATCAAGTCTACAAGCGTATGCCGGCTGATGTACAAGATAAGTGGGATTCGGTATACGCCCAGCGTATTTCAGAATACCGTAGCGGCAACTTAAGAGGGAAAGAACTGATCAGTTGGAAGTACCAGCAATATATGCGCGATTACTTGGCAACTATTGTAGCTGTGGACGAAAATATAGGAAGGTTGCTCGGCTATCTGGAGAAAAACGGTGAATTGGACAATACAATCATAATCTATACTTCGGACCAGGGTTTCTTTCTGGGCGAACATGGCTGGTTCGACAAGCGCTTTATGTATGAAGAATGCCAGCGCATGCCATTGGTTATCCGTTATCCGAAGGCCATCAAGGCGGGGAGTGTATCGAGCGCTATTGCCATGAATGTGGATTTTGCTCCTACCCTGCTGGATTTTGCCGGAGTAGATATACCAGCAGATATTCAGGGACAGTCTCTCAGGACCATTCTGGAGAATGGGGGGAAAACACCGGCTGACTGGAGAAAAGCCGCCTATTATCACTATTATGAGTATCCGGCAGAGCACTCGGTTAAAAGGCATTACGGCATTCGTACCGCTGACTTCAAGCTGATTCACTTCTATAACGATGTGGACGAATGGGAAATGTATGACTTGAAGAATGACCCGAGTGAACTGAACAGTGTGTTTGGTAAACCGGAGTATGCCGACAAACAAGCGGAACTCATTTCATTGCTGAAAAAGATTCAAAAACAGTATAAGGATGATGACCCCGATGAAAAGGTCAAAGAGTTATTCAAAGGTGACAGACGATTGATGAAAAACAGATAATCTAAATTTAAATTATGGACAGAAGAAATTTTTTAAAGCATACCGGCTGGTCTCTTGTCGGGCTGGCCGCTTCCGGTAGCCTATTATCTGCATGTCAGCAAGGAACTGCCGCAGGAAAGAAAGTCATGCCCTCTGCCAGTAATCTGAAGTATTTCTGGGGAGATTTGCATAATCATTGTAACATAACCTACGGTCATGGCGACATGCGTTCTGCATTTGAGGCTGCCAAAGAACAACTGGATTTTGTATCTGTCACTCCTCATGCCATGTGGCCGGATATTCCCGGAGCCGATGATCCCCGTCTGAAGTGGGTGATCGATTATCATACCGGTGCCTTCAAGCGTTTGCGAGAGGGAGGTTATGAGAAATATGTCGCCATGACCAATGAATACAATAAGGAAGGAGAATTCCTGGCTTTTGTTGGTTATGAGGCGCACAGCATGGAACATGGCGACCATGTGGCTCTGAATTATGACTTGGACGCACCGCTGGTGGAATGTACCTCCATTGAAGACTGGAAACGGAAAGCCCGCGGGCATAAGGTATTTATTACTCCGCATCATATGGGATATCAGACAGGCTATCGCGGATACAATTGGAACTTCTTTACGGAAGGAGACCAGACCCCGTTTGTAGAGATGTATTCCCGCCATGGATTGGCAGAAAGCGATCAGGGAGATTACAGTTATCTGCATGACATGGGTCCCCGCCAATGGGAAGGTACTATTCAATGCGGATTGGAGCAAGGTAAGAAATTCGGTATTATGGGTTCGACCGACCAACATGCAGGTTATCCGGGCAGTTACGGTGACGGTCGCATAGGTATCCTTGCAGAATCGTTGAGCCGTGATAAAATCTGGGATGCCATGAAGAACCGTCATGTCTGCTGTGCCACCGGTGATAAAATAAATATAGATTTTCGTTTGAATGATGCGTTCCCGGGTGATGTCGTACGGGGAAATAGCCGTCGTATTTATCTGAATGTGGAGGGAGGTAGCTGTATTGATTATATTGACATCGTTAAGAACAGAAAGTGCATTGCTCGTTTAAGTGGCCCATTGTTGCCCGAGATGCCAGAAGGAGATATGGTACGTTGCAAGGTAAAAGTTGATTTCGGTTGGAACCGCGAAGAACAGTATGTGCATTGGCAAGGAAAGCTGTCCATAAACAAAGGAACTATCAATGCAGTGGAACCTTGCTTCCGTGGCGCTGCCTTCACTTCTCCGCAACCGGGAGAACCAGAGTTTGAGACAAAAGTTAACCGTATTGTGTCTGTTACGAGCAAGGATACAGAGTTGGATATGTACAGTTCCAAAAACCCCAATACCACGACTCCTGCCACGCAAGCTGTCATTCTGGATGTGACTATGCCTAAAGATGGCGTGATTACAGCCGAATTCAATGGCAAGAAATTTGAGCATTCGTTGGGTGAACTTTTGGAAGGTTCCCGTTCACATTTCATGATAGGGTGGCTCAGTGAGGCTATTCTCTTCAACCGTGCAATGCCGGAAAGTTGCTTTACGGTTGAGCATTATATGGAGGATACCCAACCCGAAAGAGATACGGACTATTACTATGTCAGGGTTCGCCAGCGTGACCAGCAATGGGCATGGAGTTCTCCTATATGGGTAGAAAGAACATAATGTTTCCTTATTTGATATAATAAACTATGGAATATGCAATTGGCATTGATTTAGGTGGTACATCTATAAAATATGCTTTGGTGGATAAAGCGGGTAATTCTTTCTTTGAGGGAAAATTACCCTCTTTTGCTTCTGTTTCAGCTGCAAAAGTAATAGAGCAGTTGATAAAAGCTGTCATGTTGTTAAAAGATGAAGCTGCCAAACAAAACTGGACAGTATTGGGCATTGGGCTTGGTACACCCGGAATTGTAGATGAGACGAACCGTATCGTATTGGGAGGTGCAGAAAATATTATCGGTTGGGAAAACATAGATGTGGCTTCTCTTTTGGAAGAACAGATGAAACTACCGGTAGTCGTTGGAAATGACGCCAACCTGATGGGGTTGGGGGAAGCGAAATATGGTGCAGGGAGGGGGTGTACCCACGTGGTGTTTCTGACAGTGGGAACCGGCATCGGTGGAGCCGTCATCATTGATGGCAAATTATTCAACGGCTATGCCAATCGGGGTACGGAGCTGGGACACGTGCCATTGATTGCTAACGGTGAACGTTGTGCCTGCGGAGCGATCGGCTGCCTGGAGCATTATGCCTCGACTTCTGCTTTGGTAAGGCATTTCAGCACGTTGGCTAAAGAGCGGAATCTGAGTTTTGATATGGAAATAAACGGAGAACTAATAGTCCGCCTGTATCATGAAAATTTTCCGATGGCTGTTGAATGCATGAGTGAACACTTTTACTATTTGGGAAGAGGAATTGCCGGATTTGTCAATATATTCAGCCCTCAACGGATTGTATTGGGAGGAGGGGTTACAGAATCCGGTATTTTCTATTTAGAGAAAATAAGGGAAGTGGTTCGAGAGCATGTTATAGCCGATTGTGCCTTAAATACAGAAATTGTAGCCGCATCATTGGGTAATAAAGCCGGATTTATCGGAGCGGCATCATTAATCTTAAAATGAACGATATATCATGAAAAGTAACAAGAAATGGAGTATGCTGACATTAATCATGATGTTTTGGTTTACTATTTCATTCATTACGAATATTCTCGGGCCGTTAATCCCCGACATTATCCATAACTTTGAACTGAAGGATCTGGCAATGGCAGGGTTTATTCCGACCTCTTTTTTCTTGGCCTATGCCATCATGTCGATACCGGCAGGTATATTAATAGATAAATATGGAGAAAAGCCGGTGCTATTTACCGGCTTCCTAATGCCATTTATAGGTACTACCTTGTTTGCATGTTTCCCTTTTTACCTGATACTGCTTCTGTCTTCTTTCATCATTGGTTTGGGAATGGCCATGTTGCAAACTGTAATCAACCCTTTGCAACGTGTTGTCGGCGGAGAGGAGAATTATGCGTTTATAGCAGAGTTGGCACAGTTTGTATTCGGAGTAGCCTCTTTTATCAGTCCCTTGGTTTACACTTGGCTGATACATGCACTGGAACCGGAAGTTTATCAGCAGGGACAGAACTTTTTGCTGGATATTCTGGCAAAAGTTACTCCGGTTACTCTTCCCTGGGTTTCTCTGTATTGGGTATTTACAGCACTGTTGTTGGCTATGCTGCTCGTTGTGTCATTCGTTCATTTTCCGCGCATTGAATTGAAAGATGATGAACGCAGTGGTTCCTCCTCTTCCTATAAAAAATTGTTCCGTCAAAAATACGTATGGCTTTTCTTTTTGGGAATCTTCTGTTATGTCAGTACAGAACAGGGTGTCTCTATTTTTATGAGTACCTTCTTGGAACAGTATCATGGCATTGATCCAAAAACTGTCGGTGCACAAAGTATCAGTTATTTCTGGGGTTCGATGACCGTCGGTTGCCTATTTGGTATGTTCTTGCTGAAGCTGATAGACAGTAAACGTCTCCTACAAATATCAGGACTGCTTTCCATGAGTTTACTCTTGATCGCATTGTTCGGTTCTGCAAAAGTTGCGGTATGTGCATTTCCGGCAATCGGTTTCTGCATTTCAATGATGTACTCCATCGTATTCTCACTGGCTCTGAACACAGTAGCCCAGAATCACGGTTCTTTTGCCGGTATTCTTTGCTCCGGAATTGTGGGAGGCGCAGGAGGTCCGCTGTTTGTCAGTCTGCTATCCGATACCACTTCATTACGCATAGGAATGCTCCTTATCTTGGTTTTCATGGGATATATTACGTTTATCGGTTTTTGGGCACATCCACTGGTCAACAATAAGACAGTCAGCCTGAAAGAACTGGTTGGTTTCAAAAACAAAAATAAAATACTGAGATGAGAAAGATATTATTAGGCTTACCCGCCTTTTGCCTATTGATGGCATGTGGCAGTTCCGAGCAATCTGCTGTCATAACAGTTTCCGGCGAGACATTGATGCACGAAGTTCGTGCAACTCCCTCTCCTGCGAATGGTGCTTGCGTTAAGATGAATCCGCCGCGCTTTATGTGGCCGGATAAATTCCCGCATTTAGGTCCGGTATTGGATGGAGTTCCGGGACAAGTGGATGAAAAACCGAAAGTAGTCTATCGGATTCGTATTTCTCAGGACAAGAACTTTCAAAAGGAAGTGTTGATTGGGGAACGCGCCTGGGCTTTTTTCAATCCTTTCCAGTGCCTGGCTCAGGGAAAATGGTACTGGCAATATGCTTACGTCACTCCTGGAGGTAAAGAAGAATGGTCACCGGTTTATCAATTCCATATAGGTAAAGATACACCGGAATTTAATCCGCCCACATTGGAGAAAGTCTTGGCAAAATATACGTCTCACCACCCACGCGTATTATTGGATGCGGATGATTGGGAGGAAATTATAACGAAGAATAAAAATAATCCGGAAGCTCAGGCCTATATGGACAAAGCTTCCCGGTGCATTTCTCATCCGTTGAAGCATCTTCAGGAAGAGATAGATACAACAAATGTAGTTACATTAACCAATGTAGTACAGCGTGAGTCAGCCCTTATCCGCGAGAGCCGTAAGATTGTGGATAGAGAAGAAGCCAATGTGGAAGCATTGGTACGCGCCTATCTGCTGACGAAAGACAAGAAGTATTATCGTGAAGGCATCAACCGGTTGAGTGAAATCCTTTCCTGGCAAACAAGCAAATACTTTGCAGGTGACTTCAATCTATCCACTTTGCTCTCTATGAGCACATCGGCGTACGACGGGTTCTACAACCTGTTGTCTCCGTCAGAAAAACAGTTATTATTAGATAATATCCGGAATATCGGGAATAAATTCTATAATGAATACGTTAATCATCTGGAGAACCGTATTGCAGACAATCATGTATGGCAAATGACTTTCCGCATTCTTACAATGGCGGCCTTTGCCACAGTTGGTGAGATTCCGGAAGCATCCGTGTGGGCAGATTATTGCTATAATGAATGGATCTCCCGTCTTCCGGGACTGAATAAGGATGGTGCTTGGCATAATGGAGATTCATATTTTCATGTAAATATACGCACACTGATAGAGGTACCGGCCTTTTTCTCCCGTATATCCGGTTTCAATTTCTTTGCCGATCCGTGGTATAACAACAATGCTTTATATGTCATTTACCAGCAACCTCCCTTTTCCAAATCCGGAGGACATGGCAATTCGCATGAGGGACAGCGCACTCCGAATGGAGGTCGCGTAGGATATGCAGATGCGCTGGCACGCGAATGTAACAATCCGTGGGCGGCAGCTTATGTACACGAAATTATGCAGGAAGACCCTGATATTCTGTCGAAAGCTTTTGAAGCCAAACCGGCGGACTTGACCTGGTATCGTTGTACGACAAAAAAGGAGAGGCCTGCTTATAGTAGTAAGCTGTTGGAGCTGCCTCAGTCCAAAGTTTTCAGCCAGACAGGCACTGCACTGATGAACACAGACATAGGACATCACACCAACAATGCCATGCTCTCTTTCCGTAGCAGCCCCTATGGTGCCACTTCCCATGCTTTAGCTAATCAAAACGCCTTCAATACTTTCTTTGGTGGAAAGGCAATTTTCTATAGCAGTGGACATCGTACCGGCTTTACAGATGACCATTGCATGTATGCTTATCGGAATACTCGCGCCCATAATTCCATATTGGTGAATGGTATGGGACAAAAGATTGGAACGGAAGGTTATGGATGGATTCCTCGCTATTATGAAGGAGAAGAAATCTCCTACGTTGTAGGTGATGCTTCTAACGCTTATGGAAAAGTGGTTTCTCCGTTGTGGCTGGAACGTGGGCGCTTGTCTGGTACTCAGTATACACCGGAGAAAGGTTGGGATGAGAATAAACTGGATTTTTTTCGAAGACATATTGTTCAGCTGGGACGTTCGGGTTTGTTCGTTGTTTATGACGAACTGGTTGGTAAAGAACCGGTAGAATGGAATTTTCTGCTGCATACGGTAGAACTGCCCATGGAAGTCGCTGAAGAGAAAGACGGATTGCGCATCTTAGGAAAGAACAAGGCAGACGGAGTATCTATAGCTCATCTGTTCTCCTCACAGAAAATGACTTATGCGCAAACAGACACCTTTTTTGTGGCTGCTGTTGATTGGAAAAAACGACTTGGCAAAACTCTCTCCAATCATTATCATTTTACAGCAACGACAGCTTCTTGCAGCAAAATCTGTTTTCTCAATGTGATTGATGTACATGGAAACAACCGTGCCGATGCTGTAATTAATCGTGAAAGGAACCGCATAACAGTAGAAGAATGGGTTATCGAATGTAATCTGGAAGGTGAAGGTAATGCGTTCTTGTATATAGAGAATAAACAGAACGGTGTTTCGCTGGACTTCAATTATGACTCAAACAAAGGTGCTACGACCATCATAGATCGGGTAGACGGAAAGAAAGTAGAAAAAAGGCTGGTTGATGCCTTACCGGAACTTGAAATATGATATCACTTTAAAACAAAATTGAATTATTGAAATAATATGGTAAAAGAAAATTCAATGAAGTATTTGGCTTGTTTTTCGTTGTTATGCTCTTCTATGGCTTCTGCCATCGAACGTCCTAACATCATCTACATCTTCACCGATCAGCAAACGGCCAGCGCCATGAGCTGTGCCGGAAATCCGGATCTGCACACTCCCAACCTTGACCGTTTGGCAGCGGCCGGTATACTATTTAATAACGCTTATTGTACAGCTCCACTCAGTGGCCCCTCACGTGGAGCTATGTTTACAGGGTACTATCCGGATGCAGTAGGGCTGTCTGTCAACGGATCACCGATGCCCGACTCTCTTAAGGCACAAACACTGGGCACTTTAATAAAGAATGCCGGTTATGATTGTGCCTATGGCGGTAAATGGCATCTTCCTTTACTCGAAGTTCCAGACAAAGAATATGGCTTCGACAATATATATAAACATAGTGATGATGGGCTGGCAGAAGCTTGTGCCGAATATCTCTCGCGCAAACATAAAAAGCCGTTTTTTTTGGTGGCTTCCTATGACAACCCACATAATATCTGCGAATATGCACGTCGTCAGAACTTCCCTTATGGAAATATTGATATACCTGATATACGGGATTGTCCGGGATTGCCTGCCAATTTTGCCAAAAACCCGTATGATGCTGACGTCATTGAAAGTGAAAGAATCAATAACTACAATGTATATCCAACCGCTGGTTTTACCCCCGAAGACTGGCGTATGTACCGATATACTTATTATCGCTTGGTAGAAAAAGTAGATAGAGAAATAGGAAAGATTATTGATGCCATCGATCGGAATAATCTTTGGGAAAATACAGTGGTAATCTTTTCCAGCGATCACGGCGATGGTATAGGTGCCCATCGTTGGAACCAGAAGTCTGCTTTATATGAGGAGATTATCAATATCCCTCTTATTGTAACGCTGCCAGGCAAGAAGAATGCAGGCAAAGTGTTACCCCAGCTTATTAGTAACGGTGTAGATTTCTTTGCCTCCGTGTGTGACTGGGCAGGTGCCAAAATGCCGAAGGGAGCAGCAGGAAAGTCTTTCCGGAAAATTGCAGAGGAAGGAAATCCGCAAGCTTTACATCAAGAATATATCATCACCGAAACACGGTTTGACGGTAGCAAGACGAGGGGCTGGGTAGTACGTAGCGAACGTTATAAATATGTGCTTTACGATAAAGGAAGATATCGCGAACAGCTGTTTGATATGCAAAATGACAGAGGGGAAATGAGAAACCTGATAATGGAAAACTCATATGGCCAGAAACTGCAAGAATTACGCGATATTCTTGAGAAATGGATGAACATCTATAACGTACGTCCAAGTCGCCCGAAACTGCATGATGTCCCTGGGAAAACACTTAAAAATGTTCATAAGTAACGTTTGTCTGATGGCTTAATCACAAGGAGGAGTCGAAATGACCAATCAGTTTTATGCCTAACTGGCATTGTTTAGGTCTCGTGTTTCTCATTCTGATATGAAGCTTGATTAAGAGATCTTTTCAGTGAAAGGTACCGGGTCCTATCAATCTCAACTTGGCAAATGTAACCCTTCGCTTGGCCATGCTGAAGTTTACAATTATGCTTCAAGTTTTAGAATTGAATATCATCGCTTGTATTGAATAGGTGTTAAGTAACTTCTGTTTATAGAATTTTCAAAGCCACCAGGCTCGAAGGCCGTTTCGGTACACAAAAACAGTATTACTCACTATCGAAAATTAAAGTACGGAACAGGAAAACAGAAATCCTATAGAGGAAGTTGTTAGGCTTCTTCCAAACGGATAAGATTTTAGCTCAGAGAGAGAAAATACAATAAAATGGCATATGAGATGGTAGGAGCAAATCATCTGCATATGCCATCTTACTTTTTTATGACATTTACTGAATATCCCTAATTAAGGGGCTATTCGAAAATAGATAGCCCCTTAATTAGGGATATTATTATAGTAAAATCCTTTTATTCTGAAACTTCATTAAGTTCACTGCTCTTTTTGCCTTTTATCAGTATGTAAGCGATAGGAGATGCAACGAACAGAGAAGACATTGTACCGAATACAACACCCAGAATCATGGCGAATGCGAAGCTGCGGATGGAATCACCACCGAGGATGAAGATACACAGTAACACAATCAAAGTACTCAGTGAAGTATTGATGGTACGTGCCAGAGTTGTGTTCAATGAGTCATTGAACAACTGGAATCTGTCACGCTTCGGATAGAGGCCGAAGAATTCGCGTACACGGTCGAAGATTACCACCTTGTCATTGATAGAGTAACCGATAGCTGTCAGGATGGCACCGATAAAGGTCTGGTCGATTTCCAGAGAGAACGGCATCCAGCCCCAACAGATAGAGTAGGCACCCAGGATGATGATGGTATCACAAGCCAATGCGGCTACTGAACCGATACTGTATGCAATATTGCGGAAACGGATCAGGATATAGATACCGATGGCAATCAATGCAAGTACAACGGACCAGATGGCTGAAACCTTGATATCGTCTGCGATACTCGGACCTACCTTCTGGGAACTGATGATACTTCCGCCCGTATGGTTTTCGCGGTCGATGAAGGTTTCCAAAGTGATGTTCTGAGTCAATACCGGCTTCAGAGTCTCATACAGATATGCTTCGATTTCAGAGTCGATGTTGTTACCTTCTTCTTCAATGCGGTAGTTCGTGCTGATACGTACAGTCTTGCCGTCTGTACCGATAGCGATAACGCTGACATTGGCATCGCCGAACTTGCTGGAGATAAGTTCACGAATCTGTTCCGGTTCCACTTTGTTCTCAAACTGTACCTTGAAGTTACGTCCACCGGTGAAGTCGATGCTCTGGCTCAGTCCACGGGTAGCGAGGAAAGCGATGCATACAACTACGGCAGCTCCGGTGATGGTCAACCACAGCTTGTTTCTGCCCATGAAGTCGAAGTGTACGTTCGCCATTAGGTTCTTGGAAATCTTGGAAGAGAATGTCAGGTTCAGCAATTTGTCTTTGCCCATGAAATAATCATAGAACAGACGTGTCATGAACACGGCAGTAAAGAACGAAATCAAGATACCGATAATCAGTGTAGTGGCAAAACCGCGGATAGGACCTGTACCGAAGTTGAACAGGATGATACCGGTGATGATAGACGTCAAGTTGGAGTCGAAGATAGCAGAGAAGGCGTTGGAGTAACCGTCAGCCAATGCTTTCTTCACACCCTTGCCTGCACGGAGTTCTTCTTTGGTACGCTCGTAAATCAATACGTTGGCATCCACAGCCATACCCAGCGCCAACACCATACCGGCAATACCGGACATCGTCAATGCTGCCTGGAAAGAAGAAAGGATACCCAACGTGAAGAACAAGTTCAGCACCAAAGCACCATTGGCAACCATACCCGGAATGAATCCGTACATAGAGCACATGTAAACCATCAGCAGAATCAATGCTACGATGAATGACATGATACCGGCATTGATGGAAGCTTGTCCCAGTGAAGGACCTACGATATCTTCTTGTACGATGTGCGCAGGAGCTGGCATCTTACCTGATCTTAACACGTTTGCCAAGTCTTTTGCTTGTTCCGGAGTAAAGTGACCGGTAATCTGTGAGTTACCACCAGTGATTTCATTGTTTACGTTCGGTGCGGAGTAAACGTAACCGTCCAGCACGATAGCGATGCTCTTGCCGATATTCTGCTTGGTGAGCTGAGCCCAACGGCGTGCACCGTCAGTGTTCATGGACATACTTACGGCAGGTTTACCGTAATGGTCGTATTCGTCTTTGGCGCTAACCACTACATCACCTTCCAGAGGCGCCTTGCCGTTACGTTCTGTAGAACGGATGGCATAAAGTTCGAAAGTCTGAGCTTTCGGATCATATTCATAAGGAGATACTCCCCATTTCAGACGCAAGTCTTTCGGCATTTCGGCTTGAACTTCCGGCATGGAAAGGTATCTGTTGATTTCAGCTGTATCCTTGTAGTTGGCATAGGCTACAACAGGACCTTGTCCGCTGGGGTTGACTTGCAAGATTGCGAACAGCGGGTGTTCTTTCTTTATTTGTGCAAGGTCAGCGGGTTGTGTCTTGTTTTCACCCTTTAAAGCAGCGGCAAGACTGTCGGCTGTGCTGGTAGCTTGGGCTACGGCAGGAGCTTCGGTAGCTGCGCTGTCTGCCTCTTCTGCCGGAGTTTCGCTTGCAACGATGGCACGCAACTTGGTGTCGGCAGCTTGCAGATAGGGAGTAACGTCTTTTGCTGTGTATGTTTCCCAGAATTCCAGATTGGCGGAACCTTGTAATAATTTTCTTACACGTTCAGGTTCTTTGATACCCGGAAGTTCTACCATGATACGGCCCATTTTGTCTTCCAGACTCTGGATATTGGGCTGAACTACACCGAAACGGTCGATACGGGTACGAAGTACATTGTAGGAGTTGTCAACAGCTGCCTTTACTTCTTCGCGCAATACTTTCTCAACTTCCGCGTCGGTAGATTTCTGAGTTACCTTGTCTTTTAATTGTTGGGTTGCGAACAGTTGTGAAAGAGGAGCACCCGGAGCAAGCTTGTGATACTCTCTGACGAATAGGGTGATCACGTCATCCTGGCTTGTGGTAGCTTGTTTGGCGGCAGTGACCAATGCTTGGTTGAATGCTTCGTCAGTCTTGTTGTCAGCCAATACTTTGATGACATCGGGTACGGAAACTTCAAGGATGACGTTCATACCACCCTTCAAGTCCAAACCTAAACTGATTTCCATCTCACGACATTGTTTCAGCGTCCAATTGCCGAAATACACTTTCTCATTAGCCAGAGAATCGAGGTAGTCCTGCTCTACTTTCACATCGCCTTTTGCAAACTCTTTGGCCTTACTTGTGTAATGGCGAGTTACAAAAGAGAAGGAGAGATAGAACACACACACCAGTGTGAGCAATATCGCAAAAACCCTTACAAATCCTTTGTTTTGCATGTTACTTTTAGTTTATTATGATTACTTTTTAATTAAATTCTGTTGCATACAAGGCTGCAAATATAGCTTTTTTTTCACAAATCTTACTTCATACCGCGATTTTTTAACATCGGGTCTAATTGAGGCTCAGTTCCTCTGAAGTTTTTATAGAGAGTCATCGGGTCTTCGCTGTCTCCTTTTTCCAGAACATTCTGGCGGAAGAGGTCGGCTGTCTGCTTGTCGAAGATACCGTGTTCCTTGAAAGCTTCGAAGGCATCGTTGTCCAGAACATTGGCCCAGAGATAGCTGTAGTAGCCTGCAGCATAACCGCCGATGATGTGGTTGAAGTATGTGGTACGGTAGCGGGGAGCTATTTCCGGAATCAGCCCCAGTTGGTCCATCGCTTCTTTTTCGTATGCAACGACATCAAGACCTTCGGTATCAGTCAGGTTATGCAGGTTCATGTCGAGGATGGCGGCGGCCAGCAACTCGGTAGTCATGAAACCCTGGTTGAACGTTTTCTGGTTCAGTATCTTTTCAATCAGGCTGTCGGGAATGACCTCGCCGGTCTTGTAATGCTTGGCATACATTTTCAATACTTCGGGTTCGGTAGCCCAATGCTCGTTGATTTGAGAGGGGAGTTCCACGAAGTCGCGTACGACATTGGTGCCTGAAGTACCTTTATACTGGCATTGGGTCAATAATCCGTGCAGGGCATGGCCGAATTCATGGAACAAAGTTTCCACTTCGTCGATAGTCAGCAGGGAAGGAGTGTCGCCTACGGGCTTGGTGAAGCTGCATACGTTGCATACCAATGGACGTATGCTGCCTTGTTGTTCGCGGTAATTGCTCATCCAGGCAGCACCGCTTTTGCCGGGACGGGGGAAGTAATCTACATAGAAGATACCTACTTGTGAGCCGTCTGCGGCTTTCACTTCAAACACTTCTACATCGGGATGATAGACGGGGATACCTTCGAGCTTTGTCAGCGTGATGCCATAGAGCTTATTGGCAACGGCAAAGGCGCCTTCACGTACGTTTTCCAGTTTGAAGTAGGGCTTAATCTCTTCTTCTTCGAGGTTATATTTCTCCTTACGGAGTTTTTCGGTGTAGTACCACCAATCCCATGCTTCCAGTTTCTCTCCTTTGCCTTCCTTGTCCATCAGCTTTTGCAGTTCGGCTGCTTCGGCTTTTGCTTTGGGGAGTGCATAACTCCACAAGTTGTTGAGGAAGTCCATCACGGCGGTGGAATTCTTTGCCATTGTATTGTCCAATACAAAGTTGGAGTAACAGTCGAAACCCAGCAGTTGCGCCTTTTCAAGTCTCAGGCGTACGATGTCGGTAATGATTTTCTTGTTGTCGTTCTTGTCATTGTTATTGCCGCGGTTGATGTAGGCCTTGTACATCTGTTCGCGTAGCGGCCGGTTAGCAGAGTATTGAAGGAAAGGCAGGCGGCTTGCATTATGGAGGGTAAACAGCCATTTGCCTTCCTGTCCGGTGGCACGGGCTTCAGCCATGGCGCTTTCGCGGAACCATTGGGGAAGTCCGGCGAGGTCTTCCTCTTTTCCTACATAAAGCTTGAAGTCGTTGTTTTCGTTCAGGATGTTGTTGCTGAACGTGATTCCGAGTGTGGAAAGCTGCTTGTTGATCTCACGCAGACGGGCTTGTTTGTCGGCCGGAAGATTGGCGCCGGAACGGATAAATTTCTTATGGGTTTTTTCCAGCAGCCTTTGTTGTTCGCGGGTCAGGCCGAGAGCATCTTTCTGGCTGTAGACAGCATCCACTTTCTTGAAAAGCTCCTGGTTGAGGGAGATGTTGTCTTCGTGTTCGGCCAATGTCGGAGCCAGTTTCATGGAAAGGGCTGTCAGTTCATCGGTAGTTTCGGCCTCCGTCAGGTTGAAAAATACACCACCTACACGGTCCAGGGTGGGAGAGCTGTTGTCAAGGGCAACAATGACATTTTCGAAAGTAGGGGCTTCCGTATTGTCAATGATGGCTTGGATGTTGGCATTTTGCTCTTCCATGCCTTTCTGGAATGCGGGTTCATAGTGCTCCAACTTGATTTTATCGAATGGAGGCACGCCATTGGGTGTTTGAAACTCGGTAAGGAACGGATTGCTTTCCGTCTGGGTGGCACAGGAGTACATCATACAACTTACTGCTAAAATTAGAATACATTTCTTGAACATTGTTTTCTAAGTATTAAATGGTTAAGTATTAATTTTCAATATCTCTTAGTGATATAGCACCATATCGGATAGTGGTCTGACTCTTTGATGGAACGGTCTACTGTACAATTGTAGGCTCTCAGGTTCTTGCTTGTCAGTATGTTGTCTATCCGGAAATAGAATCTGTTCTGGTTGTAGGAGATGCCCAGCCCCCGTCCTGATTGGGTGAATGCGTCGTCCAAATCCTGGGCGATGGTGCGGTGGGTATAGGAGATGGGGGTATCGTTGAAATCGCCGCATACAATAATGTAAGGATGCGGTGAAGCGGCTATTTCATGTGCAATAGTGTCAGCTTGCGGGGCACGGATGGCCGATGCTTCTGCCAGCTTGCGTATGAGCAGGCGTGCGCCGCTTTTCACTTTTTCCTTTTCGGGAGATTTCAGCATGTCTTCGTACACGACTTTATCGGCTTTGGTCAGCTTGTTGGACTCCAGATGATTGTTGATGAGGGTAACCGTGTCTTCCCCAATCTTGATTTCATAGAGTACCGAACCGTTGTATTCGCTGGGATAATCCAATATGCGTGACGAGAGAATCGGAAATTTAGAGTAACATGCTATCTTGTTGGTATGTCCCTTTCCGCTACCCACTGTGTTGATGCGGTGGTATGGATATGCCTTGAGTTCCCGCTCTACGTCTTTTTGCGAAAGATGCTTTGAGGATTGTACTGTGGAATATTCCTGCAGACAGAGGATATCGGCGCCACTTTCCTTCAAATAGGTCAATATCGGGTTTTTGCCATCTTGTTTGGCGGCACCGTCAAATCCCATAATGTTGTAGGAGAGCAGTTTGATACTTGTTTCCGGTAAGTGGTCTGTATGGAAGTTGATGGGCAGATAGGTGCGTATCTGCGAATAGCAGAGCAACATCCCTATTAGGGGCAGCAAAGCCGACCTATAGCGCTGGATGACCAGCCAAAAAATGAGGAAGCCGGCATTTATCATCAGGAACACGGGAAATGTCAGCCCCAGGCACGATTGCACCGGATGTGTGACCGGCTGGATGTGCGGACTATAGGCGGTGAACAGTAATAGGCCCGTAAATAAGGCATTGACCGCTAAAATCAGGAGAGCGACAAAATTACCGAGATGCTTCATTATAATAGTTGAAAATTGAAAGGTGAAAACTGAAAATAAGAGTGGCGGTTATATTCTCATTTTTCATTTTCCGTTTTCCATTTTCCATTGGTTTAACGTTTACTCGCGTCGAACAAGCTTTTCTTTTCCTCTGTAGTAAGGCTTTCGTATCCCGATTTCTTTAATTTGTCGAGAATGCGGTCTATCTCGTCGGATTGGGCTTTTTTCCGTGCGTTGTAATCATAATCTTTTTGTTTGCCAGTACCGTAGTGTACTTTCATTTTCGGCTTTCTAGGTTTGAAGCTGACGATGGAAACTAAGGTATCCAGACATTTGTTTATCCATGAGGTCAGGTCACTACCTTTGCTGAGGCTGGCGGCAAACCATACCCCTGCCAGCGCACCTCCTAAATGTGCGATGTGTCCACCGGCATTGCTGGAGGTGATGAACAGTAAATCGGTGCCTATAACGATGAGTGCCAGGTATTTCAGCCGGATGGTTCCGAACAGCAGTAGCCGTATCGGATAGTTGGGCTCGCGATAGGCGGTGGCGGCTACAATGGCAAGTACAGAGGCAGAAGCGCCCAGCATGAAAGAATAGTCTGTCATGGGACGGAAATACGGGAAAATGTTATAGGCGGCCATATAGAGCAGACCGCCGCAAATTCCTCCCAGAATGTATACACCCCGGAGATGCTTTGCAGAGAAGAAACTCAGGAACAGTGCACCGAACCAGTAAAGCCACAGCATATTGAAAAGAATGTGCATGAATCCTGCATGCATGAACATATATGTCAGTAGTGACCATGGTTGCAGGATGAAGCGTAGGACTGATGCCGGCAGTTCCAACCATTCGAATACGCCTGCTATACTCCGGTTGAACAACTGGAACATGACTTCGGTTAGCGTAGTAAGTATGAATACCGCTACATTGATGTAAATCAGTTGGATATAAATGTTCCCCCTACGGAAGGTTTCTTTCAAATCAGTTATAATAGTAGCCATTTCCTCTATTCTTTTTTCTCCAGTACATAATTAGGATAAAGCCGAATACCATACCACCCAGATGTGCGAAGTGAGCCACATTGTCTCCTGCACTGTTTGCAAATCCGGCATAAAGTTCAATCAAGGCATATCCGATAACAAAATATTTGGCCTTGATGGGAACCGGTAACGGGAAGATGAACATTTGCTGGTTGGGGAACAACATGCCGAATGCCAGCAGAATGGCGTATACTGCTCCCGAAGCTCCCACGGTAGTCATCATATTGAGATATTCCTCCATCGGGATGATGGCCATGCCAGTATTTACGCTGTCATAGGCGGAAAGTACTGTCTCATAATGAATATACTGTACCACCTCCTGGATAATTCCGGCTCCTATACCGCACACCAGATAGTAGAACAGAAATCGTTTTGGCCCCCATACCTGCTCTAAAATACGTCCGAACATCCATACAGCAAACATGTTGAAAAATATGTGCGCGAATCCGGCGTGCATGAACATATATGTTATCAATTGTGCTGCATTGAAATCTTCGGCAAGGAAAAAATGCAATCCCAGATATTGGGCGAGGTCGATGCCGTAGCTTTGGGCGACGATGGTACCCAGAAACATCAGCACATTAATGATTAAAAGGTTCTTGGTTACAGTAGGTATAGTATTCATAATCTGTTGTTTCAATTCATTTTACAGTTCAAAAACAGTTGCCTGTTTTTGCTTTCTCCGGCAAAAATACGAATAAATTCTGTTCTATAACAGAAAAAGCAGATTCTATTCCTTCTTTTTCGTTGTTTTCCAATATTTTTTTAATGTTTTTATTTGATATTCAGAAATATTGCTCTATTTTTGTGGAGGTTTGTGATGAAAAGTAAAAATATCTTTTGTGTAACATATTAATTAATTTTAAGCATTATGAATAAGGCGGAACTTATTAGCGCTATGGCAGCGGAGTCTGGTTTGTCAAAGACTGATTCAAAGAAAGCATTGGATGCATTTATCGCATCAGTCACTAAGGCAATGAAGGCCGGTGATAAAGTATCATTGGTTGGTTTTGGAACTTTCAGTGTGGTGGAAAGAGGAGCGCGTATGGGTATCAACCCCTCTACTAAAAAGCCTATCGAGATTGCTGCAAAGAAAGTTGTTAAATTCAAACCAGGTACGGAATTGACAGCTGAATAAGAACAGTATACTCAACATACAAAGAGGGGACGTTTTACAAGGAGCGTCCCCTCTTTGTATGTTGAATATCTTGTGAGGCCATAAAAACAAGCCTGCTTGTTTTGTACTGATTTCGGTTTACGCTATCTTTGCACGCAGGAAAATACATTTGAATCATGAATATAGAACAGAAACTGGTATCGTCCGTCATCGGCGGACTGAAAGCGCTTTACGGACAGGATGTTCCTGCCGCACAAGTGCAGTTGCAGAAAACCAAGAAAGAATTTGAGGGACACCTCACGCTGGTTGTATTCCCTTTTCTCCGTATGTCCAAGAAAGGACCGGAGCAGACGGCCCAGGAAATCGGTGAATACTTGCAGGCAAACGAGCCTTCGGTTGCAGCATTTAATGTCATCAAGGGCTTCCTGAACCTGACCATTGCCTCCTCTGCGTGGATAGAATTGTTGAATGGCATTCATGCGGACAAGCAGTACGGTATCGTGGCTGTTACTGACAACTCTCCATTGGTGATGATTGAGTATTCTTCTCCCAACACCAACAAACCGCTTCATTTGGGCCATGTACGCAATAATCTTTTAGGAAATGCGCTGGCTAATATAGTGGCTGCCAACGGTAATAAGGTAGTAAAGACAAATATTGTCAATGACCGTGGAATTCATATCTGCAAGTCCATGTTGGCATGGCAGAAGTACGGAAATGGTGAAACTCCCGAATCATCCGGCAAGAAGGGAGATCACTTGATTGGCGATTACTATGTTTCCTTCGACAAGCATTATAAAGCGGAAGTGAAAGAACTGATGGCCAAGTTCCAAAGCGAAGGCATGAATGAGGAAGAAGCCAAAGCCAAGGCGGAAGCTGAATCTCCTTTGATGAAGGAGGCTCGTGAAATGCTGGTAAAGTGGGAGGCCAATGACCCGGAAGTACGTGCGCTCTGGAAGAAGATGAACGACTGGGTGTATGCAGGTTTTGACGAGACTTACCGTATGATGGGTGTAACTTTTGATAAGATATATTACGAATCAAACACGTACCTCGAAGGTAAGGAGAAGGTAATGGAGGGCCTGGAGAAAGGCTTCTTCTACCGGAAAGAAGATGGCTCTGTATGGGCAGACCTCACGGGTGAGGGGTTGGACCACAAGCTACTGTTGCGTGCGGACGGTACATCCGTCTACATGACGCAGGATATAGGTACTGCCAAACTCCGCTTTGCAGATTATCCCATCGACAAGATGATTTATGTGGTAGGCAACGAACAGAATTACCATTTCCAGGTATTGTCCATCCTGCTCGACAAACTGGGCTTCGAATGGGGTAAAGGGTTGGTGCACTTCTCTTACGGTATGGTGGAACTTCCCGAGGGCAAGATGAAGAGCCGCGAAGGTACAGTAGTTGATGCTGACGACTTGATGGCGGAGATGATTGATACAGCCAAGGAAACCAGCAATGAACTGGGTAAGCTGGATGGTCTGACAAAGGAAGAGGCAGACAATATCGCCCGTATCGTTGGTCTGGGTGCCTTAAAGTACTTCATCCTGAAAGTGGATGCCCGCAAGAACATGACATTCAATCCAAAAGAGTCCATCGACTTTAATGGTAATACGGGGCCGTTCATCCAATATACTTATGCACGTATCCAGTCTGTTCTCCGCAAGGCAAAAGAGGCCGGTATCGAAATCCCTGCCCAGTTGCCTGCCGGCATTGAACTGAGTGAGAAGGAAGAGGGACTGATACAGATGGTTGCCGACTTTGCCGCTATTGTGAAGCAGGCAGGTGAGGACTACAGTCCGTCCATCATTGCAAACTATACGTATGACCTTGTGAAGGAATATAATCAGTTCTACCATGACTTCAGCATTTTGCGTGAGGAGAACGAAGCAGTGAAGGTATTCCGCCTTGCATTGTCCGAGAATGTAGCCAAGGTGGTACGCTTAGGTATGGGCTTATTGGGAATTGAGGTACCTGACAGAATGTAAGCACCGCACTATAATAAAGAATAAGCCCGAAGATACTTCTTCGGGCTTATTCTTTATATACTTGTGATAGAAATTTGTTTTGTGGCGTACATTGTAATTTTCTTCATTATAGTAGTCAAGATAGATAAGTGTTTATTTGATGGAAGTGACGGAAGGACCTCCTCCTCCAGTGGGGAAACCATAAATATCGTAAATTGCTACTATATCAATATAACTAAGGTTGTTTCTTTGTGCATTAAATGTCGAACCATCTTTCTTGGTCATTGTAGGCTTCGAGTAATCAATAGCAAAAGAATTATAAGAAGGATATAGCATTATAGATTTATAATCAAATAGTACATCAGGAATGTACTTAATCACGGCGTGACTTTCTTCCCATATCTTGAAATTACTTTTTTTATCAGACTGAATATTGTCCCAATTTATATTAATATATTCGTCTCTGTCGCGTCGTTGCTGCTCATGAATTAATCCAAGTGCATGTCCTATTTCGTGTAAAGCAGTACCTTTATTACTGTCATATTTGCTAATGCTAAGAATTTGTTCTCCACCTCTCATTCCGACTGATGAATAATTACCATCTCCATTGATGAACTTGATGTAATTTTTTTGAGATGTTCTTTCTGTGAATGTGATGATTTTAGAAGTTGATTGTTTCCATTCATCCATGGCTTGTTGAATATGTTCTTTAGTCGTTTTTGATATTGCAGAGTCAAATTTGTAATAAACAATCCCATTGGGCCATTTAAAGTCTGGATTATTAACGATTCCGCCTCTGGTCTGAGTAGGATTATTAAAAGAATTAAACATCTTTTCGGATATTATCATATCTCCTCCCCAAATAATTAAATCATTATACCTTTCGAATGATATTCCATTTTGCAAAGTCACAGTTTCTTTAGTCTTATTAGGAAATGCTTCTTCTAAATTAATTACATCAATAGGAATTGTATTTAAAGAAGAGGTTTCTTCTTTTAGCTCATTTGTACAAGCTAATAAAGAAAGTAAAAAAATACAGTTTGAAAAAATGATTTTCTTTTTCATGATTTTCGTTTTTTAATGAAGTATGGTATGTTAGTTTACTACTCTACTTTCATTTTTGAAATTGTATTTAATAATTTGTATTCAAATGAAGGAGCGTCTACAATGTATTCTGGCTTTTCAATTTTTGTTTTTAATAGGCTTAACTTATATTCGTATCCTTCTTGGTATGTAAATTCTTTAATTGCATTTAGAGAAAGTAATACTATTTCATTACTGTTTTCCTCTAATAATTGCATTTTTTTGTTTTCATTAAGCGTAATAGGGTCTACTGTATTTACAGTTTTTGAAAGTATAGTGGCAATAACTAAACTTTCTTGTAGCTTATCATTTTCGCATTGTACAAAAATACAATATGCTATGTATATTAATAGTGTGAGTAAGATTTTCTTCATTTCAAATTTAATTAGAGATGTAGATAATTGGGCGTTTTTGAGTTCTCGTTTATTGTTTTTTTAATTCAAACTATTTTCATGTTTGATTCTATTAGTAGATTTCAAAATAGCCGTAATATTCCTCTTTTCCGTCATTCAACTCTAAAATATAAATTCCTTCTTTTGCACCTCCTATAGAAAAAGCATAGGATTGCTGGGAAGAGAGAGAAATGAACTCTGAAGAAATGATGTTTCCTTTTTCGTCTTTGACGGTTACTTGAAGTTCCTTTATGGAGACATCGGATTGTAGATAGATGGTATTGCCTTCGTGGTTGGCCGTTGGTTCTGTGACTAAAGAACGCGTTTGGGCGTTTTTTTGCTTTCTCTCTAAATATATTTTCGTCTTAGCTGAACATAATCCTATGTAAAGAAGGCAAGAACAAATAATAATAAGCAAACGTTTCATAATTTGATGTATTTGAGTTTTAGTTTGCGAATTTATGGGATTTCAATTTGTTTCTCATTTAAGAACTGTGCGGTTTTTGTGCGGTTCTTGTTTTGACGTGCTATTTTGTGCGATTTTTGTGTGTATAACTGTACCTTTTTATATAGGCATCTATAACGACTGAATAATTTTGTCCCATTGTTCCGGTTTGCCAACTTCCCCGTGTGTCTTTTCATACAGCTTTTTGCGGGCAGAGACAATGGCTGATTTAGTTCTTCTGGTAAGCTGTGCGATACCTGTTACGTTGATTCCTATTTTGAGTAATAGGCAGATTTTCATTTCAATGTCGCTTACGGGGTAGATGGCTTGCAGGCGTGCTGTGAAATCTTTATAGCAACGATCCACTTTGATGCGTAGCATTTCCCAGTCTTGGGCATCAATAGGTTTATTGTCGTTAGCGGCATCTTTGAATTTGCAGTAAATATCGGATTGGCGAAAGGCTATTTCGGCTAAGGATTGTTCTTTTTGGTCTGCTTCTATTTTGCAGTTCATGTGAAGTATCTGCTCTTTTTGTGCCAAGAGCAGCTTTTGCATAGCATTGTTGCTCTGATTGGTTGTTTGCAAATCTTTTTCCAATAGCGCTATTTTGTGCTTATTGTCTTCAATGTATTGTGTACTTCTTTGGTACTGCTCCTCTTTTTGCCGTTTCAGCTCTTTCAAGCTATTCTCCAAACGGGCTTTCTTTTGTTTGTTTGTGTAAAAATAAATAAGGAAGACAAGCACCAGAATACTTAATGTCAAGAGTGAAGATAATATCCAGAACTGTTGGCGGGTACTTTGGTTTTTTAATCGGTTACTTTCTTTTTCATGTAGTTGATAATTGTAAAGTGACTGCATTTTACGGATACTTTCGCTGTCTGTAATGTTTTTGATGGAATCGGTCAATTCATTGTAGTGCTGGAGGTGATATAAAATGGAAGAGCAATTGGAATCTCTTTCTGAGATTTTTGCTAATCCCCAATGAGCGGCTTGTAGGGCATAGATATTATCACTCTTCAGCATGATATTATAGTAGTGCTGTGCAGAATCAAATTTCCCCATTTCGTGATATGAAGCTGCAACGGTTGCATATTGCGCTGTTTCTTGTGGTGGTGTAGAAAGTATGACCGTTTGCAATATGGCTTTGGCTGAATCGTATTGCTTTAGTTGGATATATAGATCAATGAAGCGATAGTGCATCATGGTTATTGATTCTTTATCTTTGTTCTTCTCGGCTTGTGCTAGTGCAAGTGTATAATAGTGTAAAATACTGTCTTGCTTATCGAAAGCCATCCAAGTTGTCCCTATATTGCAGAGGTTGACAATTATACTTCTTTCATCTTTGGTCAATGCACTATACCGATAAGCTTTTTTGTATGTTTTCATCGCCTCTTCATATACTCCCTGATAAAGGAACAATTCTCCCATTTGACTATAAATCACTTTCTGCAATCGGTAATCCGTACTTCCTTCCAACAGTTCTGCTGCTTTCTGATAGTAGTCTAATGCTTGTGGGGCATCTCCTAAGTCGGCATATACTCGCCCGGCATAGTAATATGCTTCGGGTAAATGCGTTTTGTCTTTTTTATCTTCATAATAATGCAGAACTTCCAGGATGAGGCTGTCAGAGGTATGTGTAATATAGGCTTTGTCTCTGGCCTTTATGTTCAGTAGTTGGTAATATATCTGTGTGGCTTTGGGTTCTGTAGTGATACTGTCACGGAGTTGTTCCAGCAATAGGCAGGCACTGTCCGGATTACTATATACCAATTTATCTGCCACTTGCATAGTATGAGGATATGGTTTGTTGTTGCAGGCATAGAGGCATAGCAGCAGGAGTGCCGATAAAAGGTTGATTTGCTTCATGGTATATTGTCTTTTTTGCATCTTGACGGTTGAGTTTTACTTATCCATCTTGCATGCACGGCGAATATATGCAATATTTAACGAAGACACAAGGCTTTTTTACAAAAACTGGCTAAAGGAGTGTTTTCCTCCATTTTATGTAGATAAATCTTTTCCCTCATTTTATGTGGGTAAAATAAGATGTTGATAATCAGTGCAACTCCACTGCAAAACTACTGCACGCCTTTTGCAGCGCCACTGCAACACTATTGCAGTGACACTGCATAAGATATGCAGTGATGTTGCAGTGGCACTATTGGCTTTCTTTATCCGCATCATCCGTGCCTGAAGAATCGGGCATGCAGAGATGACAAATACCGTGAAAACTCTGGTTGTACAAAAAAGTATTTTGGTACTCTGAACCTTGGGCTTCTTTCGGATTGTCCGAAACTCTTCCGATATGAAAGGAAGAGTAAATCGGCTTCATCCTATTTCGTCTTGCTCGTTTTGGCAGTTGCTTTGGCGGTTGTTTTCGTAGTTTTCGTTGCTTTCACCGCCTTTGCAGTCCGTTTCGACTTGCCCGTATCCTTGTCGCTTTGCAGTTTCACAATCTCCAGACAAGCCTGAAGGCTTAGGTCTTGAGGGATGATGTCTTTAGGAATCTTGTAGTTGCTGCCTTTATAAGCGATGTAAGGGCCATAGCGTCCATTCAGGATTTCCAGTTCCGGTTCTTCCTCAAACTTCTTGATATGTTTCTGGGCTTCTGCTTCTTGTTTCTTTTGCAAAAGTTCAATAGCTTCTTCCAGCGTAACAGTCATCGGGTCCATTGTCTTGGGTAATGAGGCATACAAGCCGTTGTTCTGGATATAAGGTCCGAAACGTCCCGCACCTACGACTACATTCTTACCTTCGTACTCTCCGAGAGTACGGGGAAGTTTGAACAGCTCCAGCGCTTCTTCCAGCGTAATGGTCTCGATGGACATTTCTTTTTTTACCTGAGCGAAACGGGGCTTTTCCTCATCTTCGGCAGTACCTATCTGTGCTACTGGGCCGAAACGTCCGATTTTTACAGACACTTGCTTTCCGCTGACGGGGTCTGTTCCCAGAATCCGTTCGCCTGCCTTGTGGGCGGTTTTCGCGGCAAGCGTGTTTTCTACTGAAGGATGGAATTTTTTATAGAATGTTTTCAGAATGGCGGTCCATTGCTTGTCACCTTCGGCTATTTCGTCGAATTGCTTTTCGACGCTCGCAGTGAAGTTGTAGTCAAGGATGTCCGGGAAGTACTCTATCAGGAAGTCATTGACCACAATACCGGTGTCTGTCGGCATCAGTTTTGACTTTTCAGCTCCGGTGATTTCTGTATGGTTGTTGTCCGTTATTTCATTACCCTGCAGGTTGAGCACATTGTAGGTGCGTTCTTCACCTGCTTTTTCTCCTTTTATCACGTATTCGCGTTGCTGGATGGTGGAAATGGTAGGAGCATAGGTAGACGGACGTCCGATACCCAGTTCCTCCAATTTGCGCACAAGGCTTGCTTCCGTGTAGCGGGGAGGGTGTTGGGTGAAACGTTCGGTAGCGGTGATACCTTCATGTTCGAGCTTCTGTCCTTTTTTCAGAGGGGGCAGTAGGCGTGCCTCATCTTCCTGGGTTTCTACGTCATCATCGTATGATTCGCGGTAGACACGGAGGAAACCGTCGAATTTCACCACTTCGCCGGTTGCAGTGAAAGTCTCCGTCTCGTTGCTGATAGCAATGGTTACGGTTGTCTTTTCCACTTCGGCATCTGCCATCTGCGAGGCGATGGTACGTTTCCAGATGAGGTCGTACAGCTTTCTTTCCTGCGGGGTACCTTCTATCTTGGCATTCTCCATATAGGTGGGGCGGATAGCTTCGTGGGCCTCTTGCGCTCCTTTGGTCTTGGTGGCGAAGTGGCGGTTGTGTACGTAACGTTCGCCCATCAGGTTGGAGATGGTTTCACGGCTGGCGTTGACGGCAAGTTCGGAAAGGTTGACGGAGTCGGTACGCATGTAGGTTATCAATCCGGATTCGTACAGACGTTGCGCCACCATCATGGTCTGTGCCACGGTGAATCCCAGTTTGCGGGCAGCCTCCTGCTGCAAGGTAGAGGTGGTGAACGGGGCGGCGGGAGTTTTCTTCAGCGGACGGGTAGTGATGTCGCTGATGGTAAACGTAGCTGCTTTACAGCTCTCCAGCAATTTCCGGGCTTCTGCCTTTGTCTTGAGCCGATGCGCCAGTTCGGCTTTCATTTCCACTGTTTTGCCGTCAGTGTCCGGAACGAGGAATACGGCAGTAACACGGTAGGATGCTTCGGTTTGGAATGCATGTATCTCGCGTTCGCGCTCTACAATGAGACGGACGGCTACGGACTGTACACGGCCTGCAGAAAGGGCAGGTTTCACTTTCTTCCACAATACCGGTGAAAGTTCAAAACCTACGATACGGTCCAGGATACGTCGGGCTTGCTGGGCATCGACCAAGTTGATGTCAATGTCACGGGGATTTTCTATCGCTTTCAGGATGGCACCTTTGGTGATTTCATGGAAGACGATACGTCTGGTGTGTTCCGGTTTCAGTTTCAGCACTTCGTACAAGTGCCATGCGATGGCTTCCCCTTCGCGGTCCTCATCGGAAGCCAGCCATACGGTTTCTGCCTGCTCGGCTTCTTCTTTCAGCTGGGTTACGAGTTTCTTTTTATCCGCCGGTATCTCGTAATGCGGTTTGAAGTCTTTGTCTACGTCAATACTGAATTCTTTTTTCTTCAAATCACGTATATGGCCGTAGCTGGAAAGGACTTTGAAATCTTTTCCAAGGAATTTCTCGATGGTTTTTGCTTTCGCCGGAGACTCGACTATGACAAGGTTTTTCTGCATAAATTTCTGTTTTTTAGTGACTCCCGCCACTGAATTCGCCCGCAAAAGTAGGAAAAAAAGATTCTTCCCACCTTATAATATAAGGAGAATTTAGCAAAAATGACCTTTTTTGTTCAAATTAGAGCTTCGGCTTGTGCTGCCTCTATTAAAAGAGGAAGCTTACTCCGCCTAAGAAACTGAGACCTTCTGAAGGGTATCCCCAGTAGTACTGGTAATCTTTGTTCAGCAAGTTGTTCACGCGCGCATACACGGAGATACCTTTGAAGAGTTCGTAGCTGCCGTTCAGATAGAGATTGCTGACGGGGTCCGCCTTGTTGCCCTCCACGCCTTGGCGTGAGATGTGCTGATAGCCGATGCCGACAAGCAGTGGGGAGATGGGGCGTACCTTGAGATTGAGATTGCCTTCTACGGCCGGTTTGAAACTTACTACGACATCAGAACCGTCTGAGTCCGTTGTCCAATGGCGATAGACGGCATTGGCGGCGAGATAGAAAACATCCTTGTAGTTGTAGCTCAGGTCGGCTCCGGCGTAGAGGTTCTTGGTGTCTTCTGTGAGGAAAACATTGCTTATCCCGTCGGACTTGACAGTCGGAGTGTCAATCAGGTCGTTTTTCAAATCTTGATACCCGCCGTATAGGTTGAACCACAATCCGCTGACCGGGCTTGCCTTGAAGCCGACGGCTGCGTTGAGCTGTTCGTAGGTATTGTCAAGTTGCTGGTTTGTAATGCCATAAGGCGTAATGGTTTCCAGACGGCGGAAATCGTTCTGTAGCCGTCCTCCCTTACCTTGTGCGTAGAGGATGTAGCTGTCCGAGAAGATGTATTGTATTTCTACGTCGGGAGCGGCGCGGAACTTCTTGCCGAAACCGAAAGCCAGGTCGACGTGTGCGCCGAGACGTATTTTCCAGTCGTCATTCTGAAAGAGATAGTATGGATTGAAGTCTACGTCGGTGTGATTCTCGAAACGTCCGTCGCTGTAGAATGTATTGTCCATGGCAAAAGCCATGCCGATGGTCTGCTCATCGGAGATGGAACCGGTGACATCGGCTTTGGTACGCACGATATTTTCTTTGATATTGCTCACCATGAGGTCGTGTTGGCGCTGGTAGACCAACAAATTGGTTTCGGCACGGAATTGGAGAGGCATATCGTCGCTCGTGGAACTTACCCCGAAATGTACATCACCCGAAACGAATTTCTGCTTGTTGCTGACGAAGTCGGGCAGGAAATTGAAATTGCTTTGGTTGAACTTTCCGGCAATATTCAAATCGACTTTGCTGAAGGCATGTACATAATCCATGGCAGCATGGGTACGGTAGTAGAATGAATTCCACTTCCCGCCATTATCCGGCAAGTCCAGTTTGCCATCCATGCCATCCATTGTGAATGTCAGGTTGAGGCGGTCTTTGGGGGATAAAGAGAAGAGGTAGTTGGCGCGTACATCGAGGTTACCGTAGTTACCGTATCCCAAGCGTACATATCCGGGCAGCGCTTTCGCCTGCGTCTCTTTTCCGGTATAGGCTTGCATGATACCTGCCGGGATATGGGTTGCCGGCATCAGGGTGGCGTCATATTCCACCGCCTTTTTGCTGACGGTAGGAGGTTCCACCTTGGGAAGCACGTTCACTTTGGAGGCATCCATGATGTCCGGATTATATTCTTGTTCCACGACTACCGTACGGTTCATGGTGGTGTCTTGGGGTTGTGTCTGGGCTTGTGCTCCCAAAGAGAGGGAGACAAGCATAGTTCCTGCGAGGATATATTGTATCTTTTTCATAATGTGCTATATTTCTTACTTTAATTTCTCCAGTCTTTCGTTAATCATGCTTGCTATATCGTCGTCGGCCTGGTAGTTCTGCTGCAGGCTCAATAGGTATTGGCGTGCATCGAGCTTCTTGTCCATGGCTACATATACATCAGACAGAAGGATGAAACTGCGTGCCAGCCAGTAGGCATGCGGTGTGCTCTGGTCGATGAAATTAAGGATTTCCTTTTCTGCAGAGGCATAATTACCGGCGTTGTACCATTGTAATGCCACCAGATATTTGGCTTCGGCTCCATAAAGGGTACGGGTGTCTTTGGCCAGCAGCTGAAGGTCATCCATTGCCTTCTTGTCGGCTTTCTGGTTGAGGTATGCCTTGGCACGGTAGTACAACGCCTCGTTCCGGAGCTCCGGAGACAGCTTGGCTTCGGCAAGCAAGGCTGTGGCGGCGTTGATGACTTCCGCATCATCATGCATCAGTGCTCCACAGCGCAGTACACCGATAGCGCCAAGCTGGCGGCGCTCTGCCGTGGTGGCTTTGGCCTGCAATTTTTTGTAGTCGGCCAATGCCAGGTCATATTGCTGGCGGTTGAACAGAATTTCTCCATGCATCAGCAAAGCCTCTTCAGAATATGGGTTATCGGGGTATTCCAGCAGTTTTCCGGCATGTTCCAATACCGCCTCGTCATCTTTCTGCTCTTTGCCTATGACGCAGAGGTAGTAGTGTGCATTCAGGCTGAAAGCGCCTCCCGGATAACTTTGCAGATAGCGGGTGAAACTCTCTTTGGCAGGTACGGCTTCGCCTTTCATATATACTTTTTCGGCAGCGATGTAAGTCAGCGAGTCTTGCTCACTGGGTTCGAAGCGGATTTCTCCCGGCATTTGGGCGGCAAGGGCGGCAAACTCATCCACGCGGTTGGCATCTACGTAGATGGACTTCAAGTCGCGCATGGCAAGGCGGGCTTCCTCGCTTCCGGGATATTGGGTGACTACATGTTTGTAGGCTTCTATGGCACGGTCATAGTCATCGTTCTGGTAGTAAAGCAGGCCGATTTCTGCAGCTGCTTTACGGCTGACGGGACTCTCGGGATACTTGCCGAGCAATTCGCGGAAGGCGGCGATAGCTTGGGGGCTGTTGTTGCTCTGTACGTAGGAGCGTCCTTTTTCGTAAAGGGCATTGATGGCATAAGGCGAATTGGGATATTTGACGGCAAGGCGGTCCAGTAAAGTAACCTTTCCGGAATAGTCTTTTTGCAGGCCGGCTACAAGGGCCAGCTGATAGTAAGAGTAGTCTCCGGCAGGTGTTCCCAGACTTTCTGCTTTTGTATAGTATTGCTTGGCCTCGTCGAAGCGGCGGACGTGCAGGTTGCAGTCACCGATACGGTTGTAGGCATCTGCCAATGCAGTCGGGTTTTCACCTTTCTCCAGTTGGACAAAGTTGCGGAAACGGTTCTCTGCCGTCGAATAGTCTTTCTGGTGGAAAGCGATGTAGCCCAGGTTATAGTAGGCAAGGGCGAACATCTCCGTATCCCTCTGCCGGGTGAGTGACAGATATTCGTTGAAATTGCGGGCAGCTTCTCTCATCCGGTTCAGGCGGTAATAAGACTCGCCGAGCCAGTAGAGGGCGTCTGCCTTGGTCTGGAGGTTGTATTGCCTCAACGTGACGCTTTGGTTGAAGTAACCGATGGCTTGTTCGAACTGCGTGTTGGCAAAAGACTGGGTCCCGAGTTGGAAAAGAATCTTTTGTTTGGCTTCCAGAATGGCTTTGCTGGGATGGGAGATACGGTCGATGGACTTGAGTGCGGCATCATAGCTGCGTGTATTCATGTATACTTCCACCAGGTAGTTGCTGACTTTCTCGGCATAAGGAGAGTTTGGAAATTCGTTCAGGAATTTCTCAAAGACGGTCACCGATTCGCCGAAAGCGGAATAGGAGGTCTCGTGAATGCATAAGGCGTAGTTATAGGCGGCTTGTTCCTTGATTTTCGGGTCGGCATTGGAAGCGGCAGCCTGCTCGAAGGCCATACGTGCCTTGGTCTTGTCGGCCAGTTGCAGGTAAGCCAGTCCCATGTGCAGGTAGGCATTTTGGGAGAGAGCGTCGTTCTCGGTAGTCACTTCGCCAAGGATGGCAGGAACTTGAGAATACACGCCGCATTGATAATAGGACATACCCAGCATGTAGAGGGCATCTCTTCTATGAGTGGCAGATTCGGCATTGTGCTCCAGGTATTGCTCGAAGGACTTTATGGCTTCGTGGTATTTCCCGAAATGGTATTCGGCTGTACCGAGGATGCGGTTCAGCTCCGCCGTGTGCGTGTAGCTCAGACCGTCGGGGTGGGTTGACAAGGCATTTTGCGCTACAATTTCCGCCTTGTCGTACTGTTTCTTCAGCAAGTAGATTTCGGCGATGTAATAGGGGACCAGGTTCTTGTACTTGGCATTGTCCTGCAGAGGCAGGAAACCGCTGAGCGCTTCGTCATACCGTCCTTGGGTATATCGGATATAAGAGATGTAGTAAGCACAGTCCGCTGCATATTTCCTGCTGGTGCTGCGCAGGGTCTCGAACCAGATGGCTGCTTCCTTTACATTGCCCGTCTTCAGATAGCAGGTGGCAAGGCGGTAGGTCATGTCGTCACGCTCCTCGGTACCCAGAAGGTCGAGGCGGGCGGAGTTGAACATGGCGAGGGCATCGTCATAATTGCCTTCGAAGAAATAGGAGGAGGCGATTAATGCATAGATGCGGTTGGCATGGGGAGTATCAGGATATTCGTCTAGGAAGGCGCGGAGCAGGTCTATGCTTTTGGGGTCTCTGAGCTCGTATGCGGCGCATACCAGCATGTATTCCGCTTCTTGCCGCTCGCCGGTATCGGGCAGAGGCTTGCCGTCTGCATTCATCTGGCGTACATAGGCTTGCAACGGGGAGATGGCGGCGGCGTATGCCTTTTGTTGGAACAACGTCTGTCCTTCCTGGTAGAGTCGCTTGGGAGAAGTACTCTTCTCGCTTGTTTGTGCTGAGGCGAGTAAAGGTGCGCAACAGAGTGCTGTGCACAATATTCGGGAGATTTTATGTTTCATCTTCTTTTGTTAAAATAGGTATTTTACAAAAATACGGGTTTTAACCCGGAAATGTTACACTTGTTTGGCTTTTTTAGGATATATACCATAATAGGAACGAATAATCATTCACTTTTGTTCTTCCGTATGTCTTCCAGGAAGATACCCACTCCTTTGCGGATGGAGCCGAGTCCGAACTCTTCCGTACGGATATCTTTTAAGGGGAGGAAGAAGAGGTCTGCCGCGTCGTCCATCGCCTCGAAGTGCAAGGTGTCCTCCACCGTACAACGGAAAAACATATCCAGCGTGTGTACGGGGAAGCCGGAATAGATGTAAATATTGGGTAGGGAGAAGAGATATTCGGCCTTTGCCACCTTCATGCCGGTTTCTTCTCTTACTTCGCGGGCAACGCCTTCCTCACCGGTCTCGGTCATGTCGATGAAGCCTCCGGGGAGGTCTAACGTCCCTTTGGCAGGCTCTTTGGCGCGGCGGCACACCAGCAGCTCGTCGCGCTCGTTCAGTATCAAGGCGACGGTGGCGGAAGAGGGGTTGAAGTAGTAGACGAAACCGCAGTCGGCGCACTGCTTCGACTTCTCGTTATGAACTTCGAAATGGGCTGAACCGCATTTCGGACAATATTTGAATTGCGAAAGTGGATGTTCCATGATATTTTAGCCTTTGTCCGGGGGACAAAGATAATGGAAACCAGGTGTAGTATGAAAGGAACGGAGTTCTTTTTTATATTACGGGTGCGTTTACAATAGGCTGTAAAGGTGTTTACATTATGGGGTAACGGGCTTTACATTCTTAGGTAATGGTCGTTACACTATGAAGTAAAAGCTTTTACCGAATAGAGTAACGACTTGGTAAAGGTAAGGCGCTGGTAATTAGAGTTAGTAGCATATTTGTTTATTGACTATGTTTCTTGCGCAAATATTATTTCTATCTTTGGGAGTCATTAAATTCTCTGATAGGATGAAAGATTTTGCAGCCATTGATTTTGAAACGGCCAATGAACAGCGTACCAGTGTTTGTAGTGTAGGAGTGGTTATCGTACGCGATGGAGAAATTGTGGACCATTATTATAGCCTTATCCGTCCCGAGCCGGAGTATTATACTTATTGGAATACCCGCGTGCATGGCTTGACGTTGGCAGATACCCAGGATGCTCCTATCTTTCCCGTTGTGTGGCAGGAAATAGCTCCACGCATTGAAGGTTTACCATTGGTAGCGCACAACAAGGCCTTTGATGAAAGCTGCTTGAAAGCTGTTTTCCGTACTTACTGCATGGATTATCCGGATTATGAGTTTCATTGTACTTTGCAGGTATCACGTCGCGTCCTGAAAGGATTGCCCAACTATCAGTTGCACACAGTGGCAGCTTGTTGTGGCTACCAACTGGAGCAGCACCACCATGCATTGGCAGATGCGGAGGCTTGTGCGTGGATAGCCAAGGAGGTGATATCTGGATAATATGGTCTAAATCGCGTCAATCAAGAAAAAGGCTGCCCAATAATATGGGTCTTGATATTTCTTTATTTTGGTGGTTTGCGGAGAAGCAGATTTTTCTTTGGTTTTGTCTATTTCTTGCCTGACCCGGGATTTCCATTGTTGTTTACCAACTCCCGTCTCCACTTCGATTTCATAATTACGCACATAGGTTTGTGCATCATGTAAAGACTCAATTTTATTTTTTCCTTTAAGCAAGTTCCTATAGAATTGTGTCATGAGTAACTGTGTTGCGTGGTCGTTTACGTCCCACAGTGAAACAAGGATGGCGTTGGCACCGGCCTTTTTCAATCCTCTGGGCAGCCCTGCAATTCCATCGGCCGTAATACGACCTAATCCCGTTTGACATGCGGAAAGAACAGCCAGCTCCACATGTGTTAGATTAAGGTTACATAATTCTCTTGCTGTCAATATGCCATCTTCCACGTATTTATTGTTGGCATCTTGTTTAGCTGTCCGGTTGGCTCCAGAAAGTATGATTCCACATCGTGACAAGGATAAATCTTCTGAAACATTATCCTTGAGGTATAATGTGGATGGTATTATCTGATAGTCGAAACAAAATCCATGAGTAGATATATGTATCATATTGTATTTCTGCATATCTTGTTTGACGATATCCTCTGTTCCCTTGGAATATTGGTATAGTTGGCAACTATTGGGTGATATAAGCGTACGAATATTGTTTACTTCGGCCAGCGAGCCATTGAGGTATGTATATCCTTGCCCTACCACGGGTGGTAACATATCTCTACCTAATATCTCACTGGCACTGCGATCAGGCAGGGTATCGGGGTGCTGTATGACGGCAGAGTCATCATTGTAATTTAATCCACCGAGTAGTAACAGAGAAGGCTTGGATGCTGTTCCTCTGTCTTCACATAGTCTTCTGGTAGATGACAGACGGAATATTTTGCAGTCGGGGCGGTCAAAGCAGAGGTATTCTATACCCAGCAGATGGAATATACCTTCCGGTGAGAAATAAATATTAGTTTTGGAGGGTGTATCGCCAAGAAGATTATCCCATATCTTTTTCCCAGAAATCGTGTCGGAATAAAGGTGGTTCTTATCTATGATTTTTCTGGAATATATAGCCTCTTTTAGCGTACCGAAGTTCTTCTTATTCTGTATTGTGTATTGTTCTATTTCTTCCAAGGTGAACATGGGAATAAAGCGAACTGCTTTATTTTTCTGCATAACCAATGCTGCATAACGTGTTGTGTCATTCTTGAGATATTGTATGAACTCAATGGCTTTGTCCGACTGATTTGTCAGTGCTCTGCTTATGTCTTTTCCATTGACTTTCAAATTGTCAAGAAAGAATTTATAAGCATTTACCCGGTTCATTAATAGGCGTTCTTGTTGTTCATATTCTTTTTGTAGAGTTTGTCTCTCTTTACCGGTTGATGAGCGGAGTAACAGTCGTAGTTCATGGAGCCTTTCATAAAGTTGTGTATATTCTTGATTGCCAGATACCAATTGCCATATATTGATGTTGGTTTGTAATAGTACAGATTTTGAGAATACAGCTACATCAAACAAAAAGTCGGGGTCAAAGCCTTCCGTTGCATAACATTCTGCCAATACTTTCTTTTTTGTATTCCAGAAGTTAATTCGTTCTTGTTCGGTCATGTATGCAAAGTTGGAGATGATGTAGTCTTTTTCTTTCTCAAAATATATTTTGAATTGAGTTGTTGCTTCTGGAAGAGCGTTCATCTTAAGTAGGATTTCTGCTTTTTTCCGCAATGAGATAATATAGTCTGGATGGGTGTTTCCGATATTTATCTGCTGCCAGGATATGGCTTCGTCTATATGTGCCAACGCTTTCTTGAAATAAGACTGCTCTTTGGCTGAATCTCCTAATTCGCTTTCTACGATGGCCAGATTACCCAAACATAAATAGCGATCGGCATCATTTTCTGTATATAGAGACAAAGCGGAGCTTAATAACTCGAAAGCTTCTTTATGGCGTTTTATATTCCACAAAATGTATCCTTTATTTTGGATGGCACTTCTGAAGATGCTGTCTTTGCTTGTTGCATGTTGACTGATGGCTGTGTCCAAAAGTGCTAATGCATTTTGGGAGTTACCGGTTTGTGCGTAAGCATTGGACAGATTAATCAGGCGTTTGTCTTCGCCTTTTCTTAAGTTGAGAGGAGATAGTAGCTCGATGACTTTTTCGTAATAGCCGGTCAGTAGATAAATGTCACTGAGATTCAGTAAGACGTCGTCTTTGTAAGGAAAGTTTTTGAACGTATGGAGTATTTGCTCGTAGTACAAGCGAGATTTATTATAATCTGCCGTTTCTTTATAGGATTCTGCCATCACTCTCCATAGGGCTAATTTATGACTATTGGCCTTTACTACCTTTTCTGCCTTTTCGTAATATGGAAGTGCTTTTGTATATAAACCTTTACTACGGAACTCTTCCCCACGGGTGAACAGTTCATTGTAGTTGCTTTGCGCATGTATATAAACATTGCCCAGCAGTAGTAATAATGCAATGAATATTTTCATAATTAGTTGGATGTTATCACGAAACTTATCTCTTTATCGGAAGTGTTTTCAACGGTTATTGTATATATGCCGAAACTATCCATCTCCCAGCAGACCCAAGCGGCGGCTTTTCCTTGAGGAGATGTGTCTGATACATGGATGCCGTTTTTTTCGTCGTTGACGTAAAGGTTCACGGTGCCACCATTCTCTGCTACAACCAGAAGTTCTCTCTTTCCGGAACCTTTGGATGAGTATGTACCTTTACTATGTGGTGCCAGCGCGCGATGTACGAGTTTACAGTCGTAGGATGCTCGTAAGAGTAAGGGTTTCTCAATGTAGTTATTGGCAAAGCTTATGTCGTAGACAATCAATGAATCAATAAATTCGGGACGGTATAGTAAGTGTTTGTTTAGCCCCACTTCGTTACTGCCATCTGTTACGGAGAATCGGTCAAAGTCGGTAATTCTGACCGTATCATTCTGATATATGATAGTATTGATGTCACCGGTCCACTCTGCTATACACTCTTTCAAGGTTTGTACATTTTTCAGTTCTACTCCTTCGCGGACTTTCAAACAAAAATCCCGATAGGTTGCCATCTTCTTTGACAATGTGGCTGTTTGTGAAAAACATGTTGTTAAAAAGGTAAGCAAGTATAACATGCTGATTAGGGCTCTTTTCATGGTGTTTCTAAATATTTAGTTAATGAATTCCATCTAGCATAATAAAGGCTGCCCAATATTCTGGTTTGTCGTAGATTCCGTTTTGATAGCTACGCAGATATTTTTGGGCATTTAGAAAAGCTGCTCTTTTGTTTTGTCCGGAAACCAAGTTCTTATAGAATTCTGCCATCAGTAGCTGGGTGGCAGTATCATCTACTTTCCATAAACTCATTAAGAGTGTCTGGGCTCCGGCTTTTTTGAATCCTCGTTGCAATCCGAAAACGCCGTCCCCTACGATCTCTCCCAACCCCGTTTGGCAAGCTGACAGGATAGCCAAATTGAGGTTTGACAGATCTAACTTAGAAAGTTCCTTGGCAGTCAATATACCGTCTTCTATATCTTCCGGGATTTTCTTCATGTTAAGGCTGGCGGCTGCTCCGGACAGAAACAGACCAGACGGTAGTGTAAAATAAACTGTGTCACGCATTATTTATCTCTAGAAAACTCATCGGTCGGGGAACGGCCCGCGCCAAGG